>CACZSN010000015.1 GCA_902783835.1 uncultured bacterium
TCTTTTTTCGAGCCTCGTCACTCCTAATTTTCCTCAAAAAGCAAAAAAAAAGAACCTTAATCGGTTCTTTTTTTAAATGGAGCGGGAGACGAGGCTCGAACTCGCGACATCCTCCTTGGCAAGGAGGCATTCTACCACTGAATTACCCCCGCATTATTGCGTTTGTGTTTTTATTATACATGAGCAAAAAAAAATTACAAGCGGATAATTAAAAATTTTTTAAGATATGTTATAATTATTTTAAAATTTTATCAGAAAACACGGTTTTAAAATGTACTCAAACGCAACAGAGACTATATCTTCCGAACTTCATCAAGTTGATGAAAAAATTTTAGAAATTTTATCAAAAAATCAAAATATTTTAACTCAAAATTTTATATCATATATTTTAACGGGTTCAAAAAAAATCCGCTCAACCATTTCTATTTTATCCGTAAAAGCTCTTAATGAAAGTTTTTCGAGTAAACAAGCCTCTATTTGTGCGATTTCGGAAATTATTCACAATGCTTCATTAATTCATGACGATATAATCGACAACTCCGAACAAAGAAGAGGAAAGCCCAGTTTTAACAACATTTTTGGTAACTCTGCGGCTGTACTTTCAGGTGATTTTTTGATTTCGGTTGTTTTAAAAGAATTACTGAGTTTAAACAATCAAACCATCTTAAAGCGTTACATAGAGACGTTTTCAACACTTTGTGCCGGAGAAATTAATCAACTTGGCGAAAAAAATAAGATTATTTCCGTGGATGAATATATAGAAAAGACTGAAAGAAAAACTGCGGAATTATTCAAAACGACTCTTTTTTCAACTTTTTATACAGAAAATTTGTACGAAAATATCACTTTTGCGGAAAATTTTGCTAAAAATTTCGGTATCGCTTTTCAAATCAGAGACGATATCTTGGACATCACCCAAAAATCAACAGGCAAGCCTGTTTTGTCTGATTTAAACAACGGCATATACACCCTTCCCGTTATTATTTTTGCGGAAGAAAAAAATATTACAAATCCACAAAAAATAAATTTATCCGATTTGCAAAACTCTTGTGCCATAAGCAAAGCCGTCGATTTGTGTGCAAAATATGCAAACCGTGCACTTGATTTACTCGAACATTTTTCTGATAATCAGTATGCGAAAGCACTAAAAAATTTGTGCGAAGAATTGAAAAGGATTTAGAATGAATTTTGACAAAGAAAAAATAACAGCATTCCTTAAAGAAACTCTCGATACGGTTGTTTTCGTAGTCGTTGCAGTAATCATAATCAGATTTTTCCTCGGGGAAATCCGCTGGATACCTTCACTTTCGATGTACCCGACTTTGGATATTAAAGACCGAATTTTCGTCGAAAGAGTTTCGAGATTTTATAAAACACCTGACAGAGGCGATATTATGATTTTCTATCCGCCTTCAACCGAGTTAAAATATGACGCTTGGACAATGTTTAAAAGACTTACCGGTTTTTGGTGCGAAGATATTGCATTCATTAAACGTGTCGTCGGTCTCCCCGGAGACAAATATGAAATTAAACCAAACAAAGACGGTATTTATCACGTTTACATTAATGACAAAATCCTTGAAGAACCGTACGTAAAAAGCGATTACTCAGAATGTAACGCCGAAATGAATTGCGGCCCCGCAACAATCCCCGAAGGTCAATATCTTATGCTCGGCGATAACCGCGGAAACTCAGAAGACGGACGCTATTGGGGACTTCTCTCTGAAGACAGATTTATCGGTCGTGCAAAATTCCGCTTCTGGCCTATCAACAGAATAAAATATTTTGAACAACAAAAATATGAAGGATTTGAAAAATAAATTCTCAATTCTTTTTCTTTTTCGTAAATAAAATCACCATTCATACCACTTTTCGGCAAAATATTAAGAAAGATTAAGATAAAAATGCTCAACAAATTCATTACTATAATTGAATGTTGAGTATTTTTTTAAAAACAAATAAAAAAAGTTGTCTGAAAACTGTTCACAAATGAAATTGGTTTTGTTTTAATAAAAAAGACTTAATAATCTATCGGGCAAAGCTCGAAGGAGAATTGGGAATTCCTAAATTGACCGTGAACGCGGTCATTTTTTTTGCAATAAAAAATTTTAATAATTTCGGGAGACTTTGTTCAGCTTAAATTAGCTTTAATACGGAAATTTTTTTCATGAAAATTTCACAATTTGTAACGGTTTTGTAATAATTATTTGTTTTTTGACAAAAGATTTTCTTGAGTTGTATTAAAAGACGAGTGTGGGATTTTTAAAAAATCCGTAGTGTGTTTGAAAGTGTGGTATAAAATGGTTATTGCTCCTATCAGTTCAGTTAATGCGATTTCAACAAAAGCAATCGAAAACAAAAAGGTTTCTAATCCTATTGCTTCAGAAAAACCGGAAGTGCAACAAAAAGTTGCAGAACAAGGAGCATTAAAATCTTACTTTTTAGGCGGACAAGCCGCAACAGTTTCATTTGGCGGTTTCCCTGTCAGCACGGGCGGTTTCATCACTAAGAAAATCGATGATGTTCCTTGCTGCTGCTGTGGCGGAAGAATGGTAAGAAACAACCAAATGGGAGCTAAAGCCGCTGAATTTGCTAACATCAACGGCGAAAAATTAGCGAACAAAATTGAAGCAGACAAAGACTTTTTCAGAACTCCGCAAAGAGTTGTTATGATGCTTGCCGCAGAAGAAGCACGCAAAAATCCGAGCTACGATTTGGCTCAAGCAAAAAATGCTATCGGCGGAGACCTTAAAGAAAAAACTCAAAATTATTGTATTAATTCATTAAAAGAAGCTGATACCATTGTAAAAGCAACTTATGGCGAAAATAATCCGACTTCAAAGTTGATTGCAAAACAAATTGAAGAATTGAACAGCGGAGAAATTAACAGAAGAAATTTCACCGATAAATTTGTAAAACAACAAGGTTCATTAGATCCAATCACTTATGAAAAAGTTATGGATGCCGCGATGAACATTCCTCAAGATTTTTCGGAAGTTAAAAGAGCATACGGTCAAGCAAACGGAAGTTCTCAAGGAATTGCAAGAGCTTTGTTAAAACAATCAATGCAAACAATTGAACACATTCATCCGAAATCAAAAGGCGGCCCTAATGCCACGGAAAACTTCATCGCAGAATGTGGCGATTGCAACTGGCCGAGAGGCAATTCATCATATATGAATTGGTTAAAAGTTCACCCTGAATACCCGATTAAAGCACAACACCACATCGAATGGTTTCAACAACAAATCGTTGACGGCAACATCGGTTCAGAATATGACGACTACGGTATTGACGTAAAACAAACTCTTTCTAAAGAAACCAACGGTCAAATCAATCTCAAAGTTCTTACTCCCGAAAAAATTAATGAACTCAGAGAAGCAAAACAAGCTGGCGAAGATGTAAACGTTAGCGAAGAAATTGCAAACCAAGAACAAGAAAAAGAAGAAGCATAATTTTTGCTAAATTAACAGATTTAAAAATGAAGGCGGACTTTAAAGTCCGCTTTTTAATGAATAATTTAACTTTCGTCATTGTGCCAGTTGATGCAATTTTTAACTTTGCTAAATTAAACTTCAAACGTTATTTTTCAACCGATGCGATGACCGTATCTGCCACCGACGGAACCTCGACAAGTGCAAGCGAGTTACTGACCGCAATTCCGCCTTTTACAGACGGAGTGTTGACGACTTGACCGTTAACTTGCATTGTACTTGAACCGCCACCGTCGAGGTTCATTGCATAAAGACATTCAAAGCTTTTCATTATTTTTGCAAGCTCAAAAAGTCCCGCACCGACTGATTTTTGTTCACGACCGTCAATCGTAACCATTATAAAGTTACCTTCTTTTGTGTAACCTATTGCCGTTCTCGGATTTCGACCGGCAATCGGTTTGAATTTTTCTTCAATATAATCAACATAAATATTTCCGTCTTTAACAAGGAAAGGCCCGCCGCCGATTATATGATTAACATCATCCCAATCAGGGTTCGTCTTTACATCAAGCGTGATTTGGGGAGATGAAATTTTATTCATAATCTTTGTTTTCGTCTGTTCTTCCGCAAGAAAATCTTTAACTTTGCTTTGAGGAGCTGAAATTACAAAACCATTTTGGGGAATAGCAACCGGCGATAACGATTTGGAAATAATTTTGCCGTCACTCACCGCAATTTGAATACCGTATTTTGGTGTTGCGGGCGAAATATTACCCCATTCCGGAGTGTAAATTAAAACATCCGTACAAAGCGTTCTCGGTTGATTGATATTATTGACTTTTAATTCTCTGCCAAGATAATTTAATTTAGCATTCAAAGAAACCCTTGCCATTTTAAATCCGTCATCCGTAATTCCTAAGGCAACTCTGTCATAAATCGGACCTGTCAAAATTTTTTTATCAATCATTAAAATTCCAAGCGGTACACCTGTTTGCGGCTTAAAATACGAACCGTTTATCGCAACAAATGCACTGTTTTTTCTCGACATTGAAACAACCGTCGCCTTTTTGGCAAGTTTGTCTCCCGCAACAAGCGGTGTTATTTTAACATCAGGATTAACAGAAGGATTGATTTCAACAATGTTTAATCTGATAGGATTTCCGCCTAAATACTTCGTCATCCTGATATGAACAACTCCGTCTTTGACAAAATACTTATGAACATTTCCGTATCTTCTCGCCAATGAAATTTTCCACAACTTTTCACGAACTTCCTTGACCGAAGATTTGTATCCGTTTTCATTTTGAATTTGTAAATCAGTTCCGTAAATCGGTGCGGAAACTACCGCTGACTCCGTCTTTCCCCAAAAGCATAAACCTTCCCCTAAAAAAATAACCGTGACAAAAATTGTGATTAAAACTTGGACGGCTATTTTTTGAATACCTATGGGTCGTTCGGACAACAGCACGTTCATAATATTCCTTTAGAGGAACTCGTCCGATTTGTTTGAGGATTTGTCCCTCTACTACAATTGTAACATATTTTCAAAAAGGCTTCAAGTGCTTATTATCATTGGAATTCAAAAAATATTTAGTGTAAAAATGACCATTTCTAAACTCAATTTGCGAGCCGATTTTCACCTGTGATTTTTAAGTGCAGGTTTACAAAAGTTAACAAAATCAAAGAGGATTTTATGTTGAAATTTATACGGGACTGAACAGAGCAAAAGCATGTAATTACAGGGATTGAACGTTTTGTATTAAAAATACGGATGATGAGTTATAGTAAAAAAACAAGGATAAAAAAACGAGGTACAGACCTCGTTTTTCTGATTAAATTTCGTCTTCAAATCCCGGGGAACGAACGGGGAGAGTTGAATAGCTCGGATTTGAGAAGACTGATTTTTTAATATATTTATTTGTATATTCACCTTTTTCAAGGAGTTTTTTAAGGATATTTTCGCGGGTAACGAGAGGATGAGTAACTTCCTCTAAATTTGGGTATTTATCGCACATTTGAGTCCAAACAAAAGCTTCCATTGTCCAAGCATAAGTTTCCTCGTTGAGAGAGTCAAATTCATCTTGGTGCAAGGCTTCGTGGGCGAGGAGAGCCGCAATTGCACCTGCCGGAGCATCGAAATGTTTTTGGTTTATATAAATGGTTAATTTATCGCTGCGTTTGCCTTTCACACCCTTTCGCCAACCGAGTGCGTCAAAAGATTCATATTTCGGGTTTAATTCTGCCAAATCTTTAAACTGAACTTCAATTGGTTTGTGAGTCGGATTATTACCCAAAATCGCATTATGAGAGAAAACCCCGCCTCGAGAGTCTTTCAAGAGTTCCAAAGCCTCAATGATTCTTGTTTCGGAAGTAACTTTTTTATATCTTGCCCGAAGTTCTTCTTCGTTGAAAGAAAGAATTTCGCTTTGAACTTTCTGACTTTGAGCCTTGTCATTTTCGTCGAAATCTCTTTGCATCGGAGCACCTTTCGGAGCTTTACCAAAGGCACGGGAAGGTTTTTGAGGACTTGCATCGGAATTTTTTGCAGTCGGTTTATTTTGAGATTTTTGTTGAAGTTTCTGTTGATTTTTCGGAGCCTGAGCTGTTTCGAGGAAAGCCCCGTAATCACTTATATCCGTACTGTCGAGCAAAGAATTTTGCATTTTTACGAGGATATTTTGACTTTTGTTGAGATAAGGATTTTTCTTGACAATTTGAGACCAAACAGCAACTTGAAGTTGTTCCGCTTCAATCAAATCATCCTCTGTTTTATCTTTATTTACGAGAGCTTCTCTTGCCAAAATCGGAGCGATTGCACCTGCCGGCGAAGAAAGAAATTTATCATTAATTCTGATTTTGTATTTGTTACCGACAAAAGAACTTATTGCATCTTTATTGCTGATTGATTTATCTTTTGAAAAATTTGCAAACTCAATAACAATAGGATGAGACGTTCTGTTTTGTCCTAAAATTGAGCGATAAGAAAAATCACCCGCTGTCCCTTTTAAAAATTCACAAGCTTCAATCAATTTATCGCTTTTTGTGATTTTGGAATACTTTGCTCTTAATTCTTTTGAAATATTAAGTGTCGGAATTACCGTTTTATCAACGGTTGTAGTGCCGTTGCTTTTTTTGACTTCCGGAACTTGCGGCATATAAGGTTCGTATTGCGGAATGAATTGCGGTTTTGTAAAAATAGTATCACCGTCTTCATCAGCATTCACCGCTGTTCTTTGTGTCAGGGAAGCCTTTTCCGTCGTAAGTTGATATCGACCTAAATCCGCAGCGGATACAATTGATGCCGAAAAAGCAATAACGATTGCCGAAATTAATAATTTTTTCACTTTATTCTCCATAACAAACATTATTACTTATTTTTTTTATAAGTACAAATTATGAAAAATCAAACCCAAAAAACTTTACAAAAATACAACCTTGGCAAAAGTATGTTATAATTTTAAAGTGAATTTTTATAAAGTGAAAGATTATGACACAAGGTTTCAACGATAATTTATATTTAATAGACTTAAGCTATTTGAACACTCCGTCAGAAGTGGTTTATGACTTAAGTTCGATACTTGAGGCAGAACCCGCAAGAAATCAAAGAATAAAATTAAAACTTGGCAGAGTTGATTTTAACAAATCGCAATTGTTAAGCATTAAGTCTCTTATTGAAAGCATTAACTCAACTGTGGCAATTGTTGAGGGCAAATCAGACATTACAAGAAATGCAGCAATTTCAGCAGGATTAGTTTATCAAAACTCTAACGATATGGTTCCCGAAACGGCATTTTCAAATAATTCCGTAAATACCGAAGGACCTGTCTATACGGAAGTTAAACCTGAATTATTCCCCGATGTTTCGCCTGTTAAAGAAGAAGTTGAAACAGTTCAAGAAGAAAATAAAGAAAGTGAAATTTCACAAAACGAACAACCCCAAGACCCTCAACCTGTTTGCAAACCGGAAGGTGAAACGGTCGAAATTCAAACTCAAAAATTTGAAACAACGGAAGAAAATTTAAAATTTGAAGAAAACAATCCAAATTGGGTAGAACAACAATCTCAAGTTCAAAGTTTTGAAGAAGGATTTTCAAATAATAACTGGGCAAAACCGCAATCCGATGAAAATTCCGAAGAAAATAACGACAATGAAAAAGTAAATATTTTGTTCGGACAAAACGATGAACAACCCGAACAAAATCAAAACGATAATTCTCAAGTAGAAAAACAACCCGAAGAACAAAATCAGGAACAACCGGAAGAACCGAAAGAAATGCCACCCGTTCCTTATGCGGAAAATTTTGAACAAAAAGTTGACAATTCCGATTTGATGGACAAAGAAGAAGAAACGACGGGAATTAAGACATTAGACGATATCCCGCTTGATATTCCGAAGCCGGAAGAAATTCAAGAAGAACTTGACGTTATATACAGTGCGGAACGCAAATTAGAAGATGTTTTTGCGACAACGGGAATAAAGGAAGAAAAATTCCAATCATTAAAAGAAACCCCGGTTGCGGAAGAAAAAGAATACACTCAATACGATTTTGAATTGGAAGCATTTCCGACAAAATACCTGAAACAAACCATTTGTGCGGGACAATTTATTTCATTTGAAGGAAACTTGGTAATTATAGGTGATTGTCACGAAGGAGCTGAAATTTCGGCATCCGGAGACATAACAGTTTGGGGTACTTTATCAGGTTCTGCTCACGCGGGCAAAAACGGTAACGAAAAGTGCAAAATCAGAGCGTTAAAAATGAATGCAAGTCAACTCAGAATAGCAAATTGTTATGTAAAACGTCCGTCTTCATTGGATGAAAGCCATATGAGCAACGTTCCTGAAGAAGCGATGATTTGCAAAGGTGAAATTGTAGTTTATAAAATATATAAATAAGGGAAAAAAATGTACGGAATAATATTAGCAGGCGGTTCGGGAAGCAGATTATGGCCTTTAAGCAGAGAATTGTATCCAAAGCAACTCTTAAAGCTTGACGGCGAAAACAGTTTGCTGCAAAGCACTTTCAACAGATTGAAAAGTTTTATAGCTCCTGAAAATATTATTTCGATTACAAACATCAAACATGCCCCCGATGTAAGATTTCAACTTTCACAACTTCAAGAAAATCCTACTGTTTTAGCGGAACCGATTGCGAAGAATACCGCTCCTGCAATTGCGGCAAGTGTTGAATATTTAAAACAAATTAAAGACGAAAATGAAGTCGTCATAATTGTTCCGTCCGATCATTTGATTAAAGATTTTGAAGGTTTTGCAAAAAGTGTAGAAACCGGTATGGATGCCGCGAAAAACGGGAAAATCGTAACATTCGGTATTCAACCGACATATCCCGAAACAGGATATGGCTACATTAAAACAAAATCGGAAAATAACAACGTATATGATGTTGATTGTTTCGTTGAAAAACCGGATTTAAAAACCGCACAAAAATATTTACTTGAGGGTAATTATTTTTGGAATAGCGGCATTTTTATGGCAAAAGTTTCAACTTTGCTCGAAGAATTGTCACTTTATTCAAAAGAAATTTTTGAAAATCTTTCAAAATTAAACTTTAAAGAAACAAACACAATTAAATACGGTGTTTTTGAAAACATGCCGTCAATTTCATTTGACTATGCGGTTATGGAAAAGTCAAACAAAATTGTACTTTGCAAATTGCAATCCGATTGGAGCGATTTGGGTTCTTGGCAATCATTGTATGACGTTACTGAAAAAGACGCTGACGGCAACGTTTTGGAAGGAAATGCCATCGTCGAAAACGTTAAAAATTCATTCATTTATACCGACAAAAAAATTGTTGCGGCAATAGGACTTGAAGATATTATTTTGGTTAATACGGAAGATGCCGTCCTTGCTTGCAAATCAGAATATTCACAAGAAGTTAAAAATATTTTTGAAAAATTGAAAAAAGATGATGACAAAGCTCATTTGGTCCACAAAACCGTTTTCAGACCTTGGGGCTGGTACACTTGTCTTGCGGACGGCGAAGGCTATTTGACGAAAGTTATTTGCGTTTCTCCGCAACAAAAACTTTCAATCCAATCTCACAATCACCGTTCTGAACACTGGGTTGTCTTGGAAGGAAAAGCAAAAGTGGTCTTAGACGGAAAAGATAACTACCTCGAAGCCGGTCAAAGCATCGATATTCCCGTTCAAGCAAAACACTCTTTGCAAAATCCTTATGATACCGATTTGAAAATTATCGAAGTTCAAAAAGGCGACTATATTTCCGAAGACGATATCATTCGTTACGAAGACATTTACGGTAGAGTTTAAATACAACAGACAAAACCATTTCGGGAAATTTCACCGATTGCATTATTCTTTATGCTTCAGTGCGAAAAGAAGTGTCAATTTTTCTTCCGATACGGCAAGTCCGTCAACACTTAGTTCTCCTATTTTGACGGTCTTATTTTTGCCGTGATAATCACTTCCGCCGCTAATCAAAAGTCCGTTAAGTTTAGCCTGCTCAACCAAAAAATCAATTTCAGGTTGAGAATACCGTGAATAATAGCACTCTAAACCTTTTATGCCAAGGTTTTTCATTATATCAAGCCGCTGAATAAATTTCTTCTTTGAAATATGAACTTCCCCCTCACCGCCAAGAGGATGTGCCCATATCGGAGTTGCTTTGGCTGCTAAAAGAACGCTGATTCCTTCCTCTGCCGAAAATTTTGTTTTTGGAACGACACAAGCGTCAAGATATTTTTTCATCGCAGAAACCGTATCTGTTGCAAGATTTCTGTTAACCAAAATGTTTGCAAAATGAGTTTTTACGACACTCGGACGGGAATATAGCCAATCAAGTTCTTCTTTTGTCAAATCAATATTCCAAACTTCACGTAAATATTCAATTCGTCTCTCAAGCTTAATTCTGCGAAGTTTTTTTCCTTTTTGAATTAATTCGGAAAGTCCTTTATCACCTTCATTATAAAGATATCCCAAAATATGACAGCCGAAATCCTCGGTTTCACACGTCAATTCTACCCCTCGGATAAAATAAATTTCCGGAGGAACAAGCGATTTCATCTTTTCACATCCGTCAATCGTATCATGGTCAGTCAATGCAAAATTCACGATATGAGAGGCTTTTATGCTTTCCAAAAGCTCTTTTGGCGATTCACTTCCGTCTGAAAAATTACTGTGTAAATGTAAATCCGTTTTTCTCATTTTCTTCCGCTAAAGTTCCTGAACTGCATTATTGACAATGGTTTCGATATCAAATTCTTGTTTATTTTCCGCTTTGTCGGACAAAAGTACAAGGTATTCAATATTCCCCGCAGGTCCTTTTATCGGAGAAACTGTTAAATTCAGGGCAAAAAGACTCAATTCTTCTTGAGCAAAATCAATAATTTCATGAATAACCTTTTTATGAACAGATTTATCTTTAACCACACCGTTTTTGCCGACCTCATCACGACCCGCTTCAAATTGCGGTTTTATTAACGATACGATTTGAATATTTTCGGGTTGCATAAGAGTTAAAATATTTTTTAAAACTTTTTTTATCGAAATAAACGACAAATCCGTTGCACAAAAATCGGGCAAAACGTCGGTTTCATCATATATATCGGCTTTTGAACAATTTTTAATGTTCATTCTTTCAACGACTTTAACTCGCTCATCGGTTCTGAGTTTCCAAGCAAATTGACCGTATCCGACATCGACGGAATAAACTTTTTTTGCACCGTTTTGAAGCATACAATCGGTAAAACCGCCCGTTGAAGCACCCGCATCAAGGCAAATCCTGTCATTCAAGTTTAAATCAAAGGCCTTAACTGCCTTTGCAAGTTTAAAACCGCCCCTTGAAACAAACGGCATAGATTTGACCTCAATGTCAATTCCTTCGTGGTATTCGAGTTGATAACCGGCTTTTGTAATTTTTTCGCCGTTAATCTTAACATTCCCCGCCATTATTGCGGCTTGAGCCTTACTTTTTGTTTCGAAATAACCCAAATCAAATAAAATTTTATCTAATCTTTCTTTCATTTTCCACCAAAATTAAATATTTTTTTTGCATTTGCCGTTGTTGCATCATCGACTTCCTTAAAAGATATTTCCCTGATTTTTGCAATTTCTTCAGCTACAAATTTCACATAAGCGGGAGAATTTTCTTCTCCTCTGTGCGGAACAGGTGTCAAATAAGGAGAATCCGTTTCAAGAAGCAATTTATCAAGGGGGACAATTTTGGCAACTTCTTTGGTTTTTTTAGCATTTTTAAAAGTTACAACTCCACCCAAAGCAAGATACCATCCTTCATTTAAACATCTTTGTGCAAATTCGGGAGAACCTGAAAAACAATGCATTACAACCGGAATTTTACCTTCGGTATGCTCTTTCAAAATATCAAAAGTGTCACCGTGAGCTTCTCTGTCATGAATTAAAACAGGCAAATTTTTACGCTTGGCAATTTCGATTTGTTTAATAAAAATTTCTTTTTGCAAATCGTGATTTTCTTTATCTTTTATCCAATAATAATCAAGTCCGATTTCACCGACGGCAAGGATTTTCGGATGGTCACAATATTTTTCGACAATTTCTTCCCAATTTTCAGGCAAATCAGAAATTTCTTCGGGTTGAACACCGATTGCACCGTACAAATTGTCATATTTTTCAATCAAATTTATAATACTGTCAAATTCTTTCGGAACCACTCCGGGAATAATAACCTTTTCCACACCGGCAGCTTGAATTTCAGCCAATAACTCATCAATTCGGCTTGCGTAGCATTCAATATTCAAATGTGCATGTGTATCAATCATAATCTTATAATAGCCTACTCGGCAAAATCCGACAAGATGTAATTGCTGATTAAAAACCCCTCATTCGTGAATGCATAACCGTTTTCCGTTTTTTTTAAATATTTTTCATACTTTTTTAAAATTTCAAAATATTTTTTTTCGAAATCTGTACCAAACTTTTTGTTTATCGCCGAAACATCTATCCCGTCTGCTTTTCTGAAACCTAAAAAAATCGTTTCTTCAAGCTGAACCTCTTTTGTCAAAATTTCTTTTTCAGTTAAATTTAACGGATTTTCGAGATATTTTTCTATCGTATTTTCGTGTGTATATCTTGTTTGCCCCTCGAAACCGCTTGCACCGCAACCGAAACCGTAATAATTTTCAGCATTCCAATAATTCAAATTATGCTTTGATTCAAATCCGTTTTTGGCAAAATTACTGATTTCATAATGTTTATAACCGTATTTTTCGGTAATTTCGCATAATTTCAAATACATATCCGCCTGCATATCCTCATCCGGCAAGGATTTTGGACGTTCTCTGAAAAATTTCGAGCCTTCTTCAATCTTAAGCCCGTAAGATGAAATATGTTCAACACCAAGTTCACACGCTGTGATAACAGATGCCGAAACATCAGACATAGTCTGCATTGGCAATCCATATATCAAATCGACATTTATATTCTTAAAACCGATTTTTCTTGCGGACAAAATAACATCAAAAGCCTGTTTTACCGTATGTTTTCGTCCGATTTGTTTTAATAATTTATCATCGAAACTTTGCACTCCGAAACTTAATCTGTTTACTCCGCAATCAAAAACCCCTTTAATCCAAGCGTTTGTTGTGCTTTCCGGATTTGCTTCAATCGTAACTTCAGCATTTTCTTCAAGATTAAATTTTGATAAAATTTCCGCAATTTTCTCAAAACCAATCAAAGATGGTGTTCCGCCGCCAATATAGAGCGTTTTTATTTTTTCGCCAAGATATCGCTTCTCAATTTCAATTAAAAGACCGTCAAGGTACTTTTCTCTCAAATCAAGCTGCGGATATGACGAAAACGTGCAATAATAGCACTTTTGCCTACAAAACGGTATATGAATATAAACGCTTGAAGTCATTATTTAATCATCTCATATAAAAGTCTGTAAACCTTCAATATATGAGCATTTAGGACAAAGCCTTGTTCTTTCCTGAATGTGTAAGATTTTTCCATATATTTTACATATTCATCGTTTTGGGTTTGTTCAAGTTCCAAAACTGCCGAAATTGCGTCATTTGTGTCTATTTTATAAAGACTTTTCGCAGAATCATAAGTCATCGAACATCCGTATTGAACAAGAATTCCGCCTGTTTTTTTACCGAACATGGCACCGCTTGCGACAAGTTTTTTGAGCATTGAAACATCTTTTTTGCCGAGAGCAAGGTCGGCCGAAGTGAAACCGTCATTGGTAAGCGAATTAATGTCCGCACCGTTAAAAATCAAGTCGGCAACCGTATCTTCATCCCCTTGTAAAACGGCAATTTGCAACGCTGTCAATCCGAGATTTTTATCCTTAAGATTTAAGTCTGCATTTGCTTTTAACAAAGATTTGACAATTGTTTCATTTTTAGTCAAAACAGCCGTCATCAAAGGAGTTACATCGGAACTGTCTTTATATTTGCACTTAACATTGACGTTCGCACCGTCTTTGATAAGCATTTCAACCGTTTTTGCATCACCTTTTTCAACGGCAGATTGCAACATCGTTTTGCCTTCCGCATCAGTCATATTAATGTCTGCACCTGCTTTTACAAGTTCATCGTAAGAGTCGGTTTTATTTGCCGTAATCGCAGATTTAGCAAGGACTTCGCCTTCTTTTGAATCGATATCGATTTTTGCACCGTTAGCCTTCAAACATTCAACGATATCTTTTTTGCCGTAAAACGTAGCTGTAACAAGCGGAGTAGCTCCATGAACCGTTTTGGCTTCAACATTTGCACCTGCAACCAGCAAAATTTGGACGATTTCTCTGTTTCCCTTATAACAAGCCGTATGTAAAGGTGTTGTACCGTCTTTTGCCGTTGCGGTATTGATTTTTGCACCGCATTGAAGCAAGTATCTTACAACTTCGGGATTTTCGCTTTCAACAGCTGCGTGCAACGGGGTAAATCCGTCCGCATTAACAATATTTACATTTGCACCAGCCTCTGCAAGGTTTTTTACCATCGAAAGATTTCCGTTAAAACTTGCCCAAATCAAAGGTGTTGTATTTGATTTAAGTGAAGTATCAGGCTTCATGCCCGCCATAAGGTAGGTTCGAACCATTTCGGTATTATTCATTTCAGCCTGTTTAACAAAATCTTCTTCGTTAAATTTTAAACCGGCTTGTTTAATTTGTTTTTTATATTGAGCAATTTCTTTTTTATTTTTTTCAACGGGAACGTAGTCCGATTTTTTGTCCGCAACGGGAGAAAGCTCTTCATCAGCGGGTTTTGAAACATTTTTTTGTTCATCTTGTTCCGTTTGTTCAATTGCATTGAATAATTTTTCGGGTTCTGTTTTTTTATCGGTTTTTAATTCTTGTGAGGGTAATTCTTCATTATACTCTTTGTCTTCGGGTTTTACGCCATCGTAAACAGTTTGAGAATTTTCCATTATAACTTTTTCATCTTCAACAAGACCTTCGGTTCTTTTGGGAGCCATGGGTTCCGGTTCTTGAGGCTGCAAGTTATGTTTAATTTCTTTCGTTTCCTGTTGAAAATTTTTTTCGGCAGACTTTTCTTCTGAAACATTGTCAGAGACTGTCTTTTCGGGTTCAGCCATTATTTTTGTGTTTTCGGATTGTTTTTCCTGCAATTCTTTTTCGTATCTGAGACGTTCTTCATTTCTTTGTCGTCTGAGGTTTTGAAGTTCTTTTTTTGCAGCCTTTTGAGCTTTTTTATATTCTGAATTTTGTTTTTTTGCATTTTTTATTGCTTCATCAGCTTTCATTTTTGCAAATTCTTGTTGCTCAAAAATTCTTTCATCATCCGACTTTAAGGGAATTGCTTGATTTGTAACGGTTTGCGGATTATTATTTTCTCCGGCACAAACTCTTTCTTGCGTAACAGGTGCGACTAACATCATTAATGCAATATATAATACAATCTTTTTCATAAAAATTCCCCTTCTGATAAAAGAATAATGTATTTTTTTAAATATGTAAAATTTTTAACAAAAACGTATCGATATGCCCCGTTTTAACAATCGTGGTAAAATAATCGTATGATATTAAAAGTTTCTATTAAAGATATTGCGGACATTGACCTCGATGAAGTTATGGAGATTGAAGAAGTTGCTTATCCCAATCACCATTGGTCAAGAGTGTCTTTTGAAAACGAAATTTCGAACAAATTGGCAACTTATCGTTGTGCATTAACGGCAAAAGGCGATATGGCAGGCTTTTACGGCTTTTGGCAAATCCTTGAAGAAGCTCACATTACCACTATCGCAACTCACCCTGATTTCCGCCGTCAAGGTGTTGCTACTACTTTATTATTCGATTTGGTTGATGAATGCTACAAAAAAATGATTAAATATATTACCCTCGAAGTCCGAGAAAGTAATATCGCCGCAATTTCTCTCTATGACAAATTCGGATTTTCAACCATCGGAACAAGAAAAAAATATTATCAAGATAATAATGAAGATGCCTTAATAATGTTTACCGAAAACATTTGGTATGATAAATTTAAGACAAACTACAACAAAATAAAAGAAGATTTTTACGGAAAAACGAAATGACAAACGAACTACAAAACAACAAAAAAATAAAAACATATTCCCCTCTGAGATTAGTCGGAATGTTGTCTCTCGTTGTTTTTTTTACAATAATGCTCATCGTTGCTACATTTACAAGAATTAAACTCATAAATATTTTGCAGCCGTTTGTGGGAATGTTGCACCCGGAATTTTTCAGCGATGTTGCCTCAATGTTTGCGATAAAAGCATACTTTTATGTTCCGCAAGTTCCTGTTTTGCTTTTCTCCGTAACACTTTTAGGTGCGGCTTGCACAATGACTTCGGCATTTTTCTACATAGTTTTGGGTCTGACTTTCATCCCTGTTTTCGGTCTCGGCGGCGGCTTTAACTACATTTTGCAGCCTTATTTCGGTTACATTCTGGCATTTATTCCCGCATCACTGATTGCAGGCGGAATAATGTATCGCAACCACTCAATCAAAAATATTTTCAAAGCTGCATTAACATCCGTTTTAATCATTCATATCCTCGGATTTTTCTATATGCTGTTAGTTCTGCTTTTAAAACATGAAAACTTTTCGTATATTATGGATTGGTTACTCTTTGAAAGCTTCACAAGAGCAATATACGACCTGTTATTGGGATTTATTGCGATGTTATTGGCAAAACTTTGCAGAAAATTCATCTGGATTATTACGGCGGTATAGTTCATTAACCTTCCGCAACATGCCCGATTGCCGTTTCATTTTCAATTTTATCAATTTTGATTTTAACAAATCGGTTTTTAATTTTGGATGAGCCTTCAAATAATACCTTTATGTAATTAGGCGTAACCGCTTTATACAAGCCTGTTTTACGGTCAGGATTTTTTTCAACCGTAACAAAATATTCCGCTCCGATATTTTTTTGCAAAAATTCCGTATGTTTTTTTATCGACAAATCTTTCACTAATTGCATACGACGATGTTTTTCGCTCTGTTCAACTTGGCAAGGCATAGTCGCCGCAACAGTTTTCGGTCTTACGGAATACGGAAAAACGTGAATTTGCGAAAGGGGTAATTCTTTCAATCTTTCCAAGGTCAAATCGAAGTCCTCGAGCGTTTCTTGCGGAAAACCCACGATGATGTCACAACCTAAAAATACCCGTTCAAATTTTTCATTTAATTTCGTAACGACATTTTTGATTTTTTCATAGCCATAATGCCTGTTCATATTCTTCAAAGTCTTGTCACATAAGGATTGTAGCGACAAATGAAAATGAGGACAAAACTTATCTGATTTTGAAAGAAAATCAATCAATTCATCCGTAAGTTCATTGGGGTCTAAAGAACCTATCCTGACTGTTTTCGCATCAGTTTTATCAATGAGTTTTAAAAGATCAAGCAAGGTTTTTTTCTCAGGAAAATCAATGCCCCACTGACCGACGTGAATACCTGTCAAAACAATCTCGTTGTAACCGTTTTTGGTTAATGCATTAATTTGTTCAAGAACATCTTCTTGCTTACAACTTCTTGATAATCCTCTTGCTATGCAGATTGTGCAATATGAACAGCGGTTGTTGCAACCGTCTTGAATTTTTATGGTTGCCCTTGTTCTGTTAAATTTCGATAGTTTTTCATATCGAAAATCTCTGTGTTCGTTAATTTCTGTAACGAATTTTTTTTCATGACTTTTAATAATTTCGACGACATCGGGTTTTTCATAAATGCCGAAAATCTTGTCTATAAGCTCATTTTCCTCATCTTTATGAAGTTGTGCATAACATCCGGTGAGAATAATTTTCACGGCGGGATTTTTATGCTTAACAGACTTTATTGCCTGCAATAATTTTTTTTCCGCTTCTAAGGTTACGGCACAAGAATTGAAAATATAATAATCACAATTTTCGACACCATCAGCCGGCAAAAAGCCTGCCGTTAGAAGTTTTTCTTCCATAACCGCAGATTCTGTCTGGTTAGTTTTGCAACCGAATGTTTTTATTAAAAATGTCGACATATTTTTTTAAAACCTTTAACAATTAAGTTAATTATATCCTAAAAAAATATTACAAAAAATTAAAGATATAAATATGTTTGTCTATTTTTTATAAATGAATTATAATGAAAAAGGATTATTATGTAATCCTCTCGGATAACCATCGGACTAATGAACAAAATTCTTAAAAATATAAAAACATATATACTTTTAATTTCAATGATAATAATGGGGCAGGCGATGCCTGTTTCGGCGATTGATTTTGAACCGCCCGTTCCTTCACAAGAAGATAACGGTTCTTTTCAAAATGCTCCGATGCCCGATTTGTCCGACATGCCCGATATGAAAAAACAAAAATCCGAAAAAAAGGGAAAATCCCCCGTTATTTCGGCAATTAAAATTGAGGGAAACAGAATTATCCAGAATAATGACATCACAAATGCGATGAAATTGCAGGTTGGCGATGTTTATTCTCCCGAAAGCATTCAAAGATGTTTGACGGAAATTTATAATATGGGTTGGTTTACGGAACGTATGCGTGCTGTTCCGGTAAAAGATAAAAATAATAATGTTGTTTTAAAAATTTATCTTGAAGAAAACAGACCTATTACGGAATTTACAATTACAGGCAATTCTGTAATTTCAGCAGGCGAAATTTCTGAACTTTTAGCACCATTGGAAAATCAACCGCAAAACATTGCGACACTAAACGAAGCGGTCGAAAAGGTTGAAGCACTTTATGCGTCAAAAGGATATATTCTTGCCCGTGTCGAAAACGTTCAAGATGATCCCGATGGTTGCGTAAACATGCATATTTCAGAAGGTATCATCAACACAATCAAATTCGAAGGTAACAACAAAACAAAAGATTATGTTGTTAACAGAAATATTTTGTCCGTCCCCGGCACGATTTACAACGAAAATACAGTCAGAGAGGACTTAATCAGACTTTACGGTACGCAAGCGTTCAAAGATGTTAACAGAACAATCGAAAAATGCGACGATCCGAATTATTATGACATTACAATCAACTTAATCGAACAAAGAACCGCTACAATCAGTGTTGGTGCCGGTTTGGATACGGCAACGGGTTTCTTCGGTCAGGTTGGTTTCGTTGAAAATAACTTCCTCGGCAGAGGTCAAAGAATTTCGTTGAACTTCTTGGCTGGTACTGGTGTTCTCTTGTCCGATGATTCAACTTTGGACAGAGCAAACTTGCAAGGCGACATCAGTTTCTTCGACCCGAGATTCAGAGGAACGGATGTTTCAATGTTGTATAAGGCATTCTGGCAAGACTTTGCAAGTTATCAAGTACCGCTTGCTATTGAAAGAAGATTTGGTATTGAAGCGGTTGCATCAAGACAATTTAAGCGTTTCAATAACCTTTCGGGTTCTTTCAAAATCGGTATTGAAAATATCGACTTAACCGAAGGTAATTACAGACAAATGGCTAATTTGTACGCAGCTCACGGAATTCCGATTTCAGAACGTGCAAAACAGCTTCGCGGCGGTACATTTGTAGCTTTAGCACCGTCATTGGTTTATGACACTCGAGACAGAGATGTAAACCCGAGAGACGGACTTGTTGCGAACCTTAAATTTACCGAAAATATCGGTTTGGCACATACTGAAGACACTCACGGTATGTTAACCGGCGGTATCAAAAAATACTTCCCGGTTATGTCAAAATCATCATTGTCAATTACTGGTCGTGCTGGCGGAGCAATTCATGGCGATGTACCTGAGGTTATGGCATTCAGACTTGGCGGTCCTTACTCTGTAAGAGGTTACAAGATGAGTTCTATCGGTACGGGGAACTCTTACGTTATGGGTTCAATCGAGTTGAACACACCGTTCTTCTTCTTGGACAGAATCAAGCAAATGAAGTTCTTGGATAACATCAAATTCGAATTGTTTGTTGATGCTGGTAAACTTTTCAACACAACGATTTCCGACAGAATGTATAACAGACCCGGATACGGTGTTGCATTCGGTGGCGGTATCAAAGTATTCGTCCCAGGTGTCGGCCCACTCAGTATCGATTACGGTTATCCGATTACCAATGTCGGCAAGGGTAACAGCAAAGGTGCATTCACCTTCGGCATGGGAGATTTGTTCTGATGACTCTGACTTATCGCTGCAACAATCTTGAAGATACCGAAAAGGTTGCACGATTATTCGCAGAAACAATCGAGCAAACTGGTGCTTTCGTCTGCCTTCACGGTGATATCGGTGCCGGCAAAACAGCTTTTACAAAATTTGTTTGCAAATATCTTGACGTTAAACAAAAAGTTACGAGTCCGAGTTTTGTAATTTTGAATGAATACAAAAGCGGAAAAATTCCAGTTTACCATTTCGACTTGTATAGACTCGAAAGCGAAGGTGTGGCAACAATTTCCGATGAACTTGAAGAATATTCTGAAGGCAAAATTTTGACAATGGTTGAGTGGGCAGAATTTTCACCCGACACTGAATTACCTTTCGACAGGTTGATTGTAAATATAACATATTTGACAGATACTGAAAGGGAAATGACTTTCGATGCCGTTGGCGAAAAGTCTAAAAAAATTCTCGAAAAAATGGCAGAAAACAATGAAAATATTAACCTTTGATACATCTTTAAATAAAACATATATTGCTTATGGTGAAGACGACAAAATCATTGTCAGCAAAGCAATCAGCTCCGATGACGAAAAATATCACAGTGCATACCTTGTTCCGGAAATTGTAAATCTTCTCAAAACCGAAAAAATTACACTTCAGGACATTGATGCAATCGGTATTAACGAAGGCCCCGGAAGTTTTACGGGCATTAGAATTTGTACGGTCATAGCAAGAACCGCAGCTCAGCAACTTAATATTAAGGTTGTTCCCGTTCCGTCACTTGAAATCCTTGCAAAAATCAATAAAAGCGACAAAAAAACATTAACTGTCCTTGATGCAAGGAAACATAAAGTTTACGTCGGAGCATATAAAAACGATGAAATCCTAATTGAACCCAAAGCTATACAGGTTGAAGATTTAGAAGCTTTGGTCAAATCGGATGACTACATTGTAATTACGGATACATCAATTCACAACTTACTGTCAGAAAAAGGAATTGACTCAATAAATTACGAAGCCGACAATTATGAATTGGGTGAATTTTTGTATCACACCGTATTTAAAAAATTAAGCGGAAACAATGATTATCATTGGGCAAAAGCAAAACCGCTATATATACAGCCGCCATCAATTTCAACTCCTAAAAAGGTCGGTGCATAATGTATTATTTCAAGCAGATAAACGGGCTTGGTTGTTTGCTTTGGAGTATATTTTTGTGCTGGCTGTTTTTTGCCTTGAAACTTTATTACATCATTTTTGCCATAATAATTATAGCCTTTGCTTATAATTTGTATTTGAGATTAAAAGCAAATGTCGTAAAGCATAATGAAGAAAAAGAAAAGAATTTCGAACCCGAAATCGGCGAAGTATATAAGGTTTGCCCTTATTGCGGAAACAACGTCAAACGTAATGCAACATATTGTCCGCACTGTAATACTAAGTTCTAAATATTTTTTGAATGATAATTCTCTCTTAATTTAAGTGTTCCATGCCATATTAAGAAATGAGCAGATGTGTTAAACCGTATAACATCAAGTATTTATTGTCATACTGAGGGACTTCGTCCCGCTCTGTTTGCGTCTGCTTAATTTTTATGGTTCTGTCATTCTGAGGGATTTATCCCGAAGAATCTGCTTTCAACAACAATCCTTTTCCAAGATTCTTCGCCACTTCGTGGCTCAGAATGACGGCATAATTTTTTCAAAATTAAAATCCCCACATCAACGGAGTAACGTAGTTTTGGTTAATGAAACAACAACAATGCGGCTACCTGTTTGAGCGTAGCGAGTTTAGCCGCTCAAGTTGAATTTACAA
>CACZSN010000016.1 GCA_902783835.1 uncultured bacterium
TATTGCGAAAAGATATTATTAGAAATGTATAGACGAAGAAAGCCTACAGATATAATAAGTATTTTAAGGAGAAAAAATTGCCTTTTTTCGGGGAAAATTTTTAGGTATTTAGATATTTCAGTTAAAAAGTGAACGGGGGTGCAGCGGTTTATAATCAGTTGTTTAAGAAGTTAGTAAATATAATTTGATGGGGTTTCGGGAATTGCGGTGACGAGGACGGTTATGTTATTTATATTATTTTCTTTAAATATTTTCAGAATTTCTTTTATTGTTGTTCCTGTTGTTGAAATATCATCCATCAACAAAATCGGTTGTTTAAGTTCGTTTTTTGTCAAAGAGAATGCGTCTTTCAAATTTTTTTCGCGTTCTTTTCCGGAAAGTTTATATTGAGGTGCTGTTTCACGGTTTCTGATTAGTGATTTCAAGTCGCATTCATATCCCGACAACTTACAAAATTCTTCGCAAACCAAATCCATGTGATTATATTTCCGTTTTCTTGCTTTTGAAAAAAACATCGGAACAGGTATAACGAGGAAGTTTTCGGTTGAAATATCTAAAGTTTTCCAATATTCGTACATCAGTTTTGCCTGATAGAAAGCCAAATTTTTTTTATTGTGATATTTGACGGCACGTATTAATTTTTGTGTAACATCTTTATAAAAAGTTACGGCATAAACATTTATGTTATCGATTTTTTTAACGGGATTTGTATCAAAAAATTTCACGCTATTATAGCATTTTGAGCAAAATATCGAGTTTTCTTTTGAAGATGAACAAAAATAGCATTTATTTTCGTATATAAAATCGAGTAGTTTTTTTAATATATTTATCATAAGATTATTATATAAGAAATGGAGAAAATACGTGAACATTATCATAATGATTTTGTTAATAAGTTTTCTGGTTATGGTGCATGAATTCGGACATTTTTTGGCCGCAAAAGCATTCAAAATCAGAGTTGATAAGTTTGGATTCGGACTTCCTGTCGGACCGACTCTTTTTAGGAAGCAAATCGGCGAAACGGAATTTTTGGTACACGCTTTATTATTGGGCGGTTATGTTTCGTTTCCTGATGACGATGCTAATTCAAAACTTGCTGTTGATTCTCCGGAAAGATTTGCAAACAAACCTGTTTGGCAACGTTTAATAGTAATAGTTGCAGGGGTTTTCGCAAATTTCTTAACCGCAATATTTTTGGTAATGTTCGCTGCGGGTGTATGGCACAAATTGCCCTCAAATACCTTCGAAACTACGTTTGAGGAACTTGCACCGACTGCCGTTCAATCCGTTCGGGAAGCTCATTTCCAAAAAGGCGATGTTTTTTATGAAATTAACGGTTCAAGAGTTACTTTGCCCAATATTTTGACTCAATATCTTTATTTGAGCAGAGAAAAAGACGGATTTGTTTCGGAAGACAGAGTTAATAAAAAAATTGAAGATTTGGAAAAATTAAATCCTCATCTTGATTCGTCAAAAATTATTGACAAGGGTACGGTTGTAAAATTGCCGAAGTTTGATGATGAGGCTGAAATTCGTTTGACTCAAGATGAAGTAATGGGTTTTGAACAATATGTTTCCAAAGAAGTTGAACTTACGGAAAGTCAAAAAGCGGTTCGTGACAATATTTGGGGCAAAACTGTTTACAAAGTAAAAATTCCGATGACATTTGAAGATTTAGCATACTCATTGTCGGATACGAGACACCCCGTTAATATTACGGTTATGAGAAATGAAAAAGAAGTCAAAATGCCGACAATTTATCCTGATAAAGACGGTATGATGGGTATTAAAAAAGGTGTTACGGAAGTCGTTTATCCCGTAAGAAATATTGCCGAAAACATAGAGTATTCTTACAAATACATCAAAACAAATTCGGATATGATGCTATACGGACTTGCAAAACTTTTCACCGGCAGCATTCCGATGGAAGAAATGCACGGTATCGTTGCGGTTACAAAAATCGGGTCTGATATTATTGAATATCAGGGATTTTTCAAAGGGTTGCTTTTGACGGCAATTATCAGTTTAAACCTTGCATATCTCAATTTGCTTCCGATACCTGCTCTTGACGGCGGACACGTACTTTTCCTTTTGATTGAAAAAATTCAGGGAAAACCGGTAGATGAAAAATTTTCGGAAATTATTTCGGGAATATTTTTCTATTTGCTCATAATATTTATGCTGTATATCGTCTATAACGATATTATCGCACTGATTACAAACAAGATTTAGAGGTTTTATGAAACAAAAAACAGGATTTGTTGCAATTATAGGTCGCCCCAATGTCGGCAAAAGTACTTTGCTGAATCAAATTATCGGACAAAAAATCGTAATTGCGACCGATAAACCTCAAACAACAAGACGAAGAATTAAAGGAATTTATACAACCGAAAAAGGGCAAATAATCTTCATCGACACTCCGGGTATTTATAAACCTTGGGACAAATTTGGCGAAATCCTCTTTGACGAAGCAAAAATGTCCGTTCCCGATGCCGATGTAATTCTCTTTGTCGTTGATGGCTCAGAAGAAGCCGGTAAGGGCGATAAATGGATTGCAAATAATATCCTCAACTCCGCTGAAGTCCCAGTCATTATTGTTTGCAACAAAGTTGATAATATTAAAAATCCTCAAAAACGTGACGAAATTGTTTTGACATATAAAACTCTGTTTGAACAAAATTATCCGCTCGTGAAAGTTTCGGCTAAAACAGGCAGAAACATTGATACGTTAATCGATAACATCTATCGTAAATTGCCCAAAGGAGAACCGATTTACGACGAGGACGATTTGACGGATGAAACAATGAGAAAAATTGCCGCTGAAACAATCCGCGAAAAGATTTTGCTCAGAACGCAGGACGAAATTCCCCACAGTATTGCGGTTTTGATTGACCAATACAAGGAAGAAGAAAATATTGACAAAATTTATGCAACCGTTATTGTCGAACACGACAGCCAAAAAATGATTTTAATCGGTAAAAACGGTAATATGATTAAAAATATCGGAATAGATGCAAGAGTCGAACTTGAAAAACTTGCCGATAAAAAAATCTTTCTCGATTTGAATGTCAAAGTAATGAAAAATTGGCGAAAAAAATATAAAAATCCGGAAGAAATGTTGTAATCAAAAAACTTTTTGGGGAAAACAAACAAATCCGTATTCTGTTTTTGCAAACGAGCGGAATTTTCGGATATTTTTCAATTCTGTTCTAATAAAACGTATTGCGTTTGAATTTTTATTTTTATTTTAAGTTTAATCTTTTAATGATTATCGGAGTTAAAAAGTCCCAAACTTTTTCGGACGGATGAAATCCGTCATCCGCAAAATCTTCACGTTGATTGAGTTTTCGTCCTGCAAGCTCGGTTGTGTTTAAAATCGTAAAACCTTCTTGTTCAAGTTCTTTCCATCTTGACGATTTTGTATAGATTTCTCTTCCTTCTTCCTCAAATTCATATTTTATGATAGTAAAATTAATTTTGCCGTATTCTTTTTCCAATTCATTTTTACTTTTTATAAAATATTGTTTCATCAAATCAAAATTTTCATCGAAATATTTTGGATTATTTGATTTTTCTGTTGCAATATAATGATAAATTTCTCCGGACAAGCATAATCTTTCCAAAAACGGAAATTTGGGATTATATTTTACAAAATCGTTTCCGTCATATTTATATTGAAGGAATAACCAATTATTAAACGGAAAAGAGTAAGTGTGTCTATACATACGGTAAATATGATCATACATATACACGTAAATAACATGTTGCGGTTTTTGTTTTACAATATTAAAGATTTCTTTTGTCCTGATTTGGTGAAACATATGCTGAAATCCCCAGCCGCAAGCAGCTCTGTTATACACAGGGGCTTTTAAAAGTTTTGCAAGTTTATACGAAAACGTTTGATTTTCCTGTAATCGGTCTCCGTATGCAAAAGAACATCCGAAAATTATCACGGGTGCAGATTTGTATTCTAAACCGGATGGGTTTCTCAAATCATACGGTTGCTGCTCAAAAGTGTATGTTTTGAACCAATTTGGCGGGAATTCAACATTTATATGATATTGTCCGTGCCTCGGATTATACACATTCTTTTTGTAATCTATTATGAAACACACCATTTCCGCAATCAAAAATAAAATGAAAACAATAAGAATATTTAAGAAACAAATCTTTAGGATTTTTTTCATTAAAATGCGAACTCCTTTTGAGTTATAATATTTGCAAGTCTTTTAAATGTCAATATTATGCGGATAAAGTTATTGGAAATTTGGAAAAATAAAGTCTATTTGTTTGTTGTTTTTGCACTAATTGCGTTGGGCATTATTGCAAGAAGCTATTATTTTTTCTCCCATCAATATCTTTATATGGATGATGCTTCTTTAGCTATGAATATAATCTCTCGGGATTTTTTCGGCTTATTTACAACCCTTGATTATTGTCAAAAATCACCCCCTCTCTTCTTGGTATCCACTTGGATTATTTATCATATATTTGGAATTTCGGAGTTTGGTTTTAGATTTATTCCTTTTGTTTCGTCTGTTGTTTCCGTTTTTCTGTTTTTTAAAATTGCCGAAAAGTTTTTGTCTAACAAAATTTCTGTTCTGTTTGCTTTATTTTTATTTGCCGTTAACTCAAAATTAATATACTACGCTCAAGCCTTCAAACAGTATTCTTCTGACGTTTTGATTGCTTTATTGCTGTTGTATTTTTATATAATATTTGACTCCGCTGAAAAGAAAAATTATGCTTTGTTCGGTTTAATAATCGGTATATTGGCTTTATTCTCCTATCCTGTTCTCTTCGTTTTTCCGATAATAGTTCTGCTGCTACTGTTAAACAATTTTAATAAAAAAACATTTATCAATTTGTGTGTATTGTCCGTTCCTTTTGCGATTGTAAGTGCCTATTACTTATTACAAGCTCATGGTGCCGATTCAACTCAACAAGACTTAATATACCTTTGGAAAAATATCGAACTTTGCGGTTTCTTTTCTAAAGATATCTCTTCAAATATTTTGACAATAAAAAATAATATTTTGTATTTTTTCGAGTTTTGTAATTTTAAATTGATAATATTAATGATATTATCGGGCTTTTTGAGTTTTTTCCTTACAAACAGAAATAAATTTTATTTGATATCCGGCATATTTGTATTGTCCGTAATTGCGTCAATATTGAAAATTTATCCGTTTAGTGAACGAACTATCCTGTTTCTCTTACCCCTAATCATACTTTTGATATCTAAAAATCTTGACTGGTTCTCTCTTAAAAAAGGTGTTTCTTACATTATACTTTTATTTATGATGACAAGCTTCGTTAACTACAATTTTCATTATTTTGAAAAAATGTATACGATGAAATTGAACATTCAAATTACTTCGGAAGATAAACATATAAGAGAAATATTTGAATATGTCTGCAAAAATATGAAAGAAGATGATGTCTATATTGATATTCGTCATAACTCAATTGTGAACTACTATTTTAAATACTACGGAAAGGAAGATGCCGAAATTATTGCTCCCGATATTAACTTTTCCGATACGGGTTTCGAAAAAGAAGAATATATGAATTGGCTAAAATCTTGTGATAAAAATAAGACATATTGGCTGTTTTCATTCTATTTGCCTTATCTGAACCAAATTGATACATATACAAATGAATATTTAACCAAAAATAATATCCCCTTCGAAACAAAAAATTTGGGAGAAAATTACCTCTTTTATAAATTTACTTTGTAAGTTATTAAAAGAATTTTGAAATATTGGTTTGTCATGTCTTTGTCAATACGGCTGAAGTCATTGTGAGAAGTGTGATATAACTATCATGTTAAGTTATATTAAGAATAATATATACAAAAAGACAATTTTTTAGAGAAGAAAGACTTTATAAAAGAGTAGAGAACAGGAGAGAGAA
>CACZSN010000017.1 GCA_902783835.1 uncultured bacterium
ATAGCACCTTCCATAACTTCACCTGTACCACCGTCCAATGAAATAATATCATCTTTGTGGAATACAGTGCCGTCTGCACAAGTGATTGTTTCTTTTTCGAGGTTGATTGTCAAATCTTCACAACCTGAAACGCACGGTTTGCCCATACCTTTTGCAACTACTGCTGCGTGAGATGTAGCACCACCTCTGAGTGTCAATACACCTTGTGCAACTGCCATACCGTGAATATCATCAGGGCAAGTTTCGATTCTTACGAGGATAACTTTTTCGCCCTTAGCACCACGTTCTGCTGCTTCTTCTGTATCGAATACGATTTTACCAACTGCTGCTCCGGGAGATGCGTTTACACCTTTTGAAATCTTGTGAGCGTGTTTTACTGCTGCAGGGTTGAAGCAAGGAAGCAATACTTGGTAAACTGAATACGGGTCAACCAATTTGATTGCTTGTTCTTTTGTTACGATACCTTCTTCATACATATCAACAGCGATTTTGATTGCAGCTTTTGCTGTTCTCTTACCGTTTCTTGTTTGAAGAATCCAGAGTTTACCTCTTTCAATCGTGAATTCCATATCTTGAACATCGTGATAGCCGTTTTCAAGTTGTTTTGCGATTGCAACATATTGCTTGTAAAGTTCAGGCATATCTGTTTCGAGTTCTGCGATTTGTTTCGGAGTTCTGATACCTGCAACAACGTCTTCACCTTGTGCATTTACCAAATATTCACCGTAGAATTTGTTTTCGCCTGTTGCAGGGTTTCTTGTGAATGAAACACCTGTTGCACAGTCGTTACCCATATTACCGAATACCATTGTTTGTACGTTTACTGCGGTACCGTAGTTATGGTCAATTTTGTTCATGTTTCTGTAAGCAACTGCTCTCGGGATATTCCATGAACGAAATACGGCTTCGATTGCTTCTTGAAGTTGTACGTAAGGATCTTGCGGGAATTCTTTGCCCGTTACTTCCTTAATTACTTTTTTGTAAATCGGAATAAGTGACATCCAGCCTTCTGCAGAAATTTCAGTATCTGACTTAACGCCTTCTCTTTCCTTAACTTTTTCAACTTCTGATTCAAAGTATTTTTGTCTGTCCATTTCCCAAGCAACTGAACCGAACATTGTCAAGAAACGACGATATGAATCATAGCAGAATCTCGGGTTATTTGTTAATTTAACCATCGCTTCTACTGTTTCATCGTTCAAACCTAAATTCAAGATGGTTTCCATCATACCGGGCATTGAAACTCTTGCACCTGAACGTACTGAAACCAATAACGGGTTTGTTTTATCTCCGAACTTTTTACCTGCTTGTGCTTCGACTTCAACGAGTGCTTTTTTTACTTCGTCCATCAAGCCTTCGGGCATTTTGTTTCCGTGGTTGATGTAGTCCATACAAGTTTCTGTCGTGATAGTCAATCCGGGAGGTACCGGCAATCCTAAATTGGTCATTTCTGCCAAGTTAGCACCTTTACCGCCGAGAAGAGCACGCATGTCGGCATTTCCTTCTTTGAAAAGCCATACTCTTTTTTCAGTCATATTTTTTCTCCTTTAGGCATGCTTTAAAAGCATGAAATACTATAACATTTATAGAATATAAGTTATCATAAACATATCTTATTTCATAGTACGAATATTTGATTTTTTTATTTTTGTTTCGTTTTTTTCTTCTTTTGAAAATTTCTTTTTTATGAAGTTTTTTTTATGACAGACACTTCGGTTCGAACGATTTTATTGCGGTTAATTGATTGAAGAGTCTTCCTCAGCTTTTAATTTCTTAATTTGTTTTTTTTCTGCTCTCTTCCAAGGCTTTTTCATCAACAGGACAGCCAAGTCCGTTTTCTTCTGTCCACATTTCTTTTTCTGTTTCTTCAAACAAATTTTTCTTCATTGAAAACATTATTTTCACCGAAATTTGCAAACAAATAAAGCCCGCCATCACAGCTGATATAATGCAATATGTAACAGAAACATCTTTACAATGTGTCAAAAGATAATATCCGAGCCATCCAAATCCCGTAAAAAATGCCGCAACGGATTGGAATGTATAAACTTCATCAAATAAAAAACTGGGTTTAATTTTTGAATTTTGAGCTTTTAATTTTCCTGTTTTAACGGCAAAAACAATAAATTTTGCAATTCCAGCAACCGTAAAAAAGCAAGCCAAATAAAGACAAGTTCTTATTAAATTTTCCAATGACCAAGTTAACATATCCGTTTCCTCATAAAGATTATATTAAAAAACACTGCCGTAAAGATAATATGCGGCACAATTCAGTCCTGTTCCGACAGGTGAACAATCTTCCTTCAAATCTTGTCTCGAAAGATTTGTCCCAACCGGTTCAAGCCTGTCAGCATAAACATTTACGGCATATACATCGCTTCCGATGAAATTTCTGCGTTTATTTTTTCCGTCAATATCAATAAACATTTGCCCGACGGGAGAATTTTTAACATTGTCCGAACCTCGTTCAAAATCAGCAAAACCGATAATCATACCGTTTTCCAACTCTAAAAATTTATCGGCATAATATTTTGAATTTTTTTTGACACTTCTTCCGTTCAAATATCTGTATCTGTAACCTCTGTTATCAATCAATTTCCCCTTATTGACAGGCAAAAACTTTGCATACTCTTCAAAATACACATCAGAATTCAGATACGGAACTTCCGAATATGCCCTTACAACTTGCGGTTCTTGATTTTTGAGCAAGTCTTGTGCATAAACTAATTCAGGATAAAAATCTTTCCAAACGGCTATTCTCTGTGCCTGATCTTTCTCAATAACCGTCAGCGGAAACAATGCCACAACGATTATTGCGACGATAAACAGAAACATTAACAATTCTATAAGAGAATATCCTTTTTGGTTCATTATGCCATGTCCAAACGTTTCTTTTCTTCGATTAATTTGCCGTAAACCCAATCGGGAATAAAGCTTTTACCCAAGATAATATTTCCGTTTTGAGGATGCGGAGCGTGAAAATCCGAACCGCCCGTCATTATCAAACCGTATTTTTCCGCCAATGTTGAAAAATATTCCACCATCGCGGGAGAATGCTTGCGGTGATAAGCTTCAAGTCCTCTCAAACCGTAATTTATTAATTCTTTAGTCAAACTTTCGGCGATTTCAACATCGTAAGGATGAGCAAATACAGGTATTCCGCCCGCATCATATATTGTTTCTACGGCTTCGTGAGGAGAAACGGTTTTTCTTTGAACAAAAACCGGAGACTTACTGTTTATATATTTATTGTAAGCATCCACAACACTCGCCGTTCCGCCTGCTTGACTTATTGCCTTTGCAAGATGAGGACGTCCGATACTTCCGCCTTCTGAAACGGATTTTTGAATTTCTTCTATATCAATTTTTATTCCTTCTTTTTTGGCAAGAAGTTTTAAAATTTCTTTGGTTTGTTTAATCCTTGCATTTTGTTGAAATTTGATTACTTTCTTAAGATTTTCATCTTCCAAATTCATAAAATATCCCAAAATATGGACTTCGTAACCTTTGTAAATAGTGTTAATTTCGATACCGGGTATCAAAATCAGCGGTTTCGGGGAATTTTCAACTTGAATTTTATCAAGATAAGCTTTTGCCACAGGGTACGATAAAACATTATCGTGATCGGTTATGGCAATTGCATCCAATCCCGCTTCAATCGCAGCATCAACAACTTTTTCAGGCGAAAATACACCGTCTGAATAAGTGGTGTGAATGTGTAAATCGATTTTCACTTTTATCCTCTCATTTTCTTATTTCCTTATAATGTCTTTTTTAAATTAATTCTTTCAATATCTTCGGCATTTCCCGTAAAAACATCAACCGTTATAACTACTCCGTTGATGCACGTATTGCCCGAATTTGCCACTTCAAAACGACAAGGCATCATTGTTAACATATGTTTTATCGAGGATTCATAATCCATTCCGATAATACTTTCAGTATCTCCGCAAAATCCGGCATCCGAAAGATATGCCGTTTTTTCGTCAATTATCATTTCATCCGCCGTTTGAACATGGGTATGTGTTCCGACAAATGCACTTATTCCTAATGAAGAGAAATATTTTGCATAACACATTTTTTCAGCTGTCGCTTCTGCGTGAAAATCTACAAATATAACATTTGTTTCTTTTTTTATTTCTTCTATTGCATTTTCCGCAACATATCTCGGAGAATCAAAAACAGGCATAAACGTTCTGCCCAAAAGATTTATTACTCCGATTTTACCCTTTGATGTTTCAAAAATCCTGTAACCTTTTCCTGCAGCTTCAGGATAATTGGCGGGTCTGATGAGCTTTTCCGCCTTGTCTATATAGTCAAAAATATCTTTTTTATCCCAAATATGATTGCCTGAAGTCATACAATCTATACCGTATTCAGACAATTCATTATAATTTTTTTCCGTTAAACCAAAACCGTGAGATGCATTTTCAACATTTGCGATTACAAAATCAAAATCCGAAGATTTTTCCGCCAAAAAATCACGAACGGCATATCGTCCAGCTTTGCCTACCAAATCACCGAAAAACACAATTTTTAATTTTGTATCTTTTTCCATAATCCGCTTTCAAAATAATAAGAAAGCGGCAAAAACATACCGCTTTCTTTTACTGATTTTTGTTATTTTGCAACTTCCGTAACACGAACTTCTCTTACGACCGTAACTCTGATTTGTCCGGGGTAATCAAGTTCATCTTCAATACGTTTCGCAATATCTCTTGCAAGTTTTGCACTTGTTGTATCGTCAAATTTTTCGGGTTGAACGATAACTCGAACTTCACGTCCCGCTTGAACTGCAAATGATTGCTTAATGCCTTCGTAGCTTGTTGCAATTTCTTCAAGTTTTTGCAAACGTTTGATGTAAATTTCAAGAGTATCTCTTCTTGAACCCGGACGACCTGCGGAAATTGCGTCTGCAAGTTTCACCAAAACCGCTTCAATGGTTTTAGCCGTAACATCATCGTGGTGAGCTTCAATTGCGTGAATTACGGCTTCTTTTTCTCCGTATTTTCTTGCAAGTTCAACACCCAATTCGATGTGTGTACCTTCTTGTGTTTGGTCAACTGCTTTTCCGATATCGTGGAGCAAGCCCGCACGTTTCGTAATAGCAACATCCGCACCGATTTCAGCAGCAATCATGCCCGCAATATGACCGACTTCAAGAGAATGTTTCAAAACATTTTGACCGTAACTTGTTCTGTAATAAAGTCGACCTAATGTTTTGATTAATTCTTTGTGCAAATTCATAATGCCCATATCCATCGCGGCACTTTCACCTTCGTGGAATATTTTTTGTTCAATTTCAGCCTTTGCACGTTCAACGGTTTCTTCAATTCTGACGGGGTGAATACGTCCGTCAAGAACCAATTTTTCCAAAGCGGTTTTTGCTATTTCACGTCTTACGGGATCAAAACAAGATAATACAACGGCTTCGGGAGTATCATCAATGATAAAGTCAACACCGGTCAATGTTTCCAAAGTTCTGATGTTTCTTCCTTCACGACCGATAATACGACCTTTCATTTCATCCGAAGGAAGTTGAACAACTGATACGGTTGATTCAACAACTTGGTCAATTAAGCAACGTTGCATAACCGTTGTCAAAATTTCTTTTGCCTTTTGGTCCGCATCTTCCTTAATTCTGATTTCGTTTTCACGGATTAATTGGTTTGATTCTTGTTGCAAATCCGCACGTAACTTATCCAAAAGAAGATTTTTCGCTTCATCGGCAGATAAGCCTGAAACTCTTTCGAGTTCTTCAATATGCTTACGTTCCAAATCAGCTATTTCATTTTCTTTTTCGACAAGTTCATCTTTTTGCTTGTCAATCTTAGCTTCTCTTTCGGCTATGGATTGCAATTTGTCTTCAATAGAATTTTCACGTTTTGTCAATTTTTCTTCCGTACGTGCAAATTCCTGACGACGGTCTCTGGTTTCTTCAATTAAACGTTCTCTTTCCGATTTTACGGCATCTTTTGCGGCAATCAATGCTTCTTTCTTAATCGCTGATTCTCTTTCGGAGTCTTTTTTGAGAATATTCATGTTCTCTTCGGCAACTCTTGTGTATTTTTTATACATCAAATAGGCCATAAGAGCGAAGAGCAGAGTTAATGAATTTAATACGATGTCTGATAATTCGATTGTCCTATACCTCGTTCTTTCAATAATATACCCCTTAACGGGAATTGACGAAAATCGTCACCATGCCCGCAAGTTGATTTTTTACGCGGTTTACAAAACGTATAAATCGACTTACAGTGCAATTTATAAACAGTTTTTATATTCAATTTTCTTATAAAATTTAAGTATAATCCGTTTATTACAAAAATATAATAGCATGATAATATATTTTTTCACAAGATAAAAAAGAAAAATTCAGTAAAAATTAATAAAATAATATAAAATTTTAACAAAAATTGATTTTTGGGTAGACAATTAAAAATTTTTGATATATTCTTAACTTACAAACCGTTCGCCCCGGTGGCGGAATGGTAGACGCGTCGGACTTAAAATCCGATTGGGGTCAAACTCAGTGCCGGTTCAAGTCCGGCCCGGGGCAAATTAAAACCACTCTTTCGAGTGGTTTTTTTATTTTTTATTATCTTCTTTAATTTCAATCTTAATTGTTGTAAAATCTTTTCATATCAGGAGAAATTATGAAAAGAATAGCAAGTTTCAGTGTTAATCACGACAAATTAGAAAAAGGTATGTATATTTCGAGAATTGACGGAGATATCGTAACTTACGATATCAGAATGAAAAAACCGAACAATCCCGAAAATGATTACCTCGAAAACGGTACTATGCACACGTTTGAACATTTATTTGCAACTTACGTAAGAAATACGAAATTTGCAAATGATATTATTTACGTAGGTCCGATGGGATGCAGAACAGGATTTTATTTCCTTGTCAGAGACAAAATTTCCCACAAAGAAGCTCTTTCTCTTATTCAGGAAACTTTTAATTTTATAAAAGATTTTGAAGGCGAAATTCCCGGGGCAAAAAAGGAAGAATGCGGAAATTATAAAGAACACAATTTACAAGGTGCAAAATCCACGGCTAAAGAAATGTCGGAAGTTTTGAAAAATTGGACAGAGGAAAAAATGACTTATGAAAAATAAAATTGCCGTTATCGGTGCTATGGACTGTGAAATAGAGCTTTTAAGAAAACTCCTTGCAAACCCGGAAGAAATTAATGCGGGAAGATTTACCGTATTCAAAGGAACTGTCGGAGAACACGACGTCATCGTAGCAAGAAGCGGGGTCGGCAAAGTTGCGGCGGCAAGTTGCACTCAGTTTCTTTCGGACAAATTTTCTCCGGATTACATAATAAACACGGGGGTTGCCGGCGGAATATCCGACGATTTAAAAATCGGTGATGTTGTTGTCGCAACAAAATTAGTTCACCACGATTTTGATGCAACGGCTTTGGGATACGCAAGAGGCTATATTTGCAACGGTATCAATCCTAAAGAACCGACAATTTTTTATTCTGATGAAAAATTAAATGAAAAATTTGAAGAAGTTGCACTGAAAACATTGTCAAAAGACTGTATTCACAAGGGATTAATCGCTTCCGGAGATATGTTTATCGGCACTTCATCAAAAAAAGAAGAATTAAAAGAACTTTTTGGAGCAACGGCTGCGGAAATGGAAAGTGCCGCAATTGCACAAACCGCATATTTGAACAACATTCCGTTTTTAATTGTTCGTGCGATTTCTGACCTTGCTGACGGAACAAAAACTGAAAATTTCGGTGAATTTGAACATCATTCCGCTCAAATATCCGCAGAAATAATTAAAAATCTTTTAAATGAAATATAGGAAATATTTATGAAATTATTAAAAATTTTATCAATTTTAGCAATATTCACAACGCTTTGCGGATGTTCGGAATTAAAAACAACAACCCAAATGCCAAATCCGTGGTTTGAATGCAACGATAATCTTGCTCAAGCCGCAAAAATTGCAGGTTTCAAATTCCCATTGATACTTTCAAATTACACTGTCAGAGCGATGAAAGATATGGTTGAAATCACCTACCCGCTTGATGAAAACAGGTACGTAACAGTTCGAAAAAGTCAATCAGAAATTAACGGCGGAGACAACAGCGGAGATTATAACAAATACCCCCAAAACGATGTATACACTCTCGATAACGGGGTAAACATAAATGTCAGAAGAGACGGTAATAAAATTTTCGTAATGTATTTTGGAGCGGAAAGCGGCTATTTTTCGGCAAGATGCGAACAAGGCATGAGCTATAAAGAAGTCGAAGGAATTTATCAGGTTATTGCTGAAGCGGAAAGCCCGAAACTCCCGCCCGAAGCAAATTAGAATTAACAAAAAAGGCTCAAAATTGAGCCTTTAATTTTATTCTTCAAATGCCTTTTTAATTGATTGTTCAAACGGAGGTCTCAAAATTCCCTTTTCCGTAATAATTCCCGCAATCAATTCATTTGGTGTTACGTCAAATCCGGGATTGATAACATTGACTTTTTCCGAGCAAATCCAATCACCGTTGATATGCGTAACTTCTTCTCTGTTACGTTCTTCAATTTTAATTTCTTTGCCTGATTTAATCGAACGGTCAATTGTGGACAACGGAGCTGCGATGTAAAAAGGCACATTGTGATATTTTGCGGAAATTGCAACAGTATAAGTACCGATTTTATTGGCAGCATCACCGTTTGCGGCAATTCTGTCCGCACCGGTTATAACAACATCAATCATTTTTTTATTCATAAAATAAGAACACATTCCGTCCGTAATAAGCGTTGTGTCTATTCCGTCTTCGGTCAATTCCCAAGTTGTAAGTCTTGCACCTTGTTGACGGGGACGTGTTTCATCCGCAAAAACTTTGATAGTAGGGTCTTTGGCATAAGCAGAACGAACAACACCGAGTGCGGTACCGTAGCCGACAGTTGCCAATGCACCTGCATTACAGTGAGTGAGAATTGTTGCACCTTTTGGAACGATTTCCGCCCCAAAATCGCCCATTCTCTTATTGATTTCAATGTCTTCATTTTCCATAACAACGGCATTATCAATGAGTTTTTGGGTAATTTCGTCAATCGGGCAATCTTCGCTTAAAAGTTCGAGTTGCTTATCAACTGCCCACATAAGGTTTACTGCGGTCGGTCTTGAACTTTTTAAATATTCTCCCTTTTCTCTGATAATTTTATCAAAATCTTTTCTGTTTTGAACGGATTTTTTTGCCTCAAGTGCAGCAAGTGCAACACCGTGAGCACCCGCAATTCCGATTGCCGGAGCTCCGCGAACAATCATTGTTTTGATTGCGTCATACATTTCTTCGCAAGTTTTTATATCAACCAACTTAAATTCCTTTGGCAAAATAGTTTGGTCAATCATTCTTGAAACATTATCAACCCACTCAATTGTCTTAATTTTTGATTTAAAAGCCATAAATTATTTCCTTTTTTTTACATTCAAATTAAAATTTGTATTTTTGGGGGGAAGCACTGCCGATTGAGAGTTGAAAAAATAAATCGAAGCAAGTCCCGCAAACGCATTCATCATCGCACATAATATTGCTAAAAACAACACAAGCATTATCATTATTGAAAATCCGCTTTTTAAAATCATCGCAATTCCCGTATAATAAGATTGTTTGAAAATCAAAGACAACACAAATGAACACGGTAAAAAAATTATTGAAAATCCGATAAACGTTACAAAACCGGAAATTCCTCCCCAAAGCATGCCCGTTTGCTCGTTAGGATTGGGCAAAAGTGCAAATTTTTTCATAAAAACGATAATCAAAAATGAAGAACAAAAAATCAGGATTAGCAAAATCAAAATTCCAAAAATCGGAATTAAAGCTAAAACCCCCGAAATTGCACCGAAAATAAGAGATATTATTGCCAAATTTTTAATGTACGTCATTTAAACCTCACTGCTTCTTACGTGGCAAACCGCCATAGCTATTGCATCCGCACTGTCGTCCAACTTTGGGAAAACCGTATAATTAATAAGTTTTTTAACCATTTCCGCAACATCCGGCTTGGTTGCTTTGCCGTAACCCGTTATCGACATTTTTATTTGCAACGGAGTGTATTCAAAAATTTTAACACCGCATTTTGCAAGTGTAGCAAGAATTACCCCCCTGCCCTGTGCGACCGTAATAATCGTTTTTTGATTTTTGAAAAAGAATAATTTTTCAACACTTGCAACATCGGGTTTATACATTTCCAAAAGTGTCGTCAAATCACTCTCGATTTCGCAAAGTCTCGATGCATCATCCAAATTTTTATCAGTCTGAATTGACCCTGATGTCACAAGGTTGCATTCACCGTCAATATAGTCAACTACCCCATATCCGACAATTGCCGTACCGGGATCTATTCCGATTATTCTCATATTTAAATAATAACGACATCAAAGATAAAAAACAATCAGATTTTTTTCCTATAAAAAAGAGCGTAGCTTTTTGCCACGCTCAATTTTTCGGATTTAAGTTTTTTATTCTTCCGCAAGTTTGTCAGCGAGCGGAGTTTCGAGGAAGCCGTTCAATTTCTTGCTGATTTTGCGAACGTTTTTCGCAACATTTTCGCAAGCATCGTCCCAAACGAAATATTCGTTGACGTATTTTTCGGCCTCGTTAACATCTTGTGAAAGTTGTACTCTGATTGCTTCTTTGAGCATTTTTTGTGCCGCGGGAACAACATTTTCCACATTAACGTGGATTATGCCATTTTCGTTTACAACGACTGCGTTTTCACGTTCGAGGAAGTTAGTTTGCATAACAGAGCGAACTCTATGTGCTTGAGTCAATTCCGGTTTTGCTTTCAAGAAGTTGTCAACCGCAAACGACACAAGGATTTGAAGTCTTTGTTCTTCTGTATACATACCTTTTTCGGTCAACATATCAATGCAAGAAATTGCACCGACATCAGCCTTGTGTTCTTCAATGATAGATTGGTATTTGCCCAATTTTTCACGACCTTGTGTAGGTCCTAAAGAGTGAGTATTTTCGTGTCCGATTGTGAACCAGTGGTCTGCTTCAAGGTTGTAGTATTTGTGTTGTTCGGAGTCAAGAATTGCATCGAGTCTTTCTTTGACTTTTTCCGGTTTTGCACCCAATCTGATTTGTCTGTGGTAAACATTTCTGCGACCTCCGCCGATTGTCAAAGACATCTTATCGTCATTCGGTAAGTTTTCCGCAAGAGTAACTCCTCCGCGATATGCACCGCAATCGCCCGCCAACATTAACAAATCAACATCAACCATTGTTTGTTTGCTGTCCCCTTCGGGTTTAATATTTTGTTCATATTGGTCGTTAAACGGCATCAATTTTGCCATTTCGGGCAAGAATTTTTTGATTTTCAAAAGGTCATTCGTGCTTTCCTTGTTAACAATTCCGACACGGCAACCCAAAGAATCTTTCGGATAAACCTGAATTCCTCGTTCGTCAAGCATTTGGAGCAATTCTTTGTTTTCGGAAATGCTTGTCGAAAGGGTGTCGTCATAACATTCTCTCGTGATTGTGAGTTCAAGCGGAGTGTCTTGCAAAGTTGCCCATTTCTTATCCGCATAAGCATCTGCCATCGGGTCAGCCACTCTCAATGCTTTAGCCTGCAATTTTAAATATTCCGCAAAGTCAGCATTTGTCGAAGTTTCTGCCGCTTTTTCAAATTCTTGAGCCATTTTTTCAAACTCATCTTTGAAAAGTTCCGTATAATCAACAGCCTTAAGGTTTTCCCCGTCACGGAATACAACCGAGCGTTGATTAACAATTTTTGCAACTTCTTCATCCTTGCCGTCTTTGAGCATTTTAATTAAAATATTTTGAAATTCTTCAGCCTTCAAATCTTGAGGGTAAAAGCCTTTGCCATCAGTTTCTTCAACCCCTTTTGCGAGGTTAATCATATTTGATTCCGTGTCGAGAGCATTCATGCCCTTTTGTCCCAAAAACAATTTCATTGTCATTTCAGCATCTTTGTTGCCGTTTGCGATTTCTTTTTTCAAAAATTCTCTGAACGGAATGTTTTTCGGATTGTCCAATTGTAAATGAACTTCTTCCAAAATTTTTCCCGCTTTTACAAGGTGTTTGAGGGCTTCTTTGTCCCCTTCAGCCAAATTTTCAAATTCAGGTGCATCAACTTTTAACATTGTAGTTGAAGGAAGTGCATCTTTATTCGTTCTTCTTTCGAGTTCTTCCGTCGAAAGTCCGAGTTCAAATTGTTCATTATCTTGATTTTTCAATTTAAAATCCTTTCTCGTTATATTTTCAAAATTTTTCTGCAATTTTACGGTCTGTTTTTCAAAATCAAATCGCAAAGTTCACGAACGGCACCATGCCCGCCCAATCTTTCCGTTACAAATCTTGAAGCCTTAATGACTTCGGGAACGGCATCTTTCGGACAAGAGGGCAAACCGACTTTGCGAAGTACGCACAAATCAGGCAAATCATCCCCCATATAAGCAACTTCGTCAAATTTTAATTCATAATCGTCAACCACTTCATCAAGTGCATGTTCTTTATTTTTTTGACCTTGATAAATTCTCGTAAATCCGAGGTCCGTAAATCTTTTTTGAACCATATAAGATTCTTTTGCAGTAATAACAACCGTTTTAACCCCGGCTCTTTTAAGCATTACGAGACCTTGTCCGTCTTTTGCGTTAAAAACTTTGTATTCTTTTCCGTCTTGGTCGTAAATCAGTCCGCCGTCTGTCATTACACCGTCAACGTCGAAAATGGCGATTTTAATTTTTGCCACCGCTTTATTAAGTTCATCTTCTTTCATACTATGCAACTCCGGCTCTTAATAAATTGTGAATGTGAATTATGCCTGTCGGTCGTTTTTCTTCGTCGCAAACCGCAAGGCTTGTAATTGAATATTTTTCCATCAAAGCAAGTGCTTTTACTGCAAGTGCTTTTTCTGTCGTTGTTTTCGGGTTTTTCGTCATAACATCTTTTGTTATAAGTTCATCAACTTTCAAATGTTTCATCAGAATTCTTCTGATGTCGCCATCGGTCAAAACACCCGTCATCTTTCCGTTTTCGTCTGTCAAAATTACACAGCCCAACTTTTTGTCGGAAATAATTTTAACAACATCCAAAAATTTCGTATTTTCATCAGCAAGCGGCAACTCATCACCTCTTATCATCAAGTCGCCAACCGTGTATAAAACACCCTTTCCGAGCGAACCTGACGGATGGAACAACAAGAAATCTTCCGCCGAAAATCCTCGTTTTTGCAACAAGCAAATCGCAAGTGCATCACCCATCGCAAGTGCCGCTGTCGTGCTTGCAGTAGGTGCTTTTCCCAAAGGACATGCTTCTTGCTCAACCGATACATCAAATACAATATCCGCACGGTTTGCAAGTGTAGAGGTCGTTTTACCTACAAATGCGATAAGCGGTACTTCAAAACGTTTTATCAACGGGAGAAGATTTAACAATTCCGAAGTTTCCCCGCTGTTTGAAAGGGCAATAACTACGTCCTGTCTCGTAATTACTCCGGAATCACCATGAGTACTTTCCGCAGGATGAAGAAAATATGCGGGAGTTCCTGTAGAAGAAAGAGTTGCGGCAATTTTCCTTCCGATATGTCCGGATTTTCCCATGCCCGTAACAATAACCCGACCTTTGCTCTTAATAATCGTATCAAGAGCCTGCGTAAGGTTTTCACCTATTCTTCCCTTTAATTCCGTAATTGATTTCGCTTCTATATCCAAAACCGACTTTGCAAGTTCTGTCGGTGTAGCTAAATTTAACTGTATCGTTGCCATTGGTTTCTCCCTTGCCATCATTTTAGCAAAAATTATCATTACAGTCTACTTTTCACAATTTTGCAACATATTGAAAAAGTTCCCGAAAAATGTAATTATTGTTTACAAAATTTTACAAATATTTTTTTTGATAAATATTTTGAGAAAAAACAATCCGATATTTTTTTAAAAAGCGAAAAGCCCTATAATGATTGGTATTTACTTATAATGATGTGTAAGTTATACAGTAACAATAAATAATAATTATTAATTTAAATACCCAAAATACGCTTGGGTAAGTATTTTTTTATGTAAAGTATTTTTCAAACAAAAAAAAACGGTATATTATAGATAGTAGTGCAGAATAGTTTCTGAAGAATAATTATTTAATTCATATATAAATAGGAACGATAAGTTCTTACGAGAAAAACAAAGAATGTTAAACACTCCAAACGAATGGCATAAGGAAGACGATATCGAAGAATACTCTGACGAAGATTTCTCGGATGATTACGGTGGTGATTACGGGGATGACACGGATTTCGGAACTCTTGACGACGGTGAATACGAAGACGGTGAGTACGAAGAAGGCACCGAAGAGGGTGAAGAAAACGGTGGAAACGGTAGCGATGACGGCGGCGATGATTTAAAGAAAAAAATAATCATCGGTGTGGTTGCACTTGTTGTGCTTTTAATTTTGTTTGGCGGAATTTTCCTTGCCGTAAAGAAAATGACAAACAAAGCAACTACCGATGAAACAACCGTTGAAACGGTAATTGACGGTGAAAATGCCGACGCTGACGGTGAAGTATCCATCGATGTTGAAGACGGTTCAAACTCTGAAGAAAACGAAGAAGAAGGACTTGCCATCGAAGAAACGGGCGAAGAAGGTCTTAGTGTTGACGGTCAAAAACCCGTAAGTACAGCTGATTCATCAGGTTTGGAAATTGAAGCGGAAGAAGAAACTCCGACATTTGCCAACAAACCAAATGATACGGATAATGTTACTATCGCTATCGGTGATGTCGGAAGAAAAAATCCGTTTGCTCCCGTCGGCGGTAAGGCTAAACAAAATACGGAATTCAAAGCCGCTAATAATGACGGTTTGGATTTTGAAGTAATTGAACCTCCGGAACTTGAACCGGAAGACGAAACAATTACAAGACTTTTGGAAACAAAAGTTACAGGTATTATGTACGATGCAAGACGTCCGTCTGCTATCGTAAATATTGACGGCACAGACCAACTGGTTAGAATCGGCGATATTTTAAGCGGTTTTGAGTTTGTTGCAATAACAAAAAATAAAGTTGTTATCCGTTCAGATAACAATGTTTACAGAGCATCTGTCGGACAGCCTTTGAATGCTGAAAAAATCACTAATCCGATTGAAATCTCGAATTTGGAAACAAAATTCAAAGGTTCTGTAAGACGCTAATATTAATTTACAAAAGAGGCTATAAGATGTTAAAAATGCTAAAAAACAAGGTATTACCTATAATGCTTGCAGGCTTGCTGATATTGGGCAACTTGGAACTTTCCGCAAGTGCAAGATCTTGGAACTTTGACAATAACGATGAAGAAATCGTCAGTTTGCAAAATCCGTCTATTCCGAACGGAAATTCAATTGTTTCAATCTCTTTCAGAGATACTGATGTTCAACAAGTTCTCAGAATGTTTGCAGACAGAGCAGGTTTAAACTTTATCACTATCGGCGATGTATCAGGCAAGGTTACAATGGACTTGGTTGATACAACGTTAACAAATGCTATCAACCTTGTTACGGAAACGGCACGACTCACATATATCGTTGACAATCAAACTTTAATTGTCATGACTTTGGATAATGCAAAAAGAAACAACTATGCAAAGAAAAGCATCAGAAAAATTCCTATCAAATATGTTGATGCAGCATCTGTTGCAAAATTTTTAAACAAAAACATTTTTGGTTTGGGTAAACCGGGAATTTCTACCGGAGATGTTGTCGTAACCGATCCTTCACGAAACGAAATTATGATTTTCGGAACGGAAAATGACTATTTAATGGCAAAAAAAGTTATTGCCAAAATCGACGAAAAACCGATAACAACAACCTACAAAATCAATAACGTTACTCCGAAAGAAATGGCTCAGTTGATTTGTGATTCTTTGTTCCCGAATGCTTCGGATGCAGGAACTACAAAAATGGCAGGTTCCGCAACCGGTGCAGCTGCGGCAGCTTCCGAACTTTCTTTGGGTGCCGGTGAAATTGCATGCAAAATGTCAAATACTGTTGACGGTTCCGGACTTTCTTCATTCACATCCGCTCCGATTACTGTTGTTTACAACTCAACACTCGGCACTATCAACGTTATTGGCGGTTCTAACGAACAAATCCAATTAATCAATGAATTTATTGTTCTTCACGATAAAAAACAACCTCAAGTTCTTCTTGAACTTGTCGTTATGGAACTTTCCGAAAACGCGGACAGAACTTTCCAAAACGATTGGGTTTTCCAAAACGGTGACTTCCCCGTAAGCTTCATTGGCGGTGTATTGCAAACGGGACCGATTATTTTCTTCAACAAACAAAATATGCCGAGCTCATACAAAATCGGTGCTTACGGAAAATCAGCTCTTTGGGATACAATTACTTGGCTTGAAACTTCTTCAAAAGCAAAAGTTCTCCAAAAGCCGACAATTATTATCACAAACGGAAACTCTTCCGAAATCGATTTAACAAAAGATTATGTTCAAAAAGTTGACTCTCAAATTTCAGAATCAACATATACCGATACACCTGTTGTTTCAAGAACATACACAATTGGTAAAGACAGCGGTATGAAAATGAACATTACACCATTCATTTCCCCTGACGGATATGTTACAATGGATGTCGATATCAATTATGCAACACCTTATGACAGCGTTTATGAATACGATGATTTGGGTGATCAAGTTAAAGCAGGTACTTTGCTTGAAAGAAGAAATATGAAACTGAACGGCGTAAGAGTTAAAAACGGCGAAACATTGGTATTAGGCGGTTTAATCGTGGAAAATGATACAAATGCCGTTCAAAAAATTCCGCTCTTAGGCGATATTCCTTACCTCGGTGTATTCTTCAGAAATACAAAAACCTATAAAGATAAATCAGAAATGGTTATCTTAATGACACCAAGAGTTCTTGAAGAAGCGGAAGATATGGTTGATTTATAAGAATATAAAAGACGGGAGCTTTAAAACTCCCTCTTTTTTTTGCGTAATTTTTTCATTGTTCAACATGAGATTATAACAAAATCTTACGAACAAATTTTCCCATGCTTTCGTCACAACCAAAAGATTATCGGGCATAAAAAATCTCCGTACTCAAAATGAATACGGAGATTTAATTAATTATCAAATTATTTATTTATCTGTCTTTTCTTTTCTGCCATTTCGTTGATAACTTGATATTTTTGCATTCCTGCCGGCAATTCGGATTGTTCCTGTGCAGTAATATTACCTACTTTATCGTAAGTTGTTGTTACCGTAGAAACCGTACCGTCCGTTGCAACCGTTGTTTTTGCAATAGTTTTAACCGAACCGTCAGGATTATAGGTAAACGAAGCTCTTTGATACGAACCGTCGTCATTAACCTTTGTTTTAAGGTTAAGTCGGTTTGTTTTCATATCAAATGTATAATTTTCAACAGCTTTCGAACCGTCAGAACCGCTGATTATTTCTTTTACGACACGACCTTGCGTATCGTATGCAAATTCTGATGATTTCGTAACTTTATTTTTACCGCCGTTAGCACCGTTTGTGCCATCAGTACCGTTGCCGTTGTTTTTGCCTCCGTTAGCACCGTCCGTACCGTTTGTGCCGTCAGAATTTCCGTTATTTCCGCTTCCGTCGGTACTGCTTGAATTACCTGAATTTGAGGTCAATCCTGATACATCCGGCAAGCTTTCTTTATACTTTTGAAGTTCATTCAATGCTCTTTGAGCATCTTCTTTCAAATCCGTTGCCGCATTCGGGTTATTCAAAATTTCGTACGCTGCATCTATAATCGGTTGTTCAATCATATTATACAAGTCGTGCGATGTTTGAAGTGCATCTTTTACCGCATCATTTCTGTTTGCAAGCGTTGATGCATCCAAGTTTTGTCCCGATTGAGAACGTTTGTCTTGGATAGCCGTGAACAAATCTTGATAGCCGCTGATTGAACTGTCATATTTCGATTGAGCCTTCGTAATTTCATCATCATTTCCGTCATGTTCTCTGGTTGCCTGAGTATATGCATCTTGGATTAAGATTTCCAATGAACCCATCAAATCATCTGAATATAAACCGGCCTTTGTTAAAGCATCAAGACCTTGTTCATACGACAATGTTTCGTTTTCCGTCTTTGTTTTATTGTCGGAATTTTGGGTTCCGTCTGTCTTATCACTTTTACCTGTTTTATCAGTACCTTCCGTTTTTGCAAATGTTCCTGTTTTTTCATCCGTAAGAACTTTGCCGTTTTTATCATACGTTGTCTTAGACGAACCGATTACGTTTCCGTCTTTATCATATTTGTATTTGTTATGTTCAATAAGGACACCGTTTGATGCATAACGTTTTTCTTCCAAAGGTCTGTTTTGAGCATCAACCTTGTCTTTCGTTTGACGAACACCTGAATCATAGTATGAATATGTTGTTGTTTTCGTTGTTTCGCCTTTTGCATTGTAAGCAATTCTTTCGGTATTGTTGCCTTCTTTGTCATATTTGAAGGTCATACCGCCAACGTAATCACCGTTTGCACTATAATCGGTTCTCGTCATCGTTCCTTGTGCATCACGAGTATATTTACTTACGTTTACGACTTCGCCGTTCTTGTCAAAATACATTCTTGTACTTACTTTACCGTCTTTATCGTAAGTATAAGTTCTCGTTTTGGTAACTTCACCCGCTTCATTTGTATTTTGAACTTTTTGGAAAGTCTTTTTGTTTGTATTGATGTTGTAATCGGCAGTAATAACTTTACCGTTTGCCAATTTTTCAACGGAATTCTTTCTGTTTCCCGTTTTTGCATCGTAATTAACATCCATTGTATATCCGTCGGGCTTCGTTTTTTGAGTTGATTTTAAAGCTCCGTCGGAATCATATTTATAAGTTTTCTTGGCAATTTCTTCGCCTTTGTTATTCGTTGTTACGGCTTCCGTTTTGTTTCCGTCTTTATTGTATTTCGTATCAACGTATTTAACTTCTTTTCCTTCCGAATTTACAGTCGTTGTCTTTGATGTGGAAAGATTGCCCTTCTTATCATACTTGTAACTTGTCGTATCAACAGAACCGGAACTTACATCTTTTACTTCTTTTGATGTTCTTTGTCCGTCTTTATTGTACTTAACTGTTGTAATATCACCGTTTTTGTCAGTTTTTACGGCTTTTGTTTTAGTTCCGTCTTTGTACGCAACAACAGTGGTCGAACCGTCTGTACCTTTTTTGGTTGTTTTTGTCTTTTCACCTTCAGAATTGTATTTAGTAACAGACTTTGTACCGTTGGCATCTACCGATGTCGTTGTTTTTTTAACACCATCTTTGGTATATTTTGTTTTCGCAACCGTTCCGTTTGCTTTTACAACACTTGTTTGCTTTTTGTTACCGTTTTTATCATAGGTCGTTGTAGAAGTTGAACCGTCTTCTTTAATAGTTTTCGATTGGGTTTTCTTACCGTTTTTATCGTAAGTTACGGTTTTATAAGCACCTGTTTTTTCATCAACGGTAGTTTTTGTTTTAGAACCGTCTTTGTTTTTAACCGTACCAGTTTTTACATTAGCTAATGCAACACTCGTATCGGTCGATTTTGTCGTCGTCGCTTTTTTCGTCGACGTTGTCGTTTTTTTCGTCGTTGCTTTAGAACTGCTTGTTACTTTTTTTGCCGAACTCGTACCTTTGACACTACTAACGCCCATATTCTATCCTCTTTTTTTCTGATAAACCATCAATTGCTGTACATATTATTATATTAAAAAAGTATTTCCTATAACAAAAATTGCATGAAAAAACTGTTTTATTAATCTTTGTAACGCATTTTTTTAAACGAAATTCATATTTTTTATAAAAAAACTCTTTACATTATAACATAAAAAAACTATACTGTGAATGACCCTAATCGGGAGAAAGTGCAAGAGAGTGGTTAAGAAATATTTATTAGGATTAATTTCCATATTTGCTCTGTGTTTACCTGTTTGTGCAGATGACATGGAAGAATACAAATGCGACTTAATGATAAAAGGATACGAGTTCACTAATGACGGACTTTCCGAAGCTATTATCAAAAAAGATAAAGAAGCAGTCGAACTTTTTGTCAAAACGGATTTAAATATAAATATGGCCGATACCGAAGGGTACAGTGCTTTAGACAGAGCTATCAAAACAAATAACGTTGAAGCCGTTGCATTAATCGCACAAGCCGGCGGAGAGACAAAAAAACTTTCTCCCGAAGAAATTCCTGATTTTGACAATAAAAAGAATATTGAACAAGCAGAAAAACCTTCGGTTGAAATTCCTGAACTTATAGCACAAAAAGACAATCAACCGACAAAAACAGAAGAAAAAAGTTCTTTGACTAAATTTTGCGAAGCAGTAAACGCAAATAATCTTGAAGAAGCTGAAAAAATGGCGGAAACTTCGGAAGAAATTAATCTTCTTTCGGATGAAGGACTTGCACCGTTACATTATGCGATTTTCAACAATAACATCGAAATGGTAAAACTTTTGCTCAAGCATGGTGCAGATGCAAACGTTTTGGCTGATGACGGAATGACTCCGCTTGATATTACCGCTTTAAACAACCAAAAAGAAATTGCTCAAATTTTATTGGAAAACGGCGGGGAATTAAGCGAAAATGTTGCCGGAGAACTTGAAAAATTCGGTTGTCCGATGAAATATGACGAAGAATTAGACCTTTATCAGGCAAGTTTTGACAATATTTTCAATTCAATGAATAAAATTCAACAAAAAATTGAGAATGAAAAAAAATAATTGTAAATCATTTGCACGAAATTCAACCGATAGATGGTGAAAAATCGGGAATTATGTTATAAAATATATAACAACAAAGTGCAGGACGAAGAACAGAATATGCTTACGACAGTAAAAAACATTCTTGAACAATATATTTCCTTAACACCTGAAACTACTATTATTGTCGGCTTTTCGGGCGGATGGGATTCTATGTGTCTTTTACACATCGTCAAAAAATTATCTGATGAATACGGATTTAATCTTGTTGCTGCACACTTGAACCACGCTTGGCGAGGGGAAGAATCGGATGATGAAGAAGCAAATGCACAAAGATTTTGTGCTGAATTTGACATAAAATTCCGAGCTGAAAGAATTGACGACGGGGTTAAACAAACCGAAGCCGTCGCAAGAGAACAACGCTATGAATTTTTCAAAAGAACTTACGACTACAACAAAGCAAATGTTCTTTTAACCGCTCATACGAAAACCGATAATGCAGAAACAATTTTATACAGAATTGCAAAAGGTACGGGATTAAACGGACTTGAAGGTATAAGAGAGTTTCGCAGACTCAATGATATGAATATAGTTCGTCCGTTGCTTTCTTTTTCGAGATCGGAAATTGAAGCATATTGTATGCAAAACGAGCTTCTTCCCAACAATGACTCAAGCAATCAAGACACAAGATATGCAAGAAATAATATCCGACACAATATTATGCCCCGATTACGGGAAATTAATCCTAACGTCGAAACATCATTAATTAACCTTGCTGAAATTGCTATCGGCAATAACAAAATTATTGATGAATTAATGGAAAACATTGAAGCACAAATTCTTTGTAACAAAAAGTGGTTAACCCAAAACTTTATGAGGTTAAATTCCGCTATCAGACGACATTTCGTCTACAATTTGCTTTTGAAAAATGACATAGAACCAAGTTTTTCCAAAGTTCAGGAAGTTATGAACTTTATTGGCGATAACAATCTTTCCAAGTCAGGAAAGACTCTGTCATTAACCTCAACTTTGACATTATTCGTTTCTCACAAATTTACTTATGTACTGAACGAAGAAGATACGGCGGAAAAATCCTTAAGAGAAGTGATAATAACCGGAGAAGGAGATTTTCCGTTTGAAAATCGGGAAAGCCTTGTTATTGAAAAATTTGATAAAAATGTTGAATATTTTCCCAAAAAGACCGCAAAATTTATATTTGCAGATTTATCACAAATTAAATTTCCTTTGGTCTTGAGAACACGACGTGATGGTGATATTATTCAACCATTAGGAATGAACGGAAAAATGAAATTAAAAAAATATTTCATTAACCGAAATATTCCCGGACACCAAAGAGATAAACTGTTACTGTTATGCCAAGGTCAAGAAGTGCTTTGGATTGCGGGTGTCGGCATGAGTGAAAAATTAAGAGTAACAGACAAAGCAACACATAAAATTGAGCTCAAAATGGAGATATAATTATGATAGATATTGACTTTTTGAATATGCCTGACAGGGATATCAGAGAATTACAAGTACTTTTTTCAGCGGAAGAAATTGATAAAAGAACTCAAGAACTTGCCGATATAATAGACGAAGAGTTTCCTCAAGATGAACCGCTTTACGTTATCAGCATTTTGAAAGGTTCAGTTCTCTTTACTTGCGATTTGATAAAAAAAATGAGAACCCCTATTCAACTTGAATTTATTAAGGTTTCAAGCTACGGAAATGAATTCAAATCAACAGGTAATGTAAAAATTATTGATTCAAAAATTCCTAATTTGAATGATCAAAACGTTTTAATCGTTGATGATATTTGCGACACGGGTAATACAGGAAAAGAATTGCTCAGTATTTTCAAAAACGATTATCATATCAAAAAACTTAAATTTGTAACTTTAATCAACAAAAGATGCAACAGAGTTGTTGATGTAGATCCTGATTATTACGGATTTGAAGTTGATGATAAATTCTTAGTCGGATATGGCTTGGATTACATCGGATTTTACAGAAATCTCCCGTTCGTCGGCTGGTTCCCGCAATAAAAATCAAAATTTAATAAAAAACTTTAGGCGGATTTTTTCCGCCTTTTGTTTTATTTGCAAATTCATGGTAAAATTGCCGTAAAATTGGAGAGTTTTTATGACAAAAATTGAAATATTAACAGACGAAATCGAACAACATCCGAAAGATGTCGAAAGTTACTTAAACAGAGCCGATTGGTACTATCAAAAAAAAGATTTTGAACACGCTTTAATCGATTATGAAAAAGCGATTGAGCTTGGAGAAGATTTAGAAGAAGATGTTTGCTATTTGGAATGTTTGGATTTCAAAAATGCAGATAAAAAAATCGAAGAATTTTCAAAAAAAATCGAACAATCTCCTGAAGATGTTAACAATTATACGGCAAGAGCCTATTTTTACAGTTTAAAAAGAGAATATGACAAAGCGATTGCGGACATTTCGGCGGCTATAAAAATAACTCCTTCAACCGTGCTTTATCACGCAAGAACCGTTCTTTGCGAAGATTTAATCGAACATGATTTATCAAACGCAATCGAAGTTGCGGAAGACGAAAAGAAATATGCAAGTCTTTGGTTTAGAGGCAACTATTACAAAGAAAAATATCTTGCAAACAAAGAAGAGCTTCATTTCCTTGAAAAAGCCGAAGAAGATTATTTAAAAGCAATAACATACGCAAATGACAAAGAATGTGCATATTATGAATTGTCTAAATTTTACGAAGATGTTGAAAATCTCGAAAACGCAATTGAAGCTTGCAAAACAGCTATCCAAACCGCTGACAAAGCTGATAACGTTTTGTTCCTCGCAAAATACACCGAACAACTTGCTTCATTATTTTACGCGGCGGAAAAGTTTGATGAAGCCGTTGATTATGCAACAAAAGCGATGGATTTGAACGATAACGACCATTTGTTAATGCACCTTTTGGAACTCCGTTCCGATTGTTACGAACGATTGGGAGAACCTTTCAAAGCCTTTGAGGACAAGGAAAGACTCGAACATGTAATCGCACATCATCATTGTCACGATGAAAATTGTCACGGTCATCACCACGAATAATTTTCACATAAAATTCAAAAAAAAGATTGAGGTTTAGGCTTCAATCTTTTTTTATAAATTATTCATCTTCATCGAGATATTCAATCAAACGAGCCATATATTGTTCAAGTGAAGATAATTTCGTCTCCATAGAATCAATTTTTCTTGAAAGCATTTCCGTTTTCATGCTGTTTTCGTTTGTATTTACAACCTGAGAAGCGATGAAATCCAAAAGATTTTTTATTTCGGAATTATCCGGTTTTAAAGTCGAAATTTTTTCTTCAATAGATTCAACAATTTGTTGAGACTCATCTTTTTGTTCAATATATTCCGCAATTGTGTTCAATTTTTCAAGAATTTCTTCATCGGTATTATTTTCAACAATCGGTGTTGTTTGCGGTTGAATATGTTGAATTTCGTCGGAAATATCAGTTTGGAATTGTTTAACATTTTGTGCAACTTGAACGGATTGCTCATGAAGGTCTTGAACATTTTGAGCAACACTGCTTGTATGTTCGTGAAGTTCTTGCATTCCTTGTGTAATCAAATTGGATTGTTCTTGAAGAGACTGAACATTTTCAATTAATTTATCCGATTGCGACTGAATTGCTTTTACCGATAAATCAGTTTGTTCCTGAATTTGTTGAAGGTTTGCTGAAGTTTGAACAGCCTGCAATTGCAAAGCTTGAATATTTTGAGCCTGCAAATTTTGTTCTTCAAGGATTTTTTGAATTTGTTCATTTTGAACTTTCAAAATGTCTTGAATTTCGTTATTTTGTTTTGTTACAACATTTTGAATTGCCAAATTATTTTGAGAAATTATTTCGGCAATCTGTTCTGCTACATTATTTTCGGTTTGTTCTTCTTCTTGAGAAAGATTTTCAAAAGAAGTCTTAATTTCCGAAAGTCTGTCAACCTGCTCATTGTATTGTTTGTTAATTTGTTCAAGTTGTTCATCTTGTTGAGATTGAACGTTATTCAAATCCGAGCGAATTTGGTTAATCATTGAGCCGGCGGAGTCAATCCATTCTGCAAGATAACCGAAAGCTTCGGTCATAACTTGTTCAAAATCAGTACTTTTTTGAGAATTAATTTTGATATCATCTATTTTATTTTTTAATTCCGCAAATTCAAAAGAATCGGATGTATCTTTTAATGAATCAATAATTGATTTAAGATTATTCAAATGACCAATCATTGTATCATTTGTTTTATCCGTATCCAAAATCATTTTGTTTGTTCTGCTGCTCAAATTTGACATATCTTCAGTCATTTGAGTGAACAATTCTTTGATATCAGCAAGATTTTGAGAATTTATTGTTGATTCCGTTTCGCTGATTTGAACAGACAATGCACGAACCTGCAAAGCAAGAGCATCAGCCTTTTTGCTCCAATCTTTAATCGCATTTATATTGGTATAAAGGCTGTCAATTTTGTCCGTAAGTTTTTCATCACGTTCAAAATCAGACTTCAAATCTTCAATATCTTTTGCAAATTTATCAAGCGTTTTGACCCAATCATTAATAAAGGTCAAATTATCGTAAATTATATCGACTTTGTCACTGTTTAAGTCAAAATCTTCTCTGAGAGCATCAAAATCCTCAATCAATTTGTCGGATTTATTTGCCCATTCATTAAGCATACCGATATTTTCATAAATAATATCAACCTTATCGGAAGCTTCATTAAGCTCATATTCAGACAAATCTTCGACTAAAATTCTGATTTCATCCAAAAGTTCCTCTTGACGTTGTTCAACGGCTTGAGTACCTTTCATAAATTTTCTGACAACACCGATTTCGCTGTTATTATTTCTGATTTCAGCCAACGCATCATCGCACAATGACTTAATTTCGTCCTGAATAACGATTTTTCTGAGTACTTCTTGAATTTGCGTATGAAGATTATTTCTTACTTGAGAAAGTTCATTTTTTATCGTTGAAAGATTTTCTGATGAACGGCTTTCAAAAAGTGCGATATTTTCGGCATTTGTTTTGTTAAATAAATCAACGTTATCTTGATTTGTTCTTTCAAAAAGTGCTTTATTTTCTTCATTGTAAGCATCAAGAATTGCAGCTCTTGCCGAAATTCTCTTAAGGTCCTGAATTTCCGCAATCACATCGTCCTTGGATTTTTTTGTCAAACCGATAATCTGTTTGGTACGTTTTTCGGTTTCAAAAATAGCCTGTTTATCAATAGCATTAACTTCGTTTGAAACGGCATCAAGCTCTGATTTTACTGCACCTACACCCTCAATTATCCTATTAAGCTGTTTCGTATTGTCTTGCTCAAGATAATCCTGTAATTCCTCTGTTTTGTGTTTCATTTCGGAAATTACGGATGAAACGGTTTCGCTCAAATCGCCAAACTTGTCGTTAATGCTTTCTTCAAGTTCATTTTGAAAGAATGTCAATTCATTTTTCAACTTTTTAAATTGAAATTCATCACCGACAATATTCACTTCATCTTCTTTTTCTGCTTGAACTTTCGCAAGTCTGTCAACTTTTTTATCCACTTTGTTCAAGAATTCTTGTAATTGTTTGACAGCTTCTTCAGAATTTTCTTTATTTTTTTCTTCAACGGAACTCAAAATTTCATCAGAAGTTTTCAAAAATTCCTGAACATCATTTTTTACATCATTTTGGGATTTTTTGTCGTCAGAATTTTCATCAGAATTTTCATCAATATTTTTTTCGGCAACAGAAATCTCTTCCGAAACGGAATTTTCATCCGTCGCGGAATTATCATCACTGATATTTTCTTCTTCGTGAATTTCCGTCAATTCCTCATCATTATTGATTTTGTCATCGAAATGATGTTCCAAAACCAAATCAGCAACTGATTTCTTATTTTTCTTGTTAGATTTTTTCTGTGCCATAATAACCTTGAAAACGTTTTCTTTGTCATTATTGTATCAAATACATTTTAACGGTGCATTTTTTTAAAGCTAATTTTTAAGCAACAAAATCACGATATAACAAAAACCCTTGATTTTCAAGGGTTTTAAGCATTTTGAAATATTACGATACGTTACAAACTATTTTAAATTATCGATAAATTTTTTAATCGCGGTCAAATCTTTTTTCGTAAGCCAACGCGGTGAATTAGGTTCTTCCGAGTGATTACGCAAAAGATATGAGGGATGGAAAATGACGGTCGCAGGAATTTTGTCGAAAATCATATATTTATTACCGCGAATTTGAGAAATTTTCAAATCATCACCAAGGAATGATTTTGCGGCAGTTGCACCGCAAAGCACAATCAATTTCGGACGAACGATATTAATTTGTGCTTCGAGATATTTTGAACACGAAACTTTTTCTTCGGGTTTCGGATCACGATTTTCAGGCGGACGGCATTTAATAGTATTGCAAATGTACAAATCCGTTTCACGATTTATGCCGCATTCTTCGAGCATTTGCGTTAAAAGTTTTCCCGCTCTGCCGACGAAAGGAACTCCGCTTGCATCTTCATCCGCTCCCGGAGCTTCTCCGATGAGCATTACGGGAGCATTTGCATACCCGTCTGAAAATACAATATTGGTTCTTGATTTAGCCAAAGAGCAATTTTGACACTGCATACAAACGTTTCTGACTTCCAAAAGAGACATTTCTTTAACGTCTGCCGTCAATTCTTCTTCGTTAAAATTCAAATATTCCATTATTTTTCCTTTTCGATTTGTTCAAAAACTTTTCTCAATACACCGTTATTTTCTGCCAAAAGTCTTTCGGCTTCCGCAATTTCGAGACCGTGTTTCAAATTCAAAATAACTGGCTTAATTTTAAAATCATTTTCCGCCAATGTTTTTTGAGCGATATTTTCAGAAACTTCCGCAATTTTGGCAACTATTTTTACGGCACGATTTTTGAGTTTAATATTTGTCGGTTTAACGTCTATCATGTAGTTTTTATAGACCTTTCCGACCTTTACCATAGATGATGTCGTAAGCATATTCAAAATTAATTTTTGAGCGGTACCGGCTTTCATACGAGTTGAACCGGAAATCGCCTCAGCACCTGTTTTTGCACAAATGAAAACGTCTGCAAATTCTTTAGTTTTTGCATTTTCATTTGAAGTAACGGCAATTGTTTTACAGCCTGTGTTTTTTGCAAGTTTCAAGACTTCGACAACATAATTTGCATTTCCGCTTGCAGAAATTGCCGCCACGGTATCATTTTTCGAAATATTTAATTTTTCAAAATCGATTTTAGCACCGTCATTACTGTCTTCCGCCCCTTCAACAGCGTGCCTTAGTGCAATATCGCCGCCCGCAATAATTCCGACGACCATTGTTTCAGGAACAGAAAATGTCGGAGGACACTCGGACGCATCCAAAACCCCCAAGCGACCGCTTGTTCCCGCCCCAAAATATATCAATCTTCCGCCGTTATTAAAATTTTCGGAAATAATATCAACCGCTTTTGCAATATCGGGCAAGCATTTTTGTACGGCATAAACAGCATTGAAATCTTCATTATTTATCATTTTTACAATGTCTAAAGTTGAAGAAACATCAATGTTTTCGGTATTGATATTAAGTTTTTCCGTATCAGAAAAATTATTCATAATTCCCTCAATTTACAACTTTCACACCATCGCCGATTGTTCTTAAATGTTCAACAAAAATAAACTCATCAGGTTCAAAAATAACCGACAATTCATCCGTCAAAGTATAGAAAATCGGGCCGCTTCCTGACATATGTGAATTTTCGAGATTATATTTTATGTTGTTTGCTCCCGAATATTTTCTGAGGATAGGCGGTTCCAAGTCATTATGAATAAGAGATTGGTCAAAATGACCGCAAACAATGAGTTTTGTTAATGCTTCCGTAGAATTTATGCAGTTTTTTTCTTCTTGGAAATCATATTCTTCAAAAGCTTCTTTTGCACTGATTTTAAGATTTTTGGGTTTAACAATTGAGACAGGAAGTTCCAAAAACGGGATAGGGCGTATCTTTTCCCCTCTTGAAGTACAAATTGCACATCCGCCTTTAAGGCAAAAATTCAAATCCGAACCCAAAGATGCACAAAGTGCATTAATTTTTTCATCTGACAAAATATTGTCATAAAGTTTGTTCAAAGCGAACAATGTTGCCGCAGCATCTGTACTTCCGCCGGCAAGTCCGGCCGCTACCGGAATATTTTTTTCGATATAAATTGAAATTTTTGCATTTTGAACAGATGCAGCCTCAAAAAATTTTATCGCCGCTTTATAGACCAAATTATGTTCGTCATAAGGAATTTCGTCAGAATTACCTGAAAGTTCGATTGTCAAACCTTCCGCATCTTCAAGTTTAAATGTCAAAAAATCATATAAACTTATCGCATGCATTATGCTTTTCAAATCGTGAAAACCGTCTTGTCGTCTGCCTATAACGTCAAGCGTTAAATTAATTTTTGCAGGAGCCTGAACCTTTATTTCTCTCATAAGTTTTCCTTTAATTTTTCGGACAATTCACCGATTTTTTCTATTGAAAGTGTTTCCCCTCTTGATGTTTCGGGAATATTTAACTCTGTCAAAGTTTTTTGAACCGCATCTTTCGAAAAACCGCCGATTGTCAATGAATTTTTGATATTTTTTCTTCTCGTTCCAAAACATGCCCGAACGACTTTTCTAAAAAATGAATAATCATTCAAATCCAATATCGGCTTATCTTTCACGAAAAATTTTACAACTGCCGAATTAACTTTGGGAGCAGGGAAAAATGATTTTGACTTAACAAATCTGACCATTTCGGTATCCGCATTAAATTTCGACAAAATAGTCAAAGGCCCGTATGCTTTTTCGGGTGAATTTTCATCTGCCGTAATTCTCAAAGCAGCCTCATATTGGGTCATCATAACGATTTCAGAAATTGCCTTACGATTTTTATTGTCCAAGTCATCGACTTCGCCAAGCAAATGAGCCAAAATCGGACTTGTAATATAATACGGAATATTTGCCACAATCTTAATGTTTTCGCCAAATTGCGAGATATCAGTTTTCAAAATATCAGCATGAATAATTTCAAGATTATCCGCATCAATTTTTGAAAGTTGTTCAACCATATCCTCGTCAAGTTCAATAACGACAACCTTTTTTGCCAACTCAACAAGTCTTTCCGTGACAAAACCCAAACCGCCGCCGATTTCGACCACCGTTTCATCAGGCTGAATATCCGCAGCCTCAATGATATCGTCGATTACCTCTCCGTCAATCAAAAAGTTTTGACCGAGTCTTTTCTTTGCTCTAAATTTTTTTGCACGTTCAAAATAATTCATAAATCAATCATAATACAAACTTGAATTATCTCAAAATTATTAATCGACATTACGATAAGCTTTTGACTCGATTAAAACAGACAAAACCGCGATATCAGCAGGTTTAACCCCACCGATTCTTGCTGCTTGACCAAGCGTTGTCGGTCTGATTTTGTCCAATTTTTCTTTTGTTTCCGTCGAAATATGTTGAATTTTTTTATAATCGATATCATCAGGAATTCTTATCCTATCTGCTTTTGAGGACAATTCAACCTGTTCTTTCTGACGTTTAATATAACCGTCATATTTCAATCTGATTTCGACTTGTTCGCCGATTTCATACGGATAAGCCAAATCTTTTGTTGTTTCATCAAGCTCTTTTATTGCATCATACGTGATATTTGGACGTTTTATCAACTCGGCAAGTCTTATGCCTTCATTAATATGTTCGCCGATTTTTGCTAAAAATGCATTATTTTCCGCCGTTGCAGGTACTTTAGTCAATCTGAAACGTTCAATTTCGTCATCAATTGTTTGCATTTTAGATTTAAATCTTTGATATTGTTCTTCGCCCACAAGTCCCTGTTTATTACCGATTTCGGTCAATCTTTCGTCGGCATTATCCTGTCTTAACAAAAGTCTGTACTCAGAGCGGGATGTCAACATTCTATACGGTTCATCAATATCTTTTGTAACCAAATCATCAATCAAAGTGCCGATATACGACGATTCACGGCTCAAAATCATCGGTTCTTGATTGCGAATATAATTTACGGCATTAATGCCCGCAACAAGCCCTTGTGCAGCCGCTTCTTCATAACCGCTCGTTCCGTTAATTTGACCGCCGAAAAACAGACCCTGAACATTTTTGCTCATCAAAGAATGCATCGTCTGAACAGCGGGTACATAGTCATATTCAACCGCATAGGCAGGTTTTATGACATGAACATTTTCAAGCCCCGGAAGGGTTTTGAGCATTTCAAGTTGCACAGGTGCAGGCAAACTCGTCGAAAATCCGCCAACATAAATTTCATAAGTGCTTTTGCCTTCAGGCTCAAGGAAAATATGGTGAGATGGATTATTCACAAATCTCACGATTTTATCCTCAATTGACGGGCAATATCTCGGACCTCGAGCGTGGATTTTGCCCGAATACATTGGTGATTTGTCCAAATTTGCCAAAATAATTTCTTTTGTTTTATCCGTAGTTCTTGTCAAATAGCACGGATACTGCTTTCTTACGGGTCTGTCGGGCAAGAACGAAAAATGGTGTAAAATTTCATCTCCCGGTTGAATTTCGGTTTTTGAATAATCAATCGAACGAGCATCAACACGAGGCGGCGTGCCTGTTTTCAACCTTCCTAATTTTATACCGTTTTTCTCAAGTGAAGCAGATAAACCTTTTGCACTAACTTCGCCCAAACGTCCAAATTGCTGTGACTGTAAGCCTACCCAGATTTTTGCATCAAGTGAAGTTCCTGTTGTCAAAACGATTGCGGGTGCAAAATACTCAAGTCCAAACTCGTCTTTCATACCGATGATTTTGCCGTTTTCAACCATCAATTCAGTGCAAGTGCATTGTTTCAAATGAATATTTTCTTCACTTTCAAGCAAATTTCTCACAAAAGCGGAATATTCTTTTTTATCGGATTGTGCCCGTAATGCACGTACGGCAGGTCCTTTTGACGAATTTAACATTTTCATTTGCATATAAGTTGCATCGGCTGCAACTCCCATAATTCCGCCCAAAGCATCAACTTCTCTTGTCAGACAAGATTTTGCAGGTCCTCCGACCGCAGGGTTACAAGGCATCAACGCAATATTATCAAGGTTCAGCGAAATCGCCAAAACCTTTGCACCAAGCCGTGCCGCAGCAATCGCCGCTTCACATCCGGCATGCCCTAAACCTACTACTATCACATCATATTTAAACATACCTTTATTTTAATACAAAAATTTACAAACACATGACAAAATTTATTAAATGTTTTATTATAAAAATATCAAGGAAAGGAATTGGTCTAAGTTTCACTATGATGCTTAAGACGTCAGACTACAATCAAGATGCCGCAAGGGCTTCTTTAAAACGCATTTTGGAAGAAGATGCCGTTTCACGTATTGGTGCGGCAGGACTTCTTGATAGTGATATGCTCAATTCTTTAGGAATGGTTGCGATGACCGCAAGAAGTGAAATTCCGCAATCTCACCGCCTTGTTGCAAACAGTTATATGCTTGAGAAAAAAATTTACGGCTCGTCTGTTGTCAAAGGAAAAATTCACAACGACGAACTCGCTCTTTTAATGAAATATGATTTTGATAAGCTTGAAAATACTACAATAAGACAGGTTAACGAAGAACTTGCCTTCCTCCAAAGAGCTGCCGTTTCAATGGATAGGCATCTCCGTGCCGATTCCGAAAAAATCCTTAAAATAAGAATGAAAGAATTAAAAAGCTTAGAAGCGAAAAAATTTGCCCCCGTCACTAACTCCATTTTTAACGGTTATATGGCAATCGAAGAGTATTTTAAACTCATTTCGTCTTACTCAAAACCAACAAAACCGGGGATTTACAGATAATTGTCAGCCATATTGAGTTGTGAGCAAGATTGGGGAACTTCCCGTATTACTTCGTCGTTACATTCCTCGTAATGACAAGAAATGCATATCAATAACCGTCATACTGAGGAACGAGCGAGCAGAGTGCGAGGGCTTGGCGATGAAAAGACAAAGTCTTTGATATCGACAACCCGCAGACACGTTTAATGCGAGCGAAGTGATAAACGAGCCAAATATCTGCTTTATGTTCCTTTTTTGACAGATTCTTCGGACTGCGTCCTCAGAAAGACAGACAACGTCATATTGAGAGCTTGCCCCGAAATATCTGTTTTCAATAGCCACTTTATAGTTCAGAATGACGGTAATTTTATTGTTTTACTCAATCGTCGTCATAAAATTAAAAACTCACAACAAAAAACGCCGCTTCGACTATCGAAACAGCGTTTTCAATTTTTCACAACAAATTATTTGATTTCGTAAATCCAGCCTTCAGGAGCTTCTAATCTGCCCATTTGAATACCGGTCAAAGTTTCATACAATTTCTGCGTAATTTCGCCTGTGCCGTTTTCGTACTTGTAAGTAACTTCTTCGCCGTGGTTTACAATCTTGCCGACAGGTGAAAGTACCGCAGCCGTACCGCAAAGAGCACATTCCCTGAAGTCTTTAATTTCTTCATAAGGTATTACTCTTTCTTCAACTTGAAGTCCGAGATAATGTTCCGCAACATAAAGCAACGAACGACGAGTGATTGACGGCAAAATCGTAGTTGATTTCGGAGTTACGACTTTATTATCTTTTGTAACGAAGATAATATTTGCACCGCCTGTTTCTTCAACATTTGTTCTTGTCGCGGAATCAAGATACATATTTTCGCTATAACCTTGATTATGAGCATCAACGATTGCGTGCAAACTCATTGCATAATTCAAACCTGCCTTAACGTGACCTGTTCCGTGAGGAGCTGCTCTGTCAAAATCAGGTACTCTCAAAGTAATAGCTTCCGTACCGCCTTTGAAATAAGGACCGACAGGTGTGCAGAAAAGTCTGAATTGATATTCATGAGCCGGTTTTACACCGATAATTGCATCAGAACCGAACATATAAGGTCTCAAGTACAATGTTGCTCCGGTTCCGTAAGGCGGTACAAAATCAACGTTTGCTTTAACCGTTTTAAGAACTGCATCTATAAATCTTTCTTTGGGGAACACAGGCATTTCAAGTCTTTCGCAAGATTGAATCATTCTTTCTGCATTCAAGTCAGGGCGGAAGCAAACCGTTCTTCCGTCAACCGTTGTATATGCTTTCAAGCCTTCAAAACAAGTTTGTGCATATTGCAAAACACAAGCACATTCGCTCATTGTAATCATATCTTCGGTCGAAAGTTCACCTTCATCCCATTTTCCGTCTTTAAAATTTGAAACGTATCGGTAATCAGTCTTGATATAACCAAATCCGAGATTTTTCCAATCTATATCTTTTTTCATTCTTTTCTCCTTGTGAAAAATTAGTTCACAAAAGCATTATACAACGGTCAGAAAAATTTTTCATGTCCGAAATTATATTTGATATCTCCTAACTTAAACAACAATATTACCCAATCGGCTATTCTTTATTAGCCTTTTTCATAGCCATACAGTGAATTGTCCCAAGCTAAAAAAAAATGTTAAATAATAATATCTTTTTCATACTTCCAACTATTCTTAATTCCAGACAGCAGGGCGAGCAATCGCCCTTTTTTTTATTGTTAAAACGAAGTCGTTTTGTAAGGCAACTTTTAGTCTCTTTAGTCGACCAAAATTCACCGTCATACTGAGGGGCTTGTCCCCGAAGTATCTATTTCCAACACATTTACCGTCATTCTGAACTCGGTTCAGAATCTGTGTATCAAAGACCCTGAAACAAGTTCAGGGTGACATTCTTCATCATATTGAACGATGCGAAATATCTGTTTTTCTTAACAAAGTTCCCCAAGATTCTTCGCCTAAACGGCACAGAATGACGAAAATAAATAAACCCTCTCCTTCTCTTCATTGGTCGACTAAAATCGACCCTACTTCTAAGCAGGCACAAACTTAAATGAACGAAGTCCCTCCTCAAATAAAAAGGGCGACTTAATGTCGCCCGAAAACTGTGGTAAGTGTGTGAATGTGTTTTTTAATTCCTCTATCTAAACTCCATTAG
>CACZSN010000018.1 GCA_902783835.1 uncultured bacterium
CCGTGGTGATCGGCACCCCAAATATTTATAAGTTTCGTAAATCCTCTCTTTAATTTATCAAAATGATATGCAATATCTGCCGTCAAATATGTATATGCACCATCGTGCTTTTTAATTACTCTGTCTTCGTCATCACCGTAATCAGAAGATTTGAACCATACGGCTCCGTCTTTTTCATACAATTTGCCGAGTCTTTTGAGTTCATCCAAACATCTTTTAACATCTCCTCTTTCGTGAAGCGATGTTTCAAAATAAAAGTTGTCAAAATGTGTCTCAAATTTTTCCAAAAGTGCCTTTTGTTTCGATAACATATCTTTCTTTGCAAAGATTTTTAAAATTTCATGAGTCGCGGAATCCGCTTCTTTTCTGTTTTCCGCCTTCATTTTTTCGCAAATATCTTTATGCTCTTGAATAAATTTTTTCGCACAATCAATTAAATAATCACCGGTATAATAATTTTTTACTTCTTCTTCATCTTGAGGAAAATCAATATCCGAGCCAAGTTCCTGCATTACTCTGATATACAAAGACTTGCCTAACTTATTAATCTGATTTCCCGCATCATTAACATAATATTCCTGATAAACATCAAAACCTGAAAATTTCATAACGTTTGCAAGCGTACTTCCGACAGCTGCCCAACGTCCATGTCCGATATGAAAAGGTCCTGTCGGGTTTGCACTGACATATTCAAGAATTACCTTTTCACCTTTGCCCGCATCATTCTTACCAAAATCCGCTTTCTTGTGCAAAATTTCTTCGACAACAGAGCTCAAAACATTAGTCATCGATGCTTGTTTAACCTTGAAATTAATATACCCGCCGACTACTTTTAAACTGAATTTTTCCAAATCTTTTTCATCCGAATCGATTTGACTTTCAAAATCTATATATTTAATAATACTTTTTGCTGTCTCAATCGGAGATTTTCTCGTATAACGGCAAAGTCCCGAAATATTTATCGCAAAATCACCAAAATCCCTGTTCTTGGGTACTTCAACGTTAAATGAAGGAATTTCAGCTTCCGTAAGATTTCCGCAAATTCCTTTGGAAATAGCCGTCTTTATTCCATTTACAACTAAATTTAAACATTCATCTTTTAACATACTTGTTCTCTCGATTGTGTATTTTATAACGACATTTTAACAGAAAAAAGATTCTATTCAAATTAAGATTATATTAAAAGCCGTACTTGAATAATATCAAGGCTTTTGCTATCCTTATCCTATAAAATACAGGGCATAACCATTACTATGAATATTAAAATTATAGCTGTCGGAAAAATAAAAGAAGACTACGTGAAATCAGCCACAAATGAATATATCAAAAGACTTTCGCCATATTTCAGGCTCTCAATAATCGAAATTCCAGCCGAACAAATTATGGATGAATCTCTCGCGGAAAAATATAAAGAAATTGAAGGCGAAAAAATCCTCGCCGCAATAAAACCCGACTCCTATGTCATAACTCTCGAAATTTTGGGAAAAATGCTGTCTTCCGTCGAACTTGCGGAAAAACTAAAAGAAATAACAAACTCGGGAATTCAAGAACTCGTCTTCATTATAGGCGGAGCAAACGGTCTGCATAAAAAGGTTTCGGACCGTGCAAATTTCAAACTCAGTTTCTCAAAATTAACTTTTACTCACCAACTTATGAGAATGATTTTGACAGAACAAATTTATCGTGCCTCAAAAATTAATGCAAATGAACCATATCACAGATAATTTTGTAAATTTTTATTACAAAACGAAAAGCATATGAAATCAAGGTTTTCAAAATGTTTTTAATATAGTAAGAACGAAAGGGGCAAGTATGGTATCGATAAATGTCGGGAAAATAGCATCGACACTGAAAGACAGTGCTGCAGCTACTTTTCAAAAATTAAAAGAAAATCCAGCAGAAGGCAGTATTTTTGATGCTGCACAAAAATTAGGAATTAACAGTAAAGAAGATTTACAAGCAAGTATTGCTCGCTTTAAAGAAGATCCGAAAGGTACGGCACAGTCCGCATTTAAAACTCTTTCGGAAAAAGGATTTTTCGGTGAAAAAATTCAGCAAAGTTATACAACCGGAGAAGAAGAAGGCAACCGAGAATTTTCAGTTGATAACATCGGTGAAAATATAACAACGAAAGCTACCGAACAACAAACAGAAACAAAAGCGACAGAAAACAAAACGGAAACGCAAGCTACAACTGCCACGACAGAAGAAGAAACAGCCGTTGAAACCGCTGACGAAACGGAAGAAGCTGAAGAAACAACAGCAACAGCAGAAAACGATAACGGTGAAACTATTGTTGAGGAACAAGACAAAGAATTTGGCGGTATTTTGGGTAAATTGGGAATCAAAAACCTTGACGATTTGGGAAAAGGTATAAGCAAATTATTCAATAATCCGACAGAAACAACTCAATCAGCAGCTCAAAAGCTCGGTATTTCGGAAGAACAAGCTAAAAAAGTTGCAAGTTTCGTTTCAAAATATACACAACAATCATAATTGATAAAGATTTATTAAAACAAAAAAATCTCCGACGATACCTCGGAGATTTTTTATGGCAAGTTTCTGAAAATAAAAATTTTATGGACGGAGGAAGTATAACGATAGGACATCACTGTTTCATAGGTCCAAATTGCGGTTTTTATACAGCAGTTCATCCAACCCTGTTCGAAGAACGAAATTCCGGACCGAAAAAAGCATTACCGATTGTTATAGGAAATAATTGCCGGATTGGCTGAGATGTAACGATACTACCCGGGGTAACTATTGGTGAAGGAACAGTTATTGGTGCAAAAAGTGTTGCCACAAAAGATATTCCCGCAAATGTAATTACCGTCGGAAATCCTTGTCGGGTTCTGCATTCAATTACAGAAAAAGACAGCATATATACGAAGAATAAATAATAAAGAAAAGAATTTTAAACCCGAAACTTGCTGCCATTGTTGCAAGTTTCCGCCACGGAGAAATACTGTTCATCGCTGATGCAGGAAGCGGTACATCAGAAAAAGCACTTTATCCTCTTGATTTTTCCGTAGAATATTTTGATTTAGAGATGGTTACAGGTTCTCCGAGTTTTCAGGATATAGTATCAGCTCTCGTTGAAGTCGGCGATTTTGAAGGTGCAATCGTAACAGCTGACATGTCTGAATTAAATCCCAAAGATTATAAATTTATAACCGATTTAATGGGCAAAGAAAATATTCACGAAATGAATTATATCCCTGACTATTACCAAATGCGTGCCCGATGCAAAGTTGTTATCCAAACAGGAGACTATGGAGTCCATGCACAGGCTATTTTGATTGCAGGTTATCCGAGTGCGGATATCCCGATGAATTGGCTGCAAAATGGTATAAAAAATAATTAAAGACTGCCATATATATTTTTAGTTTTTATATTTTTTTAAATACATTTCATTTACGAAATAAAAAAAACGGCTAACCGTAAAAAGTCTGCCGTTTTTATTTTAAATGGTACGCGTAGAGGGATTCGAACCCCCGACCTTTTGGTTCGTAGCCAAACGCTCTATCCAGCTGGGCTATACGCGCTTACTTTCTTTACAAATCTATTGTATCCACTGAAAATTATTTATCAACAGATATTTTTTTATTATCTCCAAAATTACCGCCAACTCTGATTTTTAACAAAAAAAATTGCTGCCTTTAGCAGCAAATATACTTAATAATCTTGGGAGGAGATTTGGGGATTTGTGTTATACAGGCATGTTATGACACATGTTTAATTTTGTGTAGTCTTTTATTTTAATTCTTAATAATTATTTACATATCATTGATAGTCATGAAAATTTGTTTTATGGCACTATTATCTTTTTTCGGGTAAAATTAAGTCACAGAGGTATTTTTTCATGCTTATAGATGACATTATTGTAAATATATTAATTATATTATTTATTTGTTTAATTCTTTATTTAATTTCTTACGTTGCGGCTGTATTTGCGGCGACAAAAAAGAAACAGTTAGGTCTTGAGCAAAAATATTTAGCTGAAGATTTACCGGGAAATTTAATTACTATTATTTACGCAAAACGCGGTCAAAAAGGGGTTGTTGAGCTTGTTAACATGCTCAAGTTGCAAAAATATCCCAAAGAAAATTATCAAATTCATGTTGTTTTCGATAATTTCACTGATGAATATCCCGATATCGTTGAGCAAATGGGCGGAGTCAAAGTTTGGAGAATTAACAAAGGTACTTCAATGGGCAAGGATAATGCTCTTTCTTGGTTACTGGAAAGACTCATCTCCTTCAGAAACGTAAACGCTTTTGTTTTTCTCGATGCAGACAGAGTAATTAAGGATGATTTCCTTGCAAATATCAACACTGCTTTATTTTCAAATGATGTCATTGTTCCCGCAAAAGAATATATTGTTGCTAAGGGCGATATTTTGGCAGGAATTTACAATGTTGCACAAAAATATTACAACAGAATTTTCAACACCTCGAGAGCAGTAATGAAGCTTATTTGCCCCATCGACTCTGGTGCTGTTGCAATTAAGCAAGAAGTTCTTGAAAAAATGCAGTGCGTTGATTTCAAAGACAAAAAAACGGAGCATTTATATTCTTTATTTTTGGCAAGCAAAGGCTACATTCCTGTATTTGCACCCGATGTACGTTCCAAGGTAAAATACGGTTCTGAATTACCTTTATCGTTAAGTGATAAAATTTCAATTTTTAAATACGGTTTAGGAAAACTCGTCGGCGGTAATTGGAAAATTGCGGAATATTTAATCAGCACATTGAGATTTCCGGTATTAGCGGTCATTTTCCTCTATTTGGCATTCTTTATATTTTTATACCATTTTGAAGTAAAAAATATGTTTTTCTATGACATAAAATATATTACGTCAGCTGCCATCGCAACATTTGTGACATTCATTTTCTCATTACTCGTTGCATCAGATGAAAAAATTAACCCCATAATGCTCGGAATGTACCCTGTTTATAAGCTTTTAGGAGATATTTTCCCGACAAAAAATAACAAAAAAGATAACGAAGAAAATGAAGAAGAAATAAATTCCGACATTCCGAGAGGAGATGCCGAAACGGTTATGGTTTCGGACGGCGAAAATATGTTGAAATGCACTGCGGAAGTGAAAAATACAGGTGACGGAAAACAAATTGTTTTCAGATACAAGTCAAAAACATTGGTAACAAATACTCATGCTTCCGTAAAAGCTGCAATTGATGAACTTGCGGATAAAATGCAAGCCGGCGGCTTAAAATTGCATATTTGCGGTGCCTGTGCACACTTTGGATTTAAACCGAATACAGATATTTCTTCTCAAACAGGATTATGTTCTCAAAAAGATAATATGACAGAAGATATTCAACCGGAAAAACATCTTTTTGAAACTTGCGAACATTTCTGTTTGTTATCTGAATTAAATAACGTCATCGATTTTGATTCTTTCAACAAAAATGACAATTTTAACGAGTAACAAACTTGGGCAATATGTCTTATGAAAAGATATAAACAAGAATTTGGTAATATTTTTAAGCAAATATTTAAAAGCGAAATAATTTTGCAATCCGTTCTTGTCGGTTTAACTTCGGGTATATTGGTCGTTCTTTTTCGGGTTTCAATAACTTCACTTTTCGACTTTATCCAAAAAATAACCTCTGATTTAAAGTTTTTATTTCCGTTAATAATGGCGGCAGGCGGATTAATTTCCGGATATATTGTCTGCAAATATGCCCCTGAAGCAAAAGGGAGCGGCATTCCCTATGTTAAGGCAAGTTTATTACACCTCGGAAATCTTACGAGGGTAAGAAGTATTTTCGTTAAATTTTTCGGAGGCATAGCCTCCATAGGAACGGGCATGTCTTTGGGCAGAGAAGGTCCGAGTGTACAATTAGGCGCCGGTTGCGGAGCTTTAATCGGCAAAATGTTCAAACTCAGCGGAACAGATAAGGACAAACTTATATCTGCCGGAGCGGGAAGTGCTATTGCGGCAACTTTTAATGCTCCTATTGCAGGAACAATTTTTGTATTGGAAGAATTAATGCAAAAATTCAATTCTTCTATCCTTTTTCCGGTACTGATTTCAACGGTAACGGCTTCTTCAATCGCAAGATACCTTCTGGGAAACAATACGTCTTTCGCAATACCCGCCATAAACGGAAATATTTCAATAAATATTTTTGTTTGCTTAGCCGTCGGAATAATTTGCGGAATTTTGGGAGTATTATTTTCAAAATTAATCCATTACAACAATGATTTATTTTTAAAATTAAAAATAAAACCATACTACAAACCAATGGTTGCGGGATTTTTTGTCGGAATAATCGGATTATTTTTACCTTTGATATTAGGAAGCGGAAACAGCAGTGTAGACATTTTATTACAGGGGAAAATCCCTATATTAATTATATTATCAGTTTTCGTCATGAAATTTTTAGTAACTCCGTTTTGTTTCGGCTCCTGTGCCGTCGGCGGAATATTTTTACCGATGTTAATGCTCGGTGCTTATTTGGGTTATATTTGCGGCTACATTTCAAACTGTTTCGGAGCGGAAATAAACCTCGTCGTAATCTCTCTAATCGGAATGGCAGCCTTTTTATCTTCTGTTGCAAGAACTCCGATTACGGCAACAGTTATGGTTTTTGAAATGACGGGAGGATATGATTTTATTTTGCACATTATGCTCGCCTGTGCCGTTGCGGATATCGTTGCGGAAAAACTTAAGCATAAACCAATATATTCGGAATTGATTGTTAATCAGGTCAAAAATTCAGATTCCGCAAAAATTTTGGAAACAAAAACAGTTCAGGATATTATGAAAGCAAATGTTTCTTCTGTTTCACAAGATATATCATTGACGGAAGCTTTACAAAAAATGAACGAGGAACAACACTCGTTCTTCCCCGTAACAAACAGCCGAAACAATCTTGTCGGCTGCATTGAAAAATCCGATATAGAAGATGTTTTAATTAATTGCGAAAATAAGAACCTCAAAGTCAAAGACGTTATGGACGTGAATGTTATAACTTCAGACAAATCACTGAATTTGTATACCTTATTTTTCAGATTGCACGCGAACAATGCCGATAAATCAGTTGTCATCGATAAAAATCAAAAAATTGCAGGTATCGTCTCAAGATACGATATACAGGAAGTCTTGTAAAAATCAGCTCTTATATTCGTCAGGAATATATTTTTGCCAATCTTTGTCCATCTTTTTGATAAAACGATGGGCATCAATAACATCGTCGGACGAAATAGGTTCAGGCAAATCTTTAACCTGTAAAGCAAGTTTTTCATCAGAAAGCTTTTCGTCTTTTATTGCAATCGATTCTATCCCCAAAATCGCCACTCCAAAAGATTTTTGACACTCCGGACAAACAACTTGCAAAACGAACAAACCTTCTTCTTCACGCAAAACGTAAACAGAATCTTCGTCAAAGTCATGCCCGCAATTTGAACAACATAAGTCTGAAAATAATTTGTTAATGTTTAATTTGCTCATATTTCCCTCTATATATTTATTATACTTACTTTTTTTTCAAAAGCACAAATCTTAAAAAATTTTATTTTCATCCATTTGAATTAGTTATAATTTTGCAATAAAGGGTAATATATATATGGCAGAAAGTTATGGGGTGTTCACTATGGATATCACAAATCTTCTTAATCTCGTTATTTTCGGTATGATTTTGTACATCGGCTTGCTCGTTGTACCGACAATGCTCGAAAATAAAGAAGCGTAACAGATTATAAATAATCAAAGTTACAAAATTTTCGCCATGTTTGACATGTCTTGGAAGTTGTATGATTTTTTATAATTGTACTTTTTACAATTATTAAATCTTACAAGTTTAGTTTTTTTGCGATTTTTGGGGTTATATAGTCCCAAAAGGCTTCATTTGGGTGAGAATCTTTTGCACTAATTTGCCATTTTGGCTCAGACAGATTTGAATCTGTTAACTCATCCATTTTTAAAACAATGAAACCGTCGTCTTGTAATCTTTTCAATAATCCTTCATGTCCGACATATTCATTTTCGATTTTATCAAAACAAAAAATAACAAACTTAATATTTGGGTAATGTTGCAAAGCTTTTTCTTTTGATTTATGAAAAATCAAGAAACAAAAATCCTCAAAAAATTTCGCATTATTATTATTTTCCCAAATTCTGTATGCATTCAAACGCTCTAACCATCTCACGGTATATAAACCGTTAAAATATACAGGAAGAAACGGTTTGCACTCAAGTAAGTCACCATTTTCAGCAAATTTGTCAGGATAATATCTCAAATAGAAATAAGTGTCATAAGACATAAACGTATACAAAATTAACCGCAAACAATGTAAATCATAAGAATACAAATACATCATATACTCAGGCTCAACGGTAATATCTTTGTATAAAGAATCAGAATTGAGTTGAAAATACATATGTTGAATACCGCTTGCGGGAATACCTCTGTTAAAAACCGGTCGCTTAGTATAATCGGAAAGCTTCTTAGCAAAAGTTTGATTTTCCTCTAACCCCGAACCGAAAGTGTATGAGCAACCGAATAAAACAATGGATTTTTTATTATAAGAAAGTCCGACAGGCTTGCGTAAAAGATATTTTAAATCTTTTTTGAAATGTTCTGCCGCATCTTCAAGTTTAATATAATAAGAAAGACTTATATTCCATTTTGACGAAGAAGAAGTATTAATGTCCGTTAAAAGTTTCCTTACGGATAAATAGAGAAAAAGTTCGATAATAAAAAAAACTAAAAAAAGAATTCCTATATTTAAAAATAAAATTTTAAAAATCTTTTTCATGAAGAAATAATCACCTTTGCGGAAATAATTGTAACATAAAATAAATCAGACAACAAATAACATACAAAAAAAATAATCGTATAAAATAAAGATTTGTACTTGACTTAAAAATATGTTTTTGATATTTTGGACATACGGTAACGGTTTCGTGAACTTGCAGAGCGAACAAGAAAATCGGTAAAGATTTTTCGGCCGTAAGGAAAACTGAATATAAATGCCGCGTTAGCTCAGTCAAGGCGAGTGAAGCGGAGCCGGTAGAGATTCGGTTAAACAACTTGCTCTACCAACGATAAAGAAAATTGAATAGAATATGCCGCGTTAGCTCAGTTGGTAGAGCAAGGGACTGAAAATCCCTGTGTCCTTGGTTCGATTCCGAGACGCGGCACCACTTCAAAAAGCACCCCAAAGGGTGTTTTTTTATATCTCGAAATCGAACCTTATTCTCCTGCGGAGAATGGTGTAATAAACTGAGTAATTTGGTCGGGGCAGATGGTGTGATTATTTTGGGCAAACCTCTTTTTTGAATAATAGCCTGATTTTTCGGCGTTTTTCGCTTAGGTCAAATGGTATGATTATTTTGGGCTATGACCGTTTTGAGTTTAAAAATTTTTTGTTATAATAAAACTATTAAATTAGAATATAGGAACTTGAAAATGAAAAATCAATCATTTGTTACTAAATGCCTAAAAAATGAAAACTTATATACCAGTGAAAATATTGTTAGCACTGGACTTTCTTTAGAACTTGAGAACAACTCTCTTGTTTTAAAAGGTTCAGCAATAGATTTGATTGAGTTTGCGGATTTGTTAATTGCTCTTGCCATATCTGGAGAAGATAAAGGACAGCATTTTCATATAGACAATTTAACATTGATTGATAATAATTCTAAAATATCGGAAGTGGTGTTGCAAAGGAAATAAATGATACGAAACAGACACAATACTCGGAAGTAGTGTTCCAATTCGCCGTCTTCAGAGGTAAGGTGTTCGTACCATGAAAAACGAATATATTAATATAAAAGCAATCGCACAGGCTAAGGATTTGAAAAGCACCCGTTCAATCCGAATGGAAATCAACAAGCCCGAAAGTAAATATATTTCAAGAGAGGTTAAAGTTAACGGCGGCACTTCTTATGAAATCCTGTTTTCAAGTTTAGAGCCGGAGTTACAACAAAAACTTCGTGAGAACGAAACAAAATCAACAGCACTTGTGCCTTTGAATTATAAACCACCAGTTATAACAGATAAAGCGAGAATAACAGCTAATCATAGAATGAATATCGTGAAAGCCGCACTTGAGCATCGCAAAAAATACGATACTCAAAAACAAGCAGATCATGAATTTTTAGAGTTATACAATACTGGATTATTTTTACCAAAAGCGTACGAATTTCTTGGCAGCATTTCAATGGGGACATTAAGGCGATACATTCAAGCCTATTTAAAAAGCGGAAATGCAGAGAATTTAGTTCCTCAATACAAAATTACAAAGCAGGGAGAATACAACAGTATATTAAATAATGATATGAAAAAAGTTCTGCTCACTCTTTTACTTCACCAAAACCGATTCGGTTTCAATACTGCGATTCGCTTGGCAAAACAAATATTAATTAAACAAGGATACGATGAGGAAAGTTTACCAAGTAATATTACATTCAAACGATTTGCTGAACATTTTAGAGATAATAATTATGCTGAATGGACTCTAAAACGTGAAGGAATAAAAGCCTATCACGATAAGGTTGAGCCGTATATTGAACGAGATATTTCAAAAATCGAAGTCGGCGATGTCTTAATCGCAGACGGACACGTTCTAAATTTCCAAGTTATTAATCCGTTTACAGGCAAGCCAACGAGAGCAACACTCGTTGGCTTTTTAGATTGGAAATCAACAGCCCTTGTCGGGTATGAAATAATGATGAGTGAAAACACACAATGTATTGCCTCAGCTTTACGAAACGCAATTTTAAACCTTGGTTTAATTCCGAAAGTCGTTTATCAAGACAACGGAAAGGCTTTCAAATCAAAATATTTTCAGCATTGTGATTTCGAGGAGGGGGAATTTAACGGAGTGTATGCCAATTTGGGTATTCACTCCGTTTTTGCTAAACCTTACAATGCGAGAGCGAAAGTCATTGAGAGGTTTTTCTTAGAGTTTCAAGAGGAGTTTGAAAAATTAATGCCAAGCTATATCGGAACTTCAATTGAAAATCGTCCTGCTTGGATGAACAGAAATGAAAAACTCCACCTTCAAATTCACAATTTGAACATCAACAGCTCGTTCGGAAATTTCAAATCCATCGTCCCCTCTTAAAAAATATAAAAGCTGTGAACGAGAAAAAACAGTGCCGACACTTGTTATGAAATTTTCAAGCAAAATGAACTCAAACTTCGTCAAATCAACTTTTTTCCCCGATACCGTGACGATTTTCTTTTTGCTATCAAGTTCGATTTCACAATATTTTTTAATGTCAAAATTAATATTTGAATTTGTCAGACGAGCCTTGATTCTTGCGAGCAGAATTTTATTGCTGAAAGGCTTTGAAATGTAGTCAACAGCACCGTTTTCGAATCCCTTCAAAATATCCTCTTCCATTTTTTTTGCAGTAAGCATAATAATCCGGACAGAGTTCAATTTCTCATCTTGCATAACCATTTTGCAGAGCGTAAAACCGTCAATTTTCGGCATCATTACGTCCATTAATATCATATCGGGTTTATCATTTTTAATCAATTCAAGTGCTTCTTCGCCGTCAAAAGCCTTGTACCGTCTTTACTTGTAACAAGTGATGAGTTTTTAATAAGAAGCATTTTATTTTTATTTTCAACGGAATAACAGTTTTCACATACTGTCCAGCAAACAAGCCCAAATCCTTGTTGTCGACTGTAATTTCAGCCTTCATCGTTCTTTTTAAATTATCAAAAGATTTTGAAAGTTTTGACAATGTTCCGACATAAGTTTTTTCGGGAGTTTCTGGGACAAAAAACGAAATTTTTTGGTTCAATTTTATTCTGTCGATGTAACTTTGCGGAATATCAATTCTCGAACGCAATTTGTCAATCTGAGAAACCTCGAAAAGCATTGTGCTTGTGGAACTTCCGCCAGCAACAATGTTTGCACCGGTATCGAGATTATATTTTGTCACAACCCCATCAAACGGTGCTTTTATATACTCGTAATTCTGCATTTCGGTTGCACGTTGAAGATTTGCCTTCGCAACTTTATACTGTGCCTCTGCCGATTTAAAATCAGTTTCTTTCATTTGCATTTCCTGAGGAGAAATCGCTCCGTCAACAAATGATTTTTTGTATCTAAAATAAGTATCTTTCGCAAGATTATAGCGATATTGTGCATCAACGAGTGATTTTTGTGCCATTGATTTATCCTCATCAATCAGCGGAGCAGAAACAATTGCAGACAATTCAATACACCGGCGGAGATATCGCATACTCTCCGATTTACAAATATAAGGTAAGCTACGATCCGACTTCTGCTATGTTGAATTTCGGATTAGGCGGAAACAATACGAGCGAAAACTTCAACCCTGCAGTATTGGCAGGTCCTGTCGGAGCTCAGCTCGGTACATATTTAAATCAAATTAATTTATACGAACAAGCGTTCTCAAATATGGACATGATGATGATTATGCCAAGAGAACAAAGAATGGCTTTGAAATATGCAAACAGATATGCATCACAAGGCACGGGTGCCGGCGGAGTTATAACATTCAGTCCGAATCAAATCCCTGAACAAAACCGCGGTTTGTGGTTTAGACCATATACGACATTTGAAAATGTCAACTTAAGTAAAGGACCTAATGTCAAAAATATCGCATACGGCTCATTGGTCGGCGGAGACAGCGGCATTATAGAATTAAAACACGGCTGGGATATGGTTGCATCTGTTTACGGTGCATATAACGGTTCAAACCAAAATTATGACGGTGTAACAATTATCCAAAACGGTGGTTCGTTAGGTTTGAGCGGTGCTTGGTACAAAGGTAATTTCTATACCGGCTTAACCGCTAACGTCGGAGCTAATGCCGCTGAAGCAACTTCTATGTACGGAAAAGAAAATTACACAATGTTAGCAACCGGTATCGCAAGTAAAACCGGATATAATTGGTGATTAGGTAAAGGTAAATTTATTATTCAACCGAACTTCCTTATGTCTTATACGTTCGTAAATACGTTTGATTATACAAATGCAGCAGGTGTAAAAATTAAGTCAGACCCGCTTAATTCAATTCAAATTGCTCCGGGGGTAAAACTCATAGGTAACTTGAAAAACGGATGGCAACCTTACATCGGAGTTCAAATGATTTGGAATATCTTAGACAAAGCTAAATTCCGTGCAAATGACGTAACTTTGCCGAATATGAGTGTTGATCCGTACATTCAATACGGTGTCGGTGTTCAAAAGAAAGTCGGCGACAGATTTACGGGCTTCGGACAAGCTATGATGCGAAACAGCGGAAGAAACGGTGTCGCATTACAATTTGGCTTCATATGGTCACTGTAATCAAAACAATAAAATTTTTTCAAAAGGCAAGAGACATTGAGCTCTTGCCTTTATTTTAAGCTGCTTTATATCGATTATAAAAACAAATTAATAATAAATATCCGATAAATGAAAAAATCACTCCCGGAACAACGGTATATTCATATCCAAAACCATATGTTATCGGAATTCCTCCAACGAAAGCACCAATTGCATTTCCCAAATTAAAAGATATTTGCGAACAAGATGCACCAAGCATTTCTCCGCCTTTTGCGTTTTCAATAAGTAATACTTGTTGCGGGGCGGAAACACCAAATAAACATCACGTACATAAACACATTAAAAATACCGCCAAATATGGATTTTTCGATAAGAAGAACATACATACAAGTACTAAACAAGTCACCAATTGTGTGTTAGCAGCAACTAACGCAGGCGAGAATTTGTCCGCAACTTTCCCTCCGAAGAAATTCCCTATACACATTCCTCCACCCGCTAAAATCATTATTAATGAAACATATTGCGGTGCAATACCCGAAACATTTACCAATAAAGGATTTATGTAACTATACATGCAGAAAATTCCGCCATTTCCCATTACTACAGCAAAAATCAAAATCCAAGGAGCAAGTGATTTGAAAATTTTAAATTGCCCTCTAAATCCGTTGTCTGGCATAGGTTTTAAATACGGAACCAATTTCATTATCGATGTCAAAACCAAAAATCCAAATATACCGATAATTAAAAAAGTTATTCTCCAAGAAAAATTATGACTTAAAAAAGTACCAAAAGGTATTCCGAGTAAATTTGCAATTGTCATCCCCGAAACCATTGTCGCAACTGCCTGATTGGTTTTTCCTTTATCGCAAAGTTTTCCGGCTGCAATAGCTCCTACCCCGAAAAACGCTCCGTGCGGCAATCCTGCAATAAACCTTAAAGCACAAAATACATAATAATTCGGAGCAACAACCAATGCCAAATTTGCAACAGTAAAAATGACCGCCAATGCAATTAAAATTTGTTTAAGCGGTCTCGTTCGTCCGATAATTACGAGCAATATTGACCCGAAAACGACACCTAATGCATATAAAGAAATAAAGTTTCCTGCCATAGGGATGGAACAATTGAGCGTTTTGGCAACATCAGGCAAAATCCCCATCATAACATATTCTGTTAAACCCAATCCAAATGTTCCAAGTGCCAATGGCAACAGACATTGTGATTTTCGCATAATTGACCTCTGTAAAGTTGTTTTTCGATATGATTTTACAGCCAAAAATTTATCTCGGCAATAAAATTATCAGAATAAAAAAGAGACCGTTAGGTCCCTTTTTCATTACTTATTATCTAAACATCATATTATACATGAAATTGTGCCAATATGCTAAGAAATTTCCGTTAAAATGATTATTTGCTTCATTGAATCGGTCGTGAGGTCTTCCCAAATCCCAGCCCCAATCCCAGGGGTTTCTACCGTAATCATATCGATTGTCCCAATCCCAACCGATATTGTCTCCACCGTGTTCGGAACCGTAGTCTTTGTCTTTATGACCCCAACCGTGATGTTTTCCGTTATCCCAGCCATAATGGTTTCCGTTGCCCCAACCGTAGTGGTTACCGTTATTTCCTTGGCTTCCGTTGTTCCAACCGTAATGATTACCGTTGTTTCCGTTATTACCTTTTTGTCTTGCGTTTGTATAGACTTTATACCAGCTGTAATCACCTAAAACATTGTTGTCAACAAGATTTCCGCCTACATATGAATTAATAACTTCAACATCTCCCGAAAGGTTATTGAAATTAACATCGCCGATTAATACCGTATCGGCAATTCCGACACTATCAGCGTTATTAACGGTAAATGAACCCATATACACTGAATTTTTGTTTCCGTCCGTCATTTTGGAAGAAAAATCTTCATCTGTGTATTTCCAATTATCATAAGATGTTACGGGGTTCATATTTTCCGTCAACTCATCAAACAATGTTGAAGATGTTTCGCTGTTTGAGCTTTGAACAATAACGTTTGAAACGTTATCAACCGTAGTATTTCCGCCAACATAATTTCCGATTAAAGCAACATTGTCGTTATCTCTAATACTCAAGTTGTTATAATTCATCGGGTTTTTTGTTATAAAAAACAGATTAGTCAAAATAGTTAATTTTGAGTGCATTTCGAACGTCGTTAAGAGTTTCCGCAGCCACTTTTTTAGCTTCAATTGTGCCTTGTTTCAAAAATTCATAAACATCAGAAGTGCGTTTTTCCCATTCTTTACGACGATTTCTAATCGGTTCGAGTTCGGATTGAAGAACGTTATTTAAGAATTTTTTAACCTTAACATCACCGAGACCGCCTCTTTGATAATGAGCTTTTAATTCATCGAGGTTTTGATACTCGGGCAAGAATTGAGCAAAATGTTCATCACGACAGAATGCATCAAGATAAATAAATACAGGGTTATTTTCTGTTTCTCCGGGATCTTCAACTCTTAAATGATTTGGATCAGTGAACATTGACATAATTTTTTTCTTAACCGCATCGGGTTCATCCGAGAGATAAATACAATTACCCAAAGATTTACTCATCTTTGCCTTTCCGTCAATACCGGGGAGTCTGAGACAAGCACTGTTTTTCGGTAACAAAATATTGGGTTCGACCAATGTTTCACCGTATAAGGAATTAAATTTGTGAACAATTTCCCTGCATTGTTCAAGCATCGGTTTTTGGTCTTCGCCGACAGGAACCGTAGTTGCCTTAAAAGCAGTAATATCGGCAGCTTGGCTAATTGGATATACCAAAAATCCGACAGGAATATTTGCCTCAAAATTTCTCATTTTGATTTCCGTTTTAACCGTCGGATTTCTTTGTGCTCTTGAAACAGTGACCAAATTCATATAATAAAAAGTCAATTCTGTTAATTCAGAAACCATTGATTGAATGAAAATGGTTGATTTTTCGGGGTCTATTCCGCAAGCCAAATAATCCAATGCAACTTCAATAATATTATCGCGAACTTTTTCGGGGTGTTCCGCATTGTCCGTCAAAGCTTGAGCATCTGCAATCATTATGTAAATTTTGTCGAAATTTCCTTCATTTTGAAGTCTTACGCGTTCTCTCAAAGAACCCACATAATGTCCTACATGAAGTTTTCCGGTCGGTCTGTCACCCGTTAAAATAATTTTGCCCATTTTGTTCTCCTATGTCTTTATGGTAGAACAAATTTTCTTTTTATTCAATATTTTTACAATGTTTTCGATTTATCAAAACAGAAATTTTATTGGTTTAATGACAAAAAAATCCTGCATAATTTCAGGAGAAAGAATGGTATTTTTATTGTTTTTTCAGCCAATCCGAAAATTTATTCAAACCTTCTTTGAAATTTTCAATTTCTCCGCAATAGCCTACACGCAAGTGTTTGGGGATTTCCATCGCATCTCCTGGAAGAACGAGAACACCTGTTTCATTGAATAAATTAAGTGCAAAATCGTAAGAATTTCGAGGGTCATCATAAGCAACAAACGCAGTCGTACCGCCTTCAAGTACCGACATAGAGATTTTGGGTTCACGATTTACCCAATCGGTCAAAACTTTTTTTCCTTCCAACACTATTTTTAAATTTCTTTCCGAAATTTTGTCTTTATTTTCAAGTGCAACACAAGCAATATAATCGTCCAAAGCACTTATACTTATTGTATTATACTGTCTTTGAACATTGATTTTGGATATAATTTTTTCATTTGCAACGACAAATCCCACACGAATTCCCGCGAGAGAAAATGTTTTAGACATTGAAAACGTTGAAATGCCTTTATTGTAAATGTCTGCAATTGATGTTGTTGAAGAATTTTTATCGTGATTTAAAAATCTGTATACTTCATCACAAAGCACATAAGCTCCGACGTTGTCTGCAATTTTTACGATTTCCAGAAGTTCTTCATCATTCAAAACCGCACCTGTCGGGTTGTTTGGATTATTGAGAGTAATTAATTTCGTTCTTTTTGTGACGGCATTTTTCAATTCTTTCAAATCGATATGCCAATTCAATTCAGGCTTAAGCGTTACCAATTTGACCTTTGCACCCAATTGTTTTGGGATAGAATAATGCTGTTGATAAGTCGGAATGACAGAGACAACTTCATCCTCCGGCTCAATCAAACTCAAAAAAACGAGGGAATTTCCGCCGATTGCACCAAGAGTGACACTGACATTTTTTTCGGTCTTATTTTGATACAAATTTGCGACATTCTTTTTTAATCTTAAAGAACCCGTTATATCGCCATAATGAAGCGGTTTTTCAATGATTTCATCAAGATTTTTTCCTGTCAAAGCAAACAGATTTTTAAGAGAAAAAGAATCTATGCAAGTCGTTGTCATATCATACTTTGCACGACTTTCATATTCATTCATAAATTCTTCTATTTTGAAAATATCAATTTCCATATTTTTTATAAACGCCGATTAATTTTGCGGTTTCAATTGCGTGATACGCAGCTTTTGCTTCAATATCTTTCGGCAAATCGTTTTCCGTAACATCAAGTTTTGCCGTATCGAGAGCATAAACCGTAAAACTGTAACGATGTTCGCCGTATTGAGGGCAAGGGCCCGTATAGCCGTAATGCTGATAATCATTCTTCAAAGCTCTTGCACCGACAACGTTTTCCCCTCTTGCAACAGAAGTTCTGTTTGCCGGAATATCAAGTAAAATCCAATGATAAAATCCGCCTCTTGCCTTCGTATCAATATCTTGAACGATTATTGCAAAACTTTGCGTTCCGTCGGGAATTTCTCCCCAATCAAGATCAGGCGAAATATCTTTCCCTCCGCAAGCTTCTTTTGCTTGTTCCCGAGGAAGTCTTTCGTTATTGTTAAATGTTGTTGAGGTCAATTTCATTTTATAAATTGAGCCGAAAGATGTATCACTGCCAAACATCAGTGATGTTATTATAAAAACTGTCGCTAAGGTTATTAATGTTCCGAATAAAAAAGATTTTTTCATTTTTCGCTAATCTGCCTTTACGTCTATTGCCATATCATCTGAAACAAGTTTTTTTGCCTTTTTCCATAATGCGTCCCATTCTTCAAAAGTCAAATCCGCCAATGGTTTTTCGGCAAGTTCTTCCATTTTTCTGAATCGTTTCATAAATTTTGTATTTGAGCGGATAAGAGCCTGTTCAGCATCAATTTGATTACGTCTTGCAAGATTTACAACGGCGAATAAAATATCACCGAATTCTTCTTCTTTTTCGTCATAAGTTTTTGCTTCATCAAATTCTTTAAACTCAGACATTATACATTCTTTGAGTTGTTCGTCACTTTGCCATTCAAAACCGACTTTTACAGCTCTGCAACTGATTTTTTGTGCGGACATAAGAGCTGATTGAGATTTTGAAATACCATCCATAAGTGATTTTCTGTGCGGTTTTTCTTCTGCTTTCAATTTATCCCAATTTGCCAAAATTTCATCAGTTCCGGAAACTTTCACATTCCCGAAAACGTGCGGATGACGGTGAATAAGCTTGTCATTAAGACGTTTTGCAACATCTTCTATATCAAAAAATCCTTCTTCTTTCGCAATTTGAGAATGCAAAAGAACCTGCAAAAGAACATCACCCAATTCTTCTTTCAAGTGATTCATATCGCCTGAATTTATTGCATCAATTGCTTCGTAAGCCTCTTCAGCCATATTATGACGAAGGGAAGTATGCGTTTGTTCTCTGTCCCAAGAGCAACCGTTTTCCGAGCGTAAAATTGAAATTGTTTTTATTAATTCAGCAAGTGCAGGATATTCCATAGCCACCTCTATTCAAATTTTTGACCGTATTTTTCGTATGAAACAACCGTTTCAAATGATTTTCTTTTCTTAGGAAGGTTTTTGACACCTTCTTGTCTGTAACCCAATGCCAACATTCCTGCAATCATTGAGCTTTCAGGAATATTTAAAGTTTCTTTTACCTTTTGGTATATTTCCGGTGAAAAACCGGTAAGTTCATTTGCGAACGCACCAATTATGCAACTGTCAATATTCAGCGATTGAGCTTGTAAATTCATAAATGATATTGAAAAAGAGCATTGTTCCATAGTTCTTGCAACCAAAACGGCATTTGTATTTTTAGCGGGATTGTAACCTTTGTTACTCAAAATTTGTTGAACTCCTTCTTCCGGAATGCCTTTTTCCACTAATATTTGACCGAAATTTTTGTTATTCCAAGCCGAAAAATCACCAAGCATAACAATTATATGCGATGCATCTTTGATTTGCTTTTGATTGTTCGCACTTTGAGAAAGAAGATTTTTCGTCTCATCATTATCAACCACAATAAAATGCCAAGGTTGAACATTCATCCAAGACGGAGCCAATCTGCCCGCTTCAAGAATTTGTTTTATATCTTCATCAGAAATTTTTTTATCGGAAAATTGTCTTACTGACTGTCTCTGTTCTATTTCCTTCAAAATCATAACGACTCCTTATTCAGATAAAATAATTGTGAAATCGCTGTTTACACAATAAATTTTTGTCGGATCAAATACAAATTGGAAATCTTCAACTTCGGGAACAGTCTTTTTAAGATTATCCAAAAAGTCACGAGAAATTGCATTTGTATGACCTTGAATTTGAGGGTGAGGCAAACGTCTGTATTTTGACGTATTTACAGTGAAACCTTCTTCTTCAAGTTCAGCCTTAATCTTTTCTGCCTTATCTTCGTTACCGGCAGTGTACATAATACCGGCAACCGGCAATTTTTCATCTTCCGCAGCAACGTGTTTTTTGCCGTAAACCATTCTGTTGATTACATCACTGCATTGTTCGGGATCCAAAATCCAATAGCTTATATAACCTCTTTTGTTCGGAGCACCCGGAAGAGTTGCCGTTTCGATTTTGGACATATCCAAAGATGTTGCAAATGCGGCATATTGTGACATTTGATAAAGGCTCAAATCACTCTTAACGTATTTATCAACAACTTTCAAAGCCGAAGGAATTTTGGGGATAACTTCAGGGTCTTTCAATCTGTTTGCCAATGCTCTGAGGAACCATTGTTGTCTTGCGGTTCTTCCGATATCACCGAGAGCATCTTTTCTGAATCTTAAAAATCCTTCAGCAGTTTTGCCGTCAAGCATATGTGTTCCTTTTGCCAAATCGATATGCAATCCTGCCGTGTAATCGTGATATCTCATATCCTTTTCAACATAAACCGGAAGTCCGCCTATTGCATCAACCATTTCGCGAACACCTTCCGTGTTAAAAACGATATAATTATTAATTTTTATACCAAAAGTTTCTTCAATTGTGTCTTTTGCAAGTTCAATTCCGCCCAATGCGTGAGCTGCATTTATTTTTTGGACACCTTTGCCGTGAGCGATGTAAACTTTACTGTCACGGGGAATTGATAGGAAATTAACGCTTTTTGCTTTCGGATCAACGCTCACAACAACAATTGTATCAGAACGAGTACCGTCAAAAGGATCTGCATCTTTGCCGTTTGAGTCAACACCCAAAACTAAAATATTTTGACGTCTGTTGAAAATATTTTCGCCGAATTTCGGTTTATGTTCTCTTGATAAGAAGTTATGTTCTTTGAAAAAATCAGTAATTTGTTCGCCGTTTCCCGAGAAAAAAGCGTAACCGGCATAAGCTATTGCGGCAACAGCGACAACCGATATAATTGCACCTATCGGTTTAAGCAAACTTTGTTTTTCGCTTTCATCTTCTTTTAAAAATTTAGAAAACGTTCTGCCGTATTCTTCTTGATTTAATTCTTCATTTTCATATCTGTTATCAAATTCTTCAGACATTTGCCCTGCTCACTAAACTTATTATTGTTATCTATTCTACACCAAACATTATTTTTATAGAACACCTTCAAAAAAATTACTTGTTTGAAACTGACTTTTGTTTGTGCTTATATTTTAATATGAAAAATACAACAATTGAAATAATCCAAAAAGCCGAAAAAAAAGTTTCGGAACAATTCAGACTTACCGATGAGATAAAAGAATTCAATCAGGAAAAGGTTCTTGATGCATTTATCAAAAATCAAATCGGTATGCAGCATTTTTATACCGTATCCGGATACGGACACGATGATATAGGCAGAGAAGCACTTGATAATGTATTTGCGGATGTTTTTCACGCGGAAAAAGCTATGGCGAGACCGCATTTTGTTTCGGGAACGCATACTCTTTCATGTTGTTTGTTCGGATGTTTAAGACACGGTGACAAACTTTTGTCCGTTGCGGGTTCGCCTTATGATACGATGGAAGAAGTTATCGGAAAACGCGGAAATTATAAGCAATCGCTTATGGGACATGGAGTTTTGTATGATGAAGTTCCGCTTTTGAACGGTATCGACATTGATTTTGAAAAACTTGCGGAAATGGTTGATGAAACGACCACAATGGTTTTAATTCAACGTTCACGCGGCTATTCACTCCGAAAATCATTGACCGTTGAAACGATTAAAAAAATTGTTGAAACAGTAAAATCTAAAAATCCGAACTGTATATGTTTTGTTGACAATTGTTACGGTGAATTTACGGAAAAGCTTGAACCGACTGATGTCGGAGCTGATTTGATTGCAGGCTCATTGATAAAAAATGCAGGCGGCGGAATTGTTGAAGCAGGCGGATATGTTGCGGGCAAGGACGAATTGGTGGAATTAGTTGCGGCAAGCCTTACGGCTCCAGGAATTTGTCGGGAAGGCGGAGCTATGTTTAATCAATCAAGATTAATGTTTCAAGGATTGTTTATGGCACCGTCAATTGTTGCTGAAGCAGTAAAAGGAGCAATACTTGCATCACAAGTATTTGAAGATATCGGATTTAAATCAACACCGAAACCTCATGATTTAAGAACGGATTTAATTCAAACGGTAGAGTTTGGTAAAAAAGAACCGCTTTTAGAATTTTGTAAGACAATACAGGAATGTTCGCCTGTTGAATCTTATTTGACACCGGTGCCGGATGTGGTTCCGGGATATGACGATAATTTAATTATGGCAGGAGGAACATTTGTAGAGGGTTCAACGATTGAACTTTCGGCTGATGGACCTGTCAGACCGCCGTATGCGGCATATATGCAAGGCGGATTAAATTATGCACATGTAAAAATTACGCTTACAAGAACAGTCGACAAATTGGTTAAATAGAAAAAACGTTGTAAGAGTGGGAGAAAAAGCTTCTGCCTAAAAAAATAAAAAAAACAGTTGCAAAATTTTTTTATTTGTTTTATTATCATGACACAGGCGATGGGATCGTAGCTCAGTCTGGTTAGAGTGTCTGCCTGTCACGCAGAAGGTCGCGAGTTCGAGCCTCGTCGGTCCCGCCATTTTTAAAAACAGTCTCTTCGGAGGCTGTTTTTTGTTGTATAGCCATTGTTTCAGAAGGTTCGATATGCTGTTTTGCTTGCTTATGTTCTTGGGATAATCTAAGCAACGTATCGAAGATGGGATGTAAGACTATATCAAGTTTTCCATTATAATAACTTGAGTTCGATAGTAGAAGTTTAGTAATAAATCGCTTGTCTTCTACGTTACCATTCAAAAACATGTTTTCCGCATTATTAACAAAACAAAGTATTTTCTCACAAGTATTATAAAATTCATTATCTGCACTATTTATTCTATCTAATTTACAGATTAACTCATTTTTTTCGGAATGAAACTCTTCGTTGAATTTTTTCCACTCATCTATACTTAACAATCCTTCGCATTTATCTTCATATGCTTGTTTTATACGTTTATTAATTTTCTCAATTTTTCTATTTATTTGTATTTCTGCTTGTGCTTGATAATTATGCTTTTCATTATGAATATCTTTAATGCAATCTTGGACTGAATTTATAAGGTCTTTTGATATTTGAATAGTACGCAAAAATTCAGCAATAGTTTTGTCTATTTGAACTTGCGAAATATAAGAATGTTTCTTACAGCCCTTTTTATAAGAGTCATTACAGTGGTAATAGATATACTGCTTACCATTTTTCTTTTTCTTTAATTCAGGAGTAAGCAATCCCCCACACACGCTACATCTAAAAATACCTTGATAGGGAAATTGAATGTCGTGAGTTCTCGTTCGAATCGTACCACCAAGTCTTTCTTGTATTGCATTAAACAGATTTATATCAATAATTGGTTTGTGTTTAGCATTCGTACAAATAAAACCTTTATACTCAAATTGCCCAATATAAAATATATTTTTGAACATTCTTTCTATAGTGGATTTTGCAAGTTTCTTTCCATGTTTGTTAGTTAAACCTACAGGATAAAGCATATCGTTGATGGTTTTTGCGGAGTAGTTACCTGTCGCATACATTTCAAAAGCTTTTCTTACAATAGGACTTTTCTCTTCATCTATGGCAATTATGTGTTTCCCTGACTTATCCATCGTATTATAGTATCCAATTGGTGCGACTGAAGGATAAATTCCATCTTCAATTTTTGCCAAAATTCCTTTTGCGGCTTCTTCTTTTAGATTATCGATGTACTGTTTTGATAGTACAACTCGTAGTCCATAAAGCATTTTATCTTGACTTTTAGAATCCTCCGAAATAATTAAGTTCTCTTTAACAAAATGAATTTCCAAGCCCGAAATTTCATCGAGATCAACAACATCTTTGAAATTACGAGTTATTCTATCTGTTTTTTCGACAAGTAACTTGTTTACATCTTTATGTGCTCTTAGGTATTTTAACATTGCGTTAAACTGCTTACGTCCGGCTTTTTTAGCACTCATTGCTTCTCTAAAAAGTTCTACTATCTCATAGCCTTCTTCCTCTGCATATTTTCTAATAAGCTGTTCTTGTGCAGTGAGGGAATATCCTTTTTCCTGTTCTTTAGAAGACACTCTTATGTATGCTACGGCTTTATTTGTTGATATTTGCGTATTTGCTTCTTTTTTTACCATTAGAATTTCTCCGTATTTATTGCTGTATAAAATTTTTATCCATTTCAATCAGTTTGTATAAGTATTTTGCTAATTGCATTTTATTTTCTTCTTCTGTAGTCAATTGAGTCGGAGCATGAATAATGACTTTTATACTATCTATATCCATAATTATATCAGAGGTGTTTTCCATTGTACTACCTCCGTTAATAACGCAGAGAACTTAGTAACTCAGTCAATAATGCAACCGTTCTTGGTTTATTGCAGGCAATGAAACTCTGTAATTTTTCTCTGTACTTACACATTTCATCAGAACGAATTTTTCGACCAGATTCAGTTTCTAAATAACTTTTTACCCTGTCAAGGCTATAATCATTTGTCTGTAATAATGTTATTAACCCTTGTATTTTTATCAGTTCATCTACCTTGGGCAGTTGATCATTCTTCATCGAAATACGTTTACCCTTGGCTTCTTTTAATTTTTCTATGGAAATACCTAATTCTTGTAAACATTGTAGAATTGGTGTCTTGTCGCTATTTAGCAGTTCTTTTAAGGTAACAGTTCCATTTTTTTTGAGAGGTGCAAAAAACTTCCGAATTCCTGCAAAATTACTTAATTTAAGTTCTATTCTTAAGGTATGTTTTGATAATTTTATTCCTTTTGTTTCTATCTTTTTTTGATAAGAGTACTGATTACGATAATTGACTTCATTTCCTTTGTTGTAAATGCACAATTTTTGAGAAGGTACAGTATCTCGTTGTTTGCCTCTTGGAAGTATTTCGTATCCATTCTTCCCATATTTTAGCACGTTAAATTTGTCGGTTCTAATCGATAAGTAACTTGAAAAAGCTTTTATATTAGATGAAACATCAGAAACTTTAATGTCATTTGTCACATGAACATTTAAAACTTCTGCCATTTCTATAAACTTGTCATTATCAAAATTAACCAAATCACTCTTACTTTTTAGTTTTGATAGAACTTCATTGATATTATTCTTGTTAATTAGTCCTAAATATCCTTTTTTAGCACTTATTTTTCCATTAATTTGACAAATAAACTCTCCGTTCTTAAAATACATATGTCCAACACCTAACGAACGACTGTCATAATCTTTGAAGGGCTTTGCATCGGGATATATGTTTTTAAATGCAGAAACTTTTATTTCTTCTTCGCTTAATTCCATAGTTTTTGCAGGATCATTTTCTTTAAGCAGGGAAACTATAGTCTCAGCATCTTTTGCAGGAATTTGCGGTGTAGAAGTTCTAAAAAACTTATTCCTCTTTACGCTAAAGTTGACATATTCTGCTTTATCGAGAGATAGTTTCAACTTTATCAGGTCAAAGCTTAAGGATTTATTGGTTTGTTCTGTTAGTGGAACGATTTCATCTACAAAATCTTCTTGTTCAAAGTCATAATCATAGGATTCAAGAGAAAATGAAGATATTTTCTCTTTGTCGCCAAAATCAATACCTTCAAAAAGCATTGATTCAAACGCTTGCGCTTCAACTTCTGTCATTTTTTTTAAGTCTTTTTTGTTCATGGTATGCTCCGTGTTTTTTCTTTAGAGCAGTAGAACATTTGAAATTCCTACAATAATTAAAAATTAGAATTCGCAGGAAAAAAACTTTACATAACAAAAAAGCAAAATGCTTTATTCAAAAGCGTTTTGCTGTATTTTGTAAAGAAAAAAATCCTATGAAAAAAAATTTTCCTACGTGGGATTATCTATAAATTCATAGCCATCTTGCATGATGCATTTGCGACCTATCAATTTTTTTCCATGATTGATTGCTGCATACTTTTTGTTAAACTCAGATATGAATTTACTCACAATTTTAGGTTTATTTTTGTCTTTGTTCTTAGCAATTTTATCTTTTATAATCTTCTCGATTTCTCCACAATAGATTAAATGCTCACCTTTTTCTACTAATTCTCTTATCCTTTTATAAAACTCTATTTCCATTTTCGTATATGAACTATTTTTACTTTTAGTACTTTGTTTTTTAAAGTAATTAGATAAATCAATGGTCATATGCAAAATCCAAAAATTATCAACAAGAAGAGGCCAATCCTCTTCGTCAACTTCAACAGTATACATAATATTATTGCACTGTTCCGCATTGGGAAATTTAATATTAAAATATTTAATATCAAGTTTACCTTGGAAATATCCATCTAATATTACTGGTAAATCCCTGAGTTTAGTAATCGCATAGTCTTTTAAATTTGAGTCTTTATCAATAGAAGAGTCAAATCGTTTTTTGCATTTTTTATAATTAGAAGGATTAGCGGGATTTGGTAAAATCTTATTAAAAGGATCAATGCAGTTATCTTGTCTGAACATATCAATATATTCTTTTAATAATTCTCTAATTTCATCTTTTGTTTTTTGGGGACATATCACTTTCTTTGATTTTGAGTACATTACATCAAATTCCTTTGCTTGCGCTATATCCAATTGCTCATATTTAAACAAAGTTTGGTCATTGATACTTAGATTTGTGATACCATAACTTAAAGCATCTTTAGAGGAATATTCACAATATTCGTCATTAAAATTCATGTAAGCTTCATCTAATATAATATGGTCAGAATTCAACATATAATATGTTGCCAATGCTAACTCCCATGTCTTTAAATATTTAATTTCAGCTTTTTCATCTTTTTTATCTTTTGTCATAAAAACCTCATTCTATATGTTATCAATAGGATACTGTTAAGCCCTAACTAAAAATTTTGCCAAATCCTAAAACTAATTCTGAGCCAATTATAAAGAGATCTATTGGTTCAAGTTTTTCTTCTCTATCGGCTTTTTATCGGGTACAACCTCAATTTTGTATCCGTAAGCCTCTACAATTTGCATAAACTCAATTAATGAAAAAGAAGACCTTGCTAATTTATTCAAAATGTTTGACCTTGATGCTGACCTACCATAAGCCTCTTTTAGTTTTTCAGCCAATTTGCCTGCCGTAATATCATTGTCACGCATAAAGCCTTTTACAAATGTTCTTGCCTTCTCTTTTACTTCTTCCGGTGTTTCATACTTTGGTGGTGGTGTTTGCCCTTTTAACATTTCTTGTCTCCTTTTACATACAAAATAACATATTTTAACCAAGGTGTCATCATATCGTAAACACATGTTACGAAAAGGTGACTTCATGATTGACATAGTCACCTTATCATGACATGAATAGTTGTGTAAGCATTTTCAAAACAAAAGGAGAATATATTATGGCTGCTATTATCATTACATCAAATCTTGAAAATGAAATTAGAGAAATCAGAACATTGGAAGCTAAAATCAAAGAACTTGATGAACTGAAAAAAGAAAAAGAAGCCCTTGTTAAATCAGTTCTTGATGAAGCAGGAGTTGAAGAATTGAAAATAGGTGCTTTCACCGTACGCTTCACTAATGTCGTAAGAAACAATTTTAATACATCTGCATTCAAGAAGAAATACTTAGAGCTATACAATGCATTCATAAAACAAAGCAATTACAGAAAATTTACTATAGTGTAGGGGTTCTCCCTGCACTATAAAAACGACCGTATTTATTAATGGTAAATATACAAGGAAAATGGTTGTTTTTTATTACTTGTTATCAAACAAGAATAATCAAAATCAAAGGTTTTTATTGAAAAGGAATATTTTATGACCACTCATGCATTTTTAAGGGTATCTACGTTACTTCAAGACACAGAAAAGAATAAGATAGATATACTACAGTTTGCAAACCATATGAAGTTAGGAAATGTAGAATTTATAGAAGAACATGCAAGCGGAAAAATTAATTACAAAGAAAGAAAACTTGGAGCGTTAATAGACAGATTGAATACAGGTGATGTACTAATTGTGCCGGAGTTAAGCAGAATTGCTCGTTCAATTACACAGATTTTAGAAGTAATAAAAGTCACAAAGGATAAAGGTGTTGTATTCCTAAGGGTGATAAAAAATTTATAGAAGCTGTAGAACGGACTATCTCGAATATTCCAAAGTTAAAAGATACTCCGCAAAGTTTTAAGCACGACACTATCGTTTATACCGTGAAATTTAGTTCATATCTTCCAAAATTTAGAAGTACACAATATGTGGATTGGAATAGATATGGTGTTGCAGATGTTGAGGTTGCAAGTAATACATCTTACGTTTTGTTATTAAGAAAGTAGAGGCTGTATGTTGATTAATTCTTTTTCAAAAAAAATCTTATCAACGTTATTAATTTTGTTAATGATGAATACATCGTGTTTTGCAGAAAATTGGGTAACAATAACAGCAGAAAATGGAAAAAGTGCTGATTTAGACTTGGATAGTCTAAATGTAGTTTTAGATACAGTTGAATATGATATAAAAATGGAAAAAGAGAATACAACTTTTATTCATCGTTTTTCTACAGATTTATACAAAGAAGGTACTCCGACTGCAATAATTTCAGCTGTGAAACTTGAAAATAATGTAAAAACTCCAATTCAAGTTGAAAATAGAGTATATAGAAACTTAAAACAAGGTACATTACAATCAGAAATATATGATGTCCTATCAAAAGAATTGTCAGAAAAGGAATTCAATAAAGGAAAAAATACTTGGTCAAAGTATTTAAAAAAACAGCAACGACTAATGACTGAACAATTAAATCCTGGAGATTTCAAGAAGTTAAATTCAAGATTTGTCAATAAAACAGAATCTGCAACCCCTATTTATAGAAGTAATATTGAATTACAGATAGACAAATACGGAACTGTTGTAAATAGAAAAACTGACGATTATTATTTACAAGAAGTCAAAAAGTTAGATTCGTTACCTGCTGATTATTCAGGGAAAACTTACACCGTTGAAGTAGAAATGAACTATTATAAATATGTTGGAGCAAAAACAAAAACTGCTAAGCCTACAATAATACAAAATTCTCCATCAAAAGCGACGGTGAAAATATCCAAAAATAGTCGTCCACCTGTTTTTGGTCATATTCAATACGGGCTATTGGCAACATATAAAGCTTGTAATGACTCTTTGGGTTCAAATTCAGGATTATCAATACTTTTGATACCTGTTACTTTGTCGGGAATAATAGTTAGCTCAATATCTTTTTTAATATTTGGTGGAGATGTTGATGATTTAGGTTCATAAAAAATCTGTGAACTACGTGTAACATATCCAACTTATAAAAGGAACTATTTGAAAATAATAACAATTCAATTTGTAAGTATTCAAGTTCTCGAAGACGTAATAGATGGTAATATGCATGAGGTAACAAAATGAAAAAAATTCTTAAAATTACTTTAATTAGTGTAATATTTTTATTTTTAATAAAGCCGGCATTTGCAATTTTAACAAGTACAATGCCCGAACAATTCAAAGAAGAACAAACTATTCAATCTTCAGAGCCGGACTTTGGACCATTCATGCGTAACTTGCAACAAAGAATTAAACACAATTGGTTTCCTCCAAAAGAAGAAGAAAGCAAAAATGTAGTTTTACTTTTCACAATTGCTCGTGACGGCAGCCTTTTAAGAGTAAATGTTTTAAAGTCATCAGGTTCGGCTGTGGTTGACATGGCAGCACTTACGGCAGTTAAGTTGGCAGCTCCTTTTAGACCACTACCAAATGGTTACTCCAAAGATTCGGTAGATATCCAATTTACATTTGACTACAATGTTTATGGTGCAACAAGACGCTAAGCAATATTAAATAGAGAAAATAGTTATGAATTATTTAAATCTTGCAATAGAAAATTTTGAAGAAGAAAAATACGAAATAGCAATTGAATACTGCAATAAGCTCATCGAGAAAGAAATTCATTTGGAAACAGCTTATTATATAAAGGCTTTTTCAGAATATTACCTCTGTGAAGACGAAGATGATGAAATCATTCAAGATGCCTTAAAAAATATAAACCTTGCTATAGAGTTAAATAAAAACAATGTTGATCTTTTATATATAAAAACTTGTATTTTAAAATATATGAAACAGTTCGAAAATGCTATCGTTGAAATTAACAAAGCAATATATTTGTCTAATTATAACTATAATTATTACTATATGCGTGGATGTCTAAATGTTTCTTTAGAAAGAGAGTTAGAAGCAATCAACGATTTTAATATTTCATTAGACATTCAAGAAAATAGCAGAACATACAAAGCAAGAGGAGAGTTGTATAAAAAAAGAAATGAATATCAACTGGCTCGACAAGATTTTCAAAAAGCATTAACTCTTGATGATAGAGATGAAGAAATTTGGGAAAACCTTGGGGAAACCTTGTTTGAATTAGATTTGTACGAGTTAGCGATTTCAGCTTTTGATAGTGCAATAAAATTAAATCCTCAAAATGCTTATTTATACGGTCGAATGTCCAGCGTTAATTATCAACTAAAAAGAGCGAATGAAGCATTAAAATGTATAAATAAGGCAATAGAAATTGATCCGCAAAATAGCTATAATTACTCAAAAAGGGGCTTTGTATATCTCGATTACCCACCTCCTAAAAGAAAAGTTACAATGTTGCATGATGAATTTGCTATGTATAAAAATTCTAAACCCTTAAATAAACATTTATTATTGGCTAAAAAAGATTTTGAAAAATCAATAGAGTTAAATACAGATAATACCTATGCTTATTGGGGGTTACATGATGTTTATGTTACAAAGAAAAACTACAAAAAAGTTTTAAAAATATTGAAAAAATTATTAATATTAACTCCTGATGATGCAAAAGTATATTCACATAAAGGTCTTACAGAAATGTATTTAGGATATTACGAAAATGCAATTACTGATTTTAATAAGTATTTGGAATTTTTTCCAAATTCATATGAAGCATATGGGAACAGAGGAGTATGCTTAACGCAATTAGAAAGATACAATGAAGCAATGCTTGATTTGAACAAAACAGTTGAGCTATACCCGTCAGCCTTAACTTATTTAAATCGTGGTGTTGCAAAGTCACATCTTGATGATAAAAAAGGAGCAATAAAAGATTACAAAACTGCATTAAAACTAAATCCTAATTTTCCGACGGCTTATAAAAATCTTGGTATTGCTCTATATTCTCAAAAAAAGTATAAAAAGGCTATTAATATGTACTTCAAGGCATACGAATTATTTAAGGAGAAAAAAAACTTTGATTCCGCAAAAGAACTCGTTTATGAATTTGAGGATGCCTTAAAAGAATTACTATCTCAAAAGGAATATAAAAGTGTTCGCAATATTACAATGAAAATGATAAAAATCGGATTATTTGATGATAACCTAATTAGTCTAAAAGATCAGGCAGAAAATGAATTAAAAACAAGTTAAGGATATCCTTCTATAAAATCTGCCATGTACCGGTTTTGTCAGAGCCGATTCTAATCAACTTATTGTTTTTCTTTAATTTTTGAATGGCTCTTTCTATACTTCTTGTCGATTTCCCCAATTTGTCAGCCATTTCTTTTATTGTTATATTGTTATTTTCTTTTATAAGAGCGAAAACTTTATCTTCTGTTTTTACTCCGACATTTTTAAGGTTTACTCCGTCATTTTCCTGTTTTACTCCGTCATTTTCACCTTCGACAGATATTATCAAATATTTACTGTCAAGGTCATTAGCTCCCTGAAAAAGCATATTTTCAAAAAACCTGTTTAGAAACTCTTTAGTGTACGATATTCCTCTTTTTAAGTTTTGGTAATTTGCTCTAACAAGTGCATCTCTGAAATATTTGGAATTTTGTTCAAAAAAGTCATTATTAACATCAAAGCCCATAGTCTTTAAATATTTAATAGTAAATACAGCAACTGTTCTTGTATTACCTTCAGCAAAAGGATGAATTTGCCATATTCCGGATATAAATTCTGCTATATGTTCAATCTTTTCTTTCAGATTTAACTCTTTATAAGAAAATTTCTTTTCTCTGTCAAAATCATAATCTAAAGTCTCTTTAATATCCAGAAAAGAGCCATAATAAACTGTATCACCGAGTAATACTGTTTCTTTTTTAGTAATGTTATAATCTCTTATCTTGCCTGCTATTTTAGGCAAAACATCACTAAATAATCTTTTATGTATTGAAAATAGTGTAGCAGGGGAGAAAGTAAAAGATGTTTCAGATAATATTTCTGCAATATGCATTGCAACCTTATCTGCTTGTTCCGTTCCAAAATTCTGTTTTTTACCTTCTTCTGTTTTGTAGTATGAGTTAATTTTTTCTTTTACAGCGCTACTGTCAATCTTACCCTCAATATTTTCTTTGGCAGTTTCGATGAGATACTTTGATGGTGTTAAGTCGTCAACTTTTTGCAAACCGATAGCAACTGCCCAATTTTCAGCCTTTTGTCTTTGAGTGGGTTCACTTTGCTTTTTGTATTCTTCAAACTCATTGAAATTCATTTGAGCAACTTTCTTTTCGGTTAATTCTGCTCTTACTATTATATCAAAAAACCGTACTTAAATGTAAATGTTAAGGATAATTTTTCATCACTTACTCGTGCCCGTCATAAATCTTGAATCTGCCATATTAGCCAATGTCCTTTCAAAACACCGTATCGTAACCTTCTCAAAATTCAATTTTTCGTATTTATTGAATAAACATAAGTTGTATCGGGCATGTTGTAACAATGAAAGCCATATTAATATAAATAGTCTTATTAAAAAAAATACTTGCATTAAATAAAAGAATTTACACAGAAAAGAAATGTCATTTTCCTCAAAGAGAAAGTAAAATCGATGTTTGAGATTAATTTGGTATCGTAATTACTCGACTTGTTTGGCTATAAAAATTTCTTTAATATTGGTCTGTAAACATTGAATATCTATTGATTGCACCATTGAAAGATTCTTTTGGTTGCTAATTTATCTGCAACTTAGATATAAGAAGTTTATCAAGTTCGTTTAGGTATTACTTTATGTAATTCATTACATAGTTTCGATAATGCTTTATCGGGATCAACGTACGCTAAAGATGAAATTTCTGCTGCTAAAATTGGAGATAAACATCCATACATTCTCACATTTCTGACAATCTGCTTTACTAATTGTGTGCTAAATATTATTTATTTCCATTTTGACACAGTAGAGAGTAAACTAAGTATTACTTCCTTTAATCAATTAGTAGATTCATTGAATATAGCAACAAATAACATTTCTCAAGTGTTTATTGGAGAAAAGGTAAAGTGTTCAGTATTTATTTTGCCTCCTGAAGATGGTTCATTTAAATCTAAATTTTGTATTTTCCTTGCTGGTGCAGCTTTATCTGGACCTATTGGAAATTACAG
>CACZSN010000019.1 GCA_902783835.1 uncultured bacterium
CAGGGAAGCCACTCAAACCTAAATATATCGGGCAAGTTTCGGCAGAACTTTCAACTACATTTGTATAAAAATGTCCGACAAATTATAGAAAGCTATCAGCCCAAACTTCTAATTCTTTTGTAACCATAATAGACTCCTTGCAGGTATATTGTAACACAATTATTATATTTTTAATATTTGGATTAAACTTTTCTGGAAATTTGTGTTACTTTTTCTGCTTTCTCATGTTAATTAACAGCGGTTTTGCAGGATATAAAAAATCTTGTCTGTTTTTTATCTTGAAAAAACAGTATAGATAAACAACTTCGCGTTGATGTGTTTAATGTGATATTCCGTAAAATTTCAAAATATAAATATTAAAAATCGGGAAACGATTACAAAAAGCATTTCCCGATTTCATCCGTTTTATTTATTTATTTTTTATTTCTTTAAATATTCTAAAATTTCTTCAATGTGGCCGTTTATATCAATGTCTCGCCATTCTTTTTCGATTTTACCGTCTTTATCCAAAATAAATGTGGAACGCTCTACTCCGGCAACTTTTTTTCCGTCGGTCACCTTCTCATTCCACACCGCAAATTTCTCGGCAAGTTTGTGTCCGACATCCGATAATATCGGGAAATTAAGATGGTACTTTTCCCTGAAATCTTCGTGACTCTTTATGTCATCCGTGCTTACTCCTATTACAACTCCGTATTTTGAAAGCTTTTCAAGATTATCCCTGAAACTCTTCGCCTCCTCTGTGCATATCGGTGTGTCATCTTTCGGGTAAAAATATACAACAACTCGCTTCCCTCCGAAATCTGCAAGCGTAAATTCCTTAACCGAACCGTCTTTGTCTATTCCTTGTAATTTGATATCTTTCATCTGAATTTCTCCTTTTTCTTGCATACTAAGAAATTCAGCCGCCTCCGCAATCCTCCGAATGTCCCCCTCCCTAATCTATTATTTTCTCCTTATAAATAAAAAGGTCATCGGCGAAAGTATGAAGGAGAACACCGATGACATCCGAGAAAAGTTAGGATTACCTAACAAATTTATAATAACTTATCCTTGCTCTTTTGTAAACAAAAATGTTAGGCATTGTTAACATTTATTAATATTCCGTTTTTCAGGAAGTATCAATGTTTCATTAAAAATATTGCAAAAATTCTTAATGAATTTCAACAAAGACTTACAATTTTACAACGAAAGTAGTATAATCAAAAAGCCGACAATATGAGGACTATCGCTATTTTTTCCAAGTTAAAAGGATTTTTCGATAAAATTCAGCAAGTTGATGCAAACATTTCTTCCGTAGGTTCTGATGTCTATAAAAGGAACCTCGAACTTGAACATGAAATTAAAGAAAAAACGGAAGAATTAAACAAAGCGAACAACACTTTGCTTACTATGAATAGCATTTGGGACATGATGAACTCATCCGAGCCTCTTACTAATGTTTTGGATTCAATCGTCAACTCAATGCAAAATCAAATGGGATACATCAACACTCTCGTATTGACAAAAGAGCATGATAAAGACGGTGATTTTTTCCTCGTTAAGTCTCATGCTGACAGCAAAATGTTATCAAAAGCTTTACAACAAAATTCACTTTTAAATATTAAAGAATTTCGTATTCCTTGGAAAGATGATTTAATTCTTACTCAAGCTTTAAAAGAAAGAACAATCAAAAGCACTTCCGATATTGAAGCCGTTATTCATAAAATTTTAGAAAATTTGGAATATAATTTTGTCCAAAACATAATTCATTCTACGGCAAGCAAATCGGTTATTGTTGTTCCTATTTTCCGCAGAAAAAATGAAATGCAGGAAAAAGAAGAATTCGGTTGTATGCTTGTATTTTCACAAAGTGCGGCAAGCACCGAAAATGAAATTAAATTTTTGACGCTGTTTGCAAATCAAATCGAACTTGCCATAACTATTGCAGGTTTGTTTGAAGAAATCAGAAAACAAGCGGTAACAGACCCGTTGACGGGATTGTATAACCGACGTTATTTTGAAGAAAATATAAACCGTGAAGCAGAACGTGCGTTACGTTTAGGTCAACCTTTCTCATTGATTTCGTTAGACCTTGACCATTTAAAAACTATTAATGATACATTCGGCCATCAATACGGTGATGTTGCGATTAAAACAATTTCAAATGTATTAAAAAAACAAGCCCGTTCAATTGACGTTCCTGCAAGAATTGGCGGGGAAGAATTCAACGTAATGCTTCCGGGGGTTGATTCTTACGGTGCGATGATTGCTGCTGAACGTATCAGAGCTGCTATTGAAGCAACTCAGCTTGAAAAAATCGGAAATGTTACCGCAAGTATCGGTGTTGCAACGTTTTTGGAACACAGTAAAAATGTTTTTGATTTGACTGAACTTGCCGACCAAGCTATGTACAGAGCAAAAATTAACGGTCGTAACCAGGTTCAAATGACTCAAAAACAAATCGAAACAAATTGGCAAAAAGTTGCGGTCAATGCATTTTTGGATATTGTATCGAAACAACGTGTTCAAATTCCGCCTGAACTTGCTGGTGATATCACCGCTCGTTTGAGTGCGGTTTCCGCATATGAAAAAAATGCAAAAGAAGTTATTTATTCTGTCGTGGATATTTTGACTCAATCATACAATTCAACCTATCAAAGCGGTTTTACAAAATCGAAATTACTCTTGGCCGTTAAATTGGCAAAAAATATGGAAATGTCAAAAGAAGAAATTGACAAATTGAAAATAGCCGTATTGCTTTACGATATCGGTAATATAATGATTCCCGAAAATATTTTCAAGAAAGAAGATTCTTTGACGGATGATGAAAAAAATCTTATAAGAAAACACCCCGTAATTGCGGCAAGAGAAATTTTGAGTCCGATAAGCAGTATTCAAGATGTTATTCCGATTATCGAAAAACACCACGAAAATTGGGACGGTTCAGGTTATCCGGGAAAAGTTTCGGGCAAAGATATTCCTCTCGGCTCACAAATCATCTTGCTTATCGATGCTTATTACGCTTTAACTCAGGACAGACCTTACAGAAAAGCATTCTCCATTGACAAGGCTCTTGAAATTATTCAACAAGGGGCAGGAACAAAATGGAGCAAAGAACTTGTTGATAATTTTATCCCGTTAATTAAGCATGAAGACAGAGAATAACGATTATCTTATAACTGCACTTTACAAGTGGCTTTCGACATTTAACGACAAGCCTGTTTTGAAAGATACGTCAAAAATTTATAATGTTAAGTATGATTGTTATCTTGAGAGCAGTATCAGAGAACCGTTGTCATTTACTGTTTTTGAGCTTTCTGACAAAGGTGAATTGATGATAGACAATACTCAACGTTTGCTTGAAAGTCAGGCTGCTTTTTATGTGTTTGTAAATCCACGCAGCGGGTGGGTTTTTGCGATAAAAAATAATCTTGAAAATCAAAAAAAATTAATTAAACAGGAACCTGTTCAAAATTTCAAAATTAAAATTGTAAACTAATAAAAAAGACTACCAATTTCTCGGCAGTTTTTTCTTGAAGCGTTTTTAATTATTGACCAAAAGCTCTTGTCGTTACTTTTTTATAGCCAAGAATGTTTTTAGTTTCTTGGTCTGCGTGAGACAATGCTTTGATATTGCCGTTAGTCATAGCTTGCTTAACGCTGCAGTTTCCTAAAGCAACAACACCAAAATATTGAGTGCAAGTTGCAGTTCCGACTTTAGCGGGAGCAACAGAACCTGAACCTAATAATTGGTGAGTAGTGTTTTGATAAATAAAACCAATCGGTTCTGAAGCCATAGCAGGCATTGATAATAATGCTAACATACCTATTGCTGTAAAAAGTTTTTTCATTTTTTCTCCTTTCAAATTCCAACATTAAAACCTAAATGCATGTTTTCTTAATTTTATCACTTTTTGTATTTTAGGCTAAATTATGAATATTTTTTTACAAAATTTAATTTATGTTTATAAAAACTTTCTAAAACGCTATATAGCGGGATTTTTTCGTTGTTTATTTTTTCAAAAAATTCATCCGTAATTGAGAATAAATAATCATACGACAAGCCAATCGACAATAAAACACATCGTCGAACTCATTTAAAACAAATCTTTTATCTCAATCTCTAAAGCATTTGCAATATCTATCAATGTATTCAATGAAGGATGAGAAAATCCGACTTCGATTTTTCCCACAAAATTTAATCCCTTGCCAATGCGATTTGCTAACTGTTCTTGCGTCAATTTTTTAGCAAGTCTTGCAACCTTTATATTCTTTCCGATTTTCTTGTAAATCTCATCGTGCATACGTACAGTCTAAACGTAAATTTTTATTAAATATACGTTCTAAAAATACGTAAAAAGTATGATATAATTATTGAACAGATAGGAAAATATATGAATAAAAAGAAGAAAACAGTATTAATTGATTTAGATGGAGTTTTGAATGATTATGACGGAAAATTTGATAAGGAGTTGATTTCTCCGATAAAGCGGGGAGCGAAAGAATTTTTGACTGAATTGTCCGAAAGGTATGAGATTAAAATTTTTACGACAAGAGACAAGTTACTTGTATCGAAATGGATTTCTGAAAATGGATTGAATGATTTGATTGAAGGGATTACAAATGTCAAAGAACCCTGCTGGGTTTATGTAGATGACAGATGTATTACTTTTGACGGGAAATTTGACGGATTGATTGAGAAAATTGATGATTTCAAACCTTATTATAAAAAGTAGCGTATGGATTTTTTGTAAAATTAATCGTGACGAGACAGAACAAATTTTTATTTTATAAAAAATGCCCCTAATCTACACTGAGTTAGGGACATTATAGTTTTGATTTTCAGAAAGTTATTTTTTTGAGAAAAAGCCCAGAATTTTTTCCAAAAATCCTTCGTCTTCGCTGCTGCCGTTATCTTCATCGGACATTTTTGAAACTTTGTGTTTAATAAGTTCAACTTCGGCACTCATAGGAGCTTTTGCGATGTATTTTTCATAATATTCTTTTGCAATTTTTTCCCGTTTTAATTTTTCAAAACATTTTCCGGCTTTTAAGAAAACGTCTGAAGATTTTGTAATTTCAGCGGCTCTTTCATAAAAATCGGCAGCTCTTGAACATTCGCCCAAATCCATATAAAAATCACCTGATTTAACCAAAGCTCTTTCATTTTTCGGGTCAATAGCAAGAAGTTTTTCATAAAACTCTTCCGCTGTATTTTTTTCACCCATTGTTTCGCAAAGTTGAATAATATCTTCAATTGTTTGGATATTTTTATCATCAACTTTGTGAGCCAATAAATATTCATGCATAGCAACATCGTTTTGATTTTTTGCAAGATACATTTTTGCTCTGTTAACGTGTGAACCGTGCATATCTCCTTGTCTTTCGCAAACAAGAGAACGCATTTGGAAAATTAACGGATGATTTGGTTCAAATTTTGCAAAATTATTGATTGCATCCGAGCAAGCATCCCAATTTTCCTTGTTAAAATGATATTCTGCAAGAAGTTTGTAATAATCGGGAGTTTGTTTATCGGAAACATTTTGCAAAAGTCCGAAAGCTTCATCGTTCTTACCTTGCATAAGTTTAATTTTTATTTTCAATAAATCGGAAACGGCATATTTTTCGGCTTTGTCAACTTCTCCGGTTTCGACGTAAAGTTTTGCCAAAAGTTCTTTTATTCTGTCATCATCGGCATAAGCTTCCATCGCTTGTTCAAGTGCATTAATTGCAGAAAATTTATCGTTATCTTTTATATACAATTCCGCAATTTTTAAATGAGAATCCGCATTATGAATGTGTTGAGAAAGTTTATAATATTCATCAATCGCGGACATTGTCTTTCCGATATATTCGTATGCTCTCGCCATCAAAATCGAAGCATCGTTCTTCAATTCTTGTTCTAATGTATTGTCAATCGCTTTTTTATAATCAGGTATAGCTTGTGCAATTTGTCCGTTTAAAACTTTAACCTTTGCTCTTGTCAAATAATATTTATATCTGTCTGTTTCGTTGTAAATATCTTGAAGTTCGCTATATGCAACCATACTGTTAGGTGCAATTAAAATCAATTCTTCCCAATATTTTTGAGCATCGTCTTTTTTATCCAAAGTTTGTGCGGCAAGTGCTATTTTTTCCAAAAATTCAGCGTTTTCTTTTCCTTCGTTGTATGCCGCTGTCAAAACATTATAAGCATCTTCATATTGCTCATTGTCGCTCAGAGATTGTGCTCTGCCGAGTATTGCTTCAAGTGTAGCCATTTTAACTCCTTAAGTTTTTTGCTTTATTATACAACAAAAAATTTTGGAATACCCCCATCGTAGGATATTCACAAGATTAAATTTTAATTATTCATTGTTTTATATGATTTTATTTCAAAATGTAACAGCTAAAATACAACTATACTCCTTAAGAAAAGACAATACACATATCCCTAATTTACAGCCGTGAACTATCACGGCTTTTTATTTTGTTTTTAATGAGAAAAATATGAAAAGCAAAAAAAACGGAACTTTCATAAAGTCCCGTTTCTATATTTATAAATTTTCAGAATAACTATGCTGCTTGATTGATTTCAGTAATCAAATAATTAGCAATCCATTCCATATCTTTATTGGAAGCTGCTGCATTTTTAAGGAAATCGATTGAAGAATGACCGATTCTAATCAAAGTCATAGCGACAACACCACGAACGCTTCCCGTAACTACCGTAAGGTTTTTAACCAATTCCGGAACTGCTTTTTCGCCAAAATTTACGAGTTCGTTTTCAAGCATATTTTTGCTTTTGTTATCCGCATTTTCCAACTTTGTCAAAATATCAGCAACTGAGTTATTCATTTTTACACCTTTCAATATTCTTATTATGCTTAAATTATAAACCGAAAAATTTGAAATCACGGGATTTTAATATAATCTTTATATGGATATTAAAACGCAGTAGACGCGGGTATTTTAGAGAAATACAAAGGTCATAATTTTAATAAAATCATTCAAATGAATGAGAATTTTCAATTATCCGGGCAGGTAAGTCTAAAAATTAAACGAAAGTCTGTTTTTTCAGTAAACAAAAGGCATTACACTCAATATGTCAACGAAAGGAAAGGGAAGATGTCCGTTCATCAAAATCCAAATGAAATGAACGCAAAATACGAATTCAAAAACATTAACAAGGAACTGGTATATTGGCTTGAGAGAGAGTCACTCGAAAATAATTGTCGTGTAGAAAAAAAAGAGTGGAAAAGCAAATATAACAGTTACGTCGTATATGACTACGAACCTTTTTGCTCGGAAGGATTTGAGATAAATGTGACGATTTCGTCATACGACATAAATTATGTCAATTTTCTCAAATTTCTCTTTGAAAACAAGGTCAAGACAATAGAATTTTTGAAAGGTTGTCTGACCGCATAAAAGCCCCAAAGTCAAACACCGTATTCTTTAGGGTTATCTGCTTATTGACGAAACAGAGGCTGTTTTCAAAGCAAAAGTGTCGACGAAAGTCGGCACTTTTTGTATATTTTTATTCTCCAAACAACCAAGAACTGCAAACTTCGACAAATTTATCTTTTTCATCTATAAATAAATCTTCGGCATGGTTACAGTTTTTAAAAAGCTCGTATTTTTTTTCGCAAACAGCTTTTTGATACAATTTTTCGGTATGCCAGGGATAAACAGTCGGATCATTTTCACCTGCAATAAATAAAGTCGGACATTTGATTTTGTCGACGACATCTATCGGTTTAATTTTTCTTCTGATAATTGCTGACGGGCGAACAGAAAGCCATCTTTTCATTTCCGCCTTTTGTAAAGTCGGAAGCCACGCTTCTTTTTTCCAAAAATGATTTTCTATTTTATCAAAATCACAAGCCGGACTTACCGCTATTATTTTGTCCGCAAAATTTGATTTTCCGCCGTAAATCAAAGCTAATGAAGCACCGAGAGAAAATCCGATTAAATAAATTTCAGAGTACAATTTTTTTGCATAATTGACGACCGCACGTACATCCAAAAGTTCCCAAGTCGTAAACGTATAAAAACCTTCGCTTTGTCCGTGTCCGCGAAAATCCATTCCGATAACATCTGTTGCGAGTCCGAATGTTTCGCACATTTGCAAAAAACAATTGCTGTCTTTTGTCATAAACCATCCCGGCATAAATATTAAAACACTGTCAAAGCCGTTTCGGTAATGATTTATAGCGATTTTCACATTATCTTTTGTTGTAATTTTTGTTTCAATAAACATTTTTGCCTGATTTTTGTAATTTATTAATAAAAAAATAAAAAGACGGGCTAAAAAGTCCGCCTTTTTGAAATGCAGATTAAAAAACTATTTTTTCTTTCCGAAAGTATCGATTGCAAGTAATGCACAACCTAACATACCGGCATTGTTTCCTGTTGTAGCAAGAACTACTTTTGCGGGAGAAACGATAGTTTGTTTGTTGAGTTCATCTTCAATTGTTTTTGTATTGATAAATTCACCCATACCGCCTGAAATAACGAAAATTTCGGTATCGAAAATGTTATTCAATGTGACCATCCCCGTGATAATTTGGTTATGCCACATATCCATAACTTTAACGCAAAGCTCGTCATTTCTTTTGAAACCGTCAATCAAATCGTAAGTTGTTAAATCATCGATTTTTTTGCCTTCCGTTGCAACTGAAACGGGGTTTTTGAGAGCTTCTTCTTTGAAAGAACGTCCCAAACCGGTTCCTGAACCGTAAGCTTCCCAACAGTCATAAGTTCCGCAATTACATTTACGTCTTTTATCGGGATAAATTTTGATGTGACCGATTTCGCCTGCACGACCCGATTTACCGCGAAGCATTTCACCGTTGATTATGATACCGCCGCCGATACCGGTTCCTAACGTAACCATTACGTTGTTATCGTAACCTTTCGCCGCACCTACTTTATATTCTGCCCAAGCTGCTGCGTTTGCATCGTTTTCAACGTAAATCGGTTTTTTGCTGAATTTTGTAAATTCAATTGTGTTATAACCTTCGGGCATGTTTGGAGAAGAAGATTCAACTTTTGTGTTTTCAAGGTTGATAGCACCTGCTGTTGCGAACGCAATATAATCAACATCTTTTTCGTTTTCTGCAATTACATTTTGGAAAGTTTCTTTTAATTCTTCCACTGTTTTCGGTGTAGAAACTTTTTTAATTTTTGAGACGAATTCACCGTTTTCGTCAATTATTGCGTAACTGATTTTTGTTCCGCCAACATCTATGCCGAGAGCCTTTTTCATTTTTTCTCCTTTTTGGTATTATTTGTTACTTTTTGAATAAAATCTTTTTACAATCAGTTGCGGTCTTGTGATTGCAGAACCGATTACAACTGCATGAGCTCCCAAATCGAAGGCTTTTTTGACCTGATCGGGAGTCCAAATTCTTCCCTCTAAAACAACCGGACAATCCAAAATTTTCACCGCTCTTTCCAAAAGTTTAAAATCGGGTTCATCCGTCGGAGTTTCTGAATTTTGTGTATAACCCGACAAAGTTGTCGAAATTATATCGAATCCTAATGCTCTTGCGGCAACTGCTTCGGAAAGAGTCGAAACATCAGCCATTGAGGCTTTTTTGTGGATAGCAACATATTTTATTAATTTGCGAAGATTATCATTTCCTCTCGGGCGGGAAGTTCCGTCCATCGCAATAATGTCCGCACCTGCCGATATTAACTCGGAAATTTCCTTCATTCCCGGTGTGATATAAACGATTTGTTTCCAATTTTTGGGAATGACATCAGGTTTTGTAAGTCCGATAATCGGAACATCGGTAAATCTTTTTGCGTTTTTAATATCTCTTGCTCCGGCAAGTCGCAAAGCTTTTGCTCCACCCATCAAAACTGATTGTATCATCGCATTCATACATTCTTCACGATACAACGGTTCATTAGGCATAGCTTGAACGGAAATTATAATAGAATTTTTTATTTTATCTATAATTTTCATCTTCGGTTAAATTATAACCTTAATTTCAACTGACTTCAAGTATCTTTTAAAGATTTAATTCTTTGGAAATATCGGGTACAAGTTTTTCCCAAGCTTCTTTAGAGGGGTGCAAATCATCAACAGCCCTCAATTTGCCTTCCAAAATCTCTTTTCCGACAGACATCTTTTTTGTATATAAAATTTTTATTCCGTATTTTTCCCCGATTTTGTTCATCATTTCTTCTTCGTGTTCTTTCGGGAAATAATATGCTTCTTCGTCAGGATCAAAAACCAAAATTACAAATTCCGATTTCGGAAAATTTTTCTTTAATATTGAATTAATTTCGCCGAAAAGTTCGGAAACAAGTCTGTAATCACCTTTTTTACAAATTTTTTCATCTATGTATGCTGAAAAAAGTCTGTAAAAATGAAGAGAATTTATGAATAATGAAATTTTATTATATTCAATTTCTCTTACACCGCCGTCTTTTGACAGTTTGAAAAAACCGCAAATTTTTTCGTCCATTGTATCCGTAATACCTGACAGACATCTTCTGTTATGGTCTTCAATGTATGTATAAATAAAATATTTCGGATTTTCTTTTTTTAAATCATCCATAAACCAAGTTTGTTTTAATTGATACAAAACGGTTGCGGGACTACCGTCGCAAATACCTTTGTTGTATACCGTTCTGCCTGTATATTTGGAAAGTTGATACCCGAATGTTTCATCATCTTTCAGCAAATATCCGTAGGTATAAGAACAACCCAAAAGCGTAATCGGAGATTTGTCCGATGAACCGATTGTTACATCGGGATTTCGATAACAAAATTTGTCGTTTTCAAAGTGAACATTTTTCCTTAAAACGAAATCATATTTCCAAAGCGATAAATTTTCGCCTAATTTTTTTATAAGAAAAATCCTCGAAATATAGTCTATGAGGAAGATTGCAATTAATATCAGCAATAATACCACGATAAATTTAAAAAAATTGTTTTTCATCTTAAATGCAACATTTCCAAGAGTTTTTACAGATTTAATATATCACGAAAAATCTATTCCCCAAAATATTAATTTTTTGTTTATTTTTTTAATAATTTGAAAAATAGATGATATAACAAAAATATAGAAAAGAAGAAAAATAAGAATTGGAGATAAAAAAATGGCAAAGACAATTGGTATCGACTTAGGTACAACGAACTCGGTAGTTGCTGTAATGGAAGGTGGTAAACCGACAGTTATCGCAAACTCTGAAGGTTCAAGAACAACCCCGTCTATCGTAGGTTTTTCAAAAACCGGTGAAAAATTGGTTGGTCAACTTGCAAAACGTCAAGCAATTTTGAACCCTGATAAAACAATCGCTTCAATCAAAAGACACATGGGCGAAAATTACAAAAAGAATATCGACGGAAAAGATTACACTCCGCAAGAAATTTCTGCAATGATTTTGAGAAAATTGGCAGATGATGCTTCGGCATACCTCGGAGAAAAAGTTACATCAGCAGTAATCACGGTTCCTGCATACTTCAACGACGCACAACGTCAAGCAACTAAAGATGCCGGTAAAATCGCAGGTTTGGACGTTCTCAGAATCGTTAACGAACCGACAGCAGCAGCGTTGGCCTACGGTCTCGAAAAAGAAAATTCAGAAAAAGTTTTGGTATTCGACTTAGGTGGTGGTACATTCGATGTATCAATCCTTGAAATCGGTGACGGTGTTCACGAAGTTCTTTCAACATCAGGTGATACTCACTTAGGTGGTGATGACTTCGATAAGAAAATCATTGACTGGTTGGTTGATGAATTCAAAAAACAAGAAGGCATTGACCTTTCAAACGATAAACAAGCTATGCAACGTTTGAAGGAAGCAGCAGAAAAAGCAAAATGTGAATTGTCATCAGTTGTTGAAACTAACATCAACTTGCCGTTCATCACGGCTGATGCTAACGGCCCTAAGCACTTAGACGTTAACCTCACAAGAGCGAAATTCGAAGATTTGTCACACGATTTGCTCGAAAGATGTAAGAAACCTGTTGAACAAGCAATCAAAGATGCCGGCATTTCAAAATCTGAAATCAACGAAGTTGTATTGGTTGGTGGTTCATCACGTATTCCTGCAGTTCAACAATTGGTTAAAGAATACACAGGTAAAGAACCTAACCAAACAGTAAACCCTGATGAAGTAGTTGCAGTCGGTGCTGCAATTCAAGCAGGTGTCCTCGCAGGTGAAGTTAAAGATATCGTCCTTCTTGATGTTACTCCGTTGACATTGGGTATTGAAACATTGGGCGGTGTTTTGACTCCGTTGGTTCCGAGAAACACTACAATCCCTGTTTCTAAATCACAAGTATTCTCAACTGCAGAAAACAACCAAACAGCAGTAGATATCCACGTTTGCCAAGGTGAACGTCCGATGGCTAAAGATAACAAGTCATTGGGTATGTTCAGACTTGACGGTATCGCTCCCGCTATGAGAGGTATTCCTCAAATCGAAGTTACATTCGATATCGATGCTAACGGTATTGTTAACGTTTCTGCAAAAGATAAAGCAACAGGCAAGGAACAAAAAATCACTATCACAAATTCTTCTAACCTCGATGAAAAAGATATCGACAGAATGGTTAAAGAAGCTGAAGCTAACGCTGAAGAAGATAAAAAGCACAAAGAAGAAGCTGAAATCAGAAACAGTGCTAACAGCATGCTCTCTTCAGCAGACAGAATCGTTAAAGATTTTGAAGGCAAAATTGCTGATAGCGACAAGACTAAACTTGAAGAACAAAAGAAAAACCTTGAAGAAGCTTTGAAAACTAACAAACCTGTTGACGAAATTAAAAAATTGTCTGAAGAATTGCAACAAACTATGTACGCAATTTCATCAGCAGCATACAGCCAAGTTCAACAAGAAGAACAAGCTCAACAAGGCAATACAGAAAATAACAACAATAATAATTCATCAAACAATAACGATGATGATGTTATTGATGCTGAATATACAAAAGAATAATTTCACTATTGTTATTTTTCAGGCGGAGACAAAATCTCCGCCTTTTTTATTGCATAAATTTTATTCAAAAGTAATCACCGCAATTTCGGGAGTACAACCTTATAGGTTTTTTCGATGAGAAAGATACAAAAAATCACGAAATGAAAAACATTCCGTGATTTTTTCGAGTTTATTGCTTATTGATATTTACTGTTTTGTTGCGTTTTCTTTAGTTTCTTCTTTTTCAATATCTTTGCTGTTGTCAAGAATTGTCTTGATAAGTTTCTTTGCTGTTCTTTCGTCGGCAATTGTTGCGTTTCCGCCGATACAGCCGCCGTCACAACACATAACTTCGACAAGATTTCCATCATCACATTTTCCGTTTTGTGCATATTTTTTAAGAAGTCTGATTGAATCTTTATTCAATCCGTTGATAACGCTCGGGCAAACTTCGCAATTTGCTCTGAATTTTACAGCTTCTGCAACTCCGCCTGAAACAGGGAAGTTTCTGCCTTGTTTTGAAGGTTCGTTTTCAATTTCTTCATCTTCACAATTTGCAATTTCGATTTGCAAGCCGATGAACAAAGCACCTAATTCTGCCGTATTTAAGACATAATCAACATTTTCATTTTCAAACGCTTCTTGCTTTTTAGCAACACAAGGGCTTACAAAAATGTTTATTGCATTCGGATGTTCTTTTTTTGCAATTTCTGCCGTGTAATACATCGGTGTTTTTGTATCGGATTTGTATTGTTCAATTTCGGGCAAATGCTTCTTTGTGAATTGGTTGTAACCTGCACAACAAGATGTCGTCATAAAATCTTGTCCTTCTTCAAGTCTTTCTTCCAATTCTTTTGCTTCGTTCTTAATCGTAACATCAGCACCTTGTGCAACTTCATAAACATGCGTAAATCCGACTTTTTTCATCGCGGATTTAAGTTGTCCGATTGTTCCCGGAAACTGACCAACAACGGCTGGTGCAAACATCAAAGTGAGTTCCTTCTCAGCCTTCAAAAGTTTCAAAACTTCGATAAGTTGACTTTTTTCATGAACTGCTCCGAAAGGACATTTTGAAACGCAACGTCCGCAAGAAATACATTTATCAAAATCTATTTTTGCCGTTCCGTCTTCGTTCTTTTCGATTGCATTTACAGGGCAGTTATCTTCGCAAGGAACCGCAACTTTTACGATTGCGTTGTAAGGACAAGCGTTTATACACATTTTGCAAGCCTTACACTTTGTCGAATCGATAACTGAATGTCCGTTTACAATCTCGATTGCACCAAATTTACAAGTTGAAACGCAAGGTCTCGCAACACAACCTTGACACAAATCTGTAACGTGAATTCTCTTAGGTACGCACGCCTTACAAGCCGCTCCAAGTACCGTCAACGGATTTTTTTCCGGTTCTTTTCTTTCCAAAGATTTTTCTGCATATTCAGAAAGTGAAACCGTTTCGTCATCATCTTCAATGGCAAAGCCCAAGCCGGCGATGACTCTGTCCTTCAAGATTGCTCTTTCCTTATAAATACAACATCTGAAAGGCACTTCCGCTCCTTTCGGTCTCATATCATACGGTATTAATCGTGCTTGTTTCTCAAAATTTTCAGAGAAAAATGCTTTAACTATTCTTACAAGAATTTCTTTTTTTAAGTGAATTGAATTAGTGCTCATTTAATTGTCTTTCGATTTCTTCTACAACCTTATCAATGGTTGCTTCCTGTACTACCACGTCATTAACTTTTACATAAGGTGCCTTTGAATATTCTCCCGAAGAAGAACACATTCCAAGGCAAGCCATACCTGATACCTCTACATTATCTTTAAATTTTCTTGGGACAACATCAATCAACTTCTGTAAATTAGAAGACCCCATTACGAAGCATGTTGTTCCCATGCAAACTTTAACATCAACTTTTTTCATTACAACCTCACATAAATTTAACTGACACTTTTTTCATATATTTTGTTTCCAAAACATCCTTCATCTTTTTGATAATGTTCTTTCTGACCTCGATTTCAATCGGCATGTTGGGGTCATAATGAGCTTGATTGATTTTTGCCCCGACCATGAATTGAATACAATCCGAGTTTAACATAAAATCAATTAATTTTCCTGCTGCATCTTTTGAAATTATTCCTTTTTCTAAATCATCAAGTGTTTTAGTTAAGGTCAAAATGCCCTCAGTGACAAGGTCTACGCCGTCCATATATGAAATTGCCGGTAATTTACCAATGTTAAGCGACATTTCAACTTTTATCGGAATGTTTAATTCTCTTGATATTAAAGATGCTGTCGTTCCGCCGCAAATCGCTTTTTTTCCTTTAAAATCTTTAAATACATTTGCGTAATAACTGTCTTTATCCTGATAGTATGGAGGCCCCGTAAAAATCAATGAGTTCCTCGGGGTTCTGAAATAAACACATGCACAAGATACATCGTCTTTCGGTTTTCCGTCAGGTTCGGTCAAAATCGCCTGTCTTACAACCGTTTTACTTAAATCTCGGCTGGAAATATTTGGTTCTTCCGTCAATTTTTCTTTTACAATTTTTATCAAACCTTCCCGTCTCAAGCCCAATTTGAGTTGTTTTGTACCGAGTGCCGCTTGAGTTACCCCATCAGAGCAAAATACAAGTCTATCGCCCTCATCAAGTCTTAAGTCATAAATATGCATGTGCCGATTTGGAAAGGCTTTTGAGGTTATTACCGTATAATCGGGCTCCATAACTTCTCCGTTATGTATCCATAAAAATTGGGGATTTCCTTCCTCTACGATTTTTACGTGTCCGTCATCGTCACAATCCATCGCCGAAAATGTTGAGTAACTTATCTTTCTCACCTGACAAACAGGCAGTGAGTTAAGCACGATTTCACAAGCCTTTTGGATATTTGTTTCAGCCTCAATAAACTTCAACAACATCGTTGCAGTCATTGAAGCCAAAATATTTGCCTTGACTCCGCTGCCAAGTCCATCCGACAACACTGCTATCAATCTTCCCGAATCTGTATATCGTTTCGAGGTAAAATAGTCACCGAAAGCATTTTGGTTATATTTTTTTTCTTGATAGCAATCAATATCGATAAACATTATTTATCTCCATTGTCCGCCGAGTAGTCCTCAGCAATAGAACTCAAAAGTTTTTCGGTCTCAACCATGTGTTCGCCCAAAAGACATGCGATTTCTTGAACGGTTGCAATATTTTTCGTAATAACTTCTCTTGCTTTTATGGCAATTTTTTCCCTGTCGGTTTCATTTGCTGTAACGTCAGTAATTACGGCTCCTACAACCTCGTTTTCTTCAATAACGAATGCATTGATATCATATAATTTATGCTTATCGGGATAGTGTTCTTTATGAATATCGACACCTGTTTTCAACATTTTTTTGAAAATATCGCCAAACGGCACAATTCTGTCTATTGCCGCACCTTTCAAGCCTTCTTCTCTATCCGCAAAAATATCGTACATATCCTCGCAGAACATGTGCATAAACATATCGTTCGATTCAATAATATTCATTTCCTTATCGACCATAACAATCGCAGCAGGCATACATCTAAGCATTGCCGCAGATTTTTTCATTGCCGATTTTCTCATATAAGAAACGCACATCGAAGGTTCAGCATCTCCAGAGAGCAATGCACAAGCCAAATCCCGACAAGTTGCATATCCGCATCCGCCGCAATTTAATTCATCTTCTTCTTTTGTTTTGCCTATTCTCTTCATCGCTTCGGTAATCTCATCGGGAGAATAACTGTGCTTTTCAATAGGAATAGGTTCAAAAACTTCATCGACAACAGTCGTTGCTTTTTGAGGAATTTCTTCTCTGAATTTAACCTTAGACAAAATCTCCGAATTAATTGTAACACCTGATTTTTTAGCCGATTTGCAAGGACCGTTTACGCAACCTGTATCGCAAGAAAGTGCTTCCAAGAATATTTTCTTATTAACCTTCTCCTTTTTCAAGCCCACAAGTGCGTTATCAAACGGTTTTATGCCACTTACACTGATTAAAACGGTATCGCTATCAACGCCCGTCAACTTAATCGTTTCATTCATTCCTCCCTCAATCGGGTACAACGCACCCTCAAAAGAACTTTCCGGAACAAACTTATCCTCGCTCGTCACGATAATTTCTTCAGGTTGAATAAATTCTTCTTTAATCCAATAATTCAATTCTGCAAACGTCAACGATGCATCTATCAAGTCCTGATGTCTGTCAGATTCGTTCTTTTTGCCGATACAAGGTCCAATGAAAACTATAGAGATATCATCGCCATATTTTTCTTTCAAAAATTTTGCATGAGTCAACGCTGGAGAGGCAAAAGGGGTGATGTTTTTCGCAAATTCTGGTTTATATTTTCTGATATAATCCACGATAACAGGGCAAGCACTCGAAATATACAACCCATTTCCGTGTTCTTTCATATATTCTGCCGTTTTTATCGAAACTTCTTGTGCCCCTAAAGCAGTCTCACTCACCGCTTTAAAGCCTAATTTTTTCAAAATTGCAATCAATCTTGCCGGTTCAAAATCATATAAACCCGCCCAACTCGGTGCAAGCGAAACATATACCTGCTTTTGTGCCAATAATAAAGTCTTAACTTTTTCGATATCATTTCTCACCCGTTTTGCATTCGCAGGACAGACCGTAACACAGTGACCGCAAGCAATACAACGGTCGCTGATTACTGATGCATTACCGTTTTTGATTTTGATTGCCTTAACTGGACATTCTCTAACGCACTTGTAACAGTCGTGACACTCGTTTTTCAATGTATAAACAGGATAGAAAAAATTACTCATTCTTTAAGCCTTCCAAATATTCCATAACCTTTTTCAAGTCATTAGTACATTCGTCATTGATGTAAAAATTTGGTCCTTTTTCACAGATGTTTGCACATCTTGCTCCGTAAAGTTCTACTTTGGCATCTAAGTTATTTTCGCTAATGTATTTTTCTATTATCTCTGCATTCTTGTCATTTCCTCTGGCAAAGCAAGCACTTCCCATGCAGATTCTTATTTCCTTTGTCATTTCTACCTCTTAAATTTTGATATACATTATATCTCAAAATTCGATATTTGTTTATTGCTTAATAAAAAATAAAGCGGGTTTCGCCTTATGGCAGAAACCCGCTTTTAAAACGGCTGATTAAACTATACCGTTGTAAGCATTGAGGAAGATTTCCTTGATTTCGCTCATCAAAGGATAAGCAGGGTTTGCACCCGTGCATTGGTCGTCAAATGCTCTTTCTACCAATACATCAAGGTTCTTCATAAATTCATCTTCAGGAACACCAAATTCCTTGATTGATTTCGGAAGGTTGATATCCGTCATCAATTTATCGATTGCATCGATAAGAAGTTGAACTTTTTCATTGTCATCTTTACCGCCCAAGTTCAATTCATCCGCAATTTGTCCGTACTTTTGTTTTGCACAAGGATATTTGTATTGCGGGAAGATTGCTTGTTTTGACGGAGTATCAGATGAGTTGTATTTAACGATTTGTCTGATTAACAATGCGTTTGCAACACCGTGAGGAATGTTATACATAGCACCTAATTTGTGAGCCATTGAGTGGCACAATCCTAAGAATGCGTTTGCAAATGCCATACCTGCGATTGTTGCTGCATAGTGCATTTTTTCTCTTGCAATCGGATCGCTTGCTCCGTTTTTGTATGAACGTTCCAAATACTTGAATACCAACTTAGTTGCTTCCAATGCATTTGAATTTGTGAAGTTTGTTGCCATACAAGATACATATGCTTCAACTGCGTGAACAAGTGCGTCGATACCTGATGCAGCTGTCAAACCTTTCGGCATACCATCTACGAAGTTCGGGTCGATAATTGCCATGTTCGGTGTCAATGCATAATCTGCAATTGCATACTTGTAATGTGTCTTTTCATCTGTGATGATTGAGAACGGTGTAACTTCAGAACCTGTACCTGATGTCGTCGGGATACATACCATTGTTGCCTTTTTACCCAATTCAGGAATTTCACAAATTCTCTTTCTGATATCCATAAATCTCATTGAAATATCTGAGAAGTTTGTATCAGGTTGTTCATAAAGTAACCAGATAATCTTACCTGCATCCATCGGTGAACCGCCACCAAGTGAGATAATCAAATCCGGTTCGTAAGGTCTTACAATTGCCATTGCTTCTTTAATTGTTGCAATTGTCGGATCCGGTTTAACGTCAAAGAAGATTTGATAATCAATATTCAATTCATCCAAAACGTTTGTGATGTTGTATACCGCACCTGAATTGAACAAGAATCTGTCTGTTACGATAAATGCTCTCTTCTTGCCTTTGAGTTCTCTGAGTGCCAAATCAACCGCACCACGCTTAAAGTATACTTTCGGCGGAACCTTGAACCATAACATATTTTCTCTCCTTTCGGCTACGGTTTTGTAATTTAACAAGTTTTCAACTCCAACGTTACCGCTGACTGCGTTGCCGCCCCAAGAACCGCAACCTAATGTTAATGACGGTTCTAATTTGAAGTTGAACAAATCACCGATACCGCCTTGTGATGACGGAGAGTTGATTAACAAACGACAAGTCGGGAGTTTCTTAGCAAAGTAATCTACTCTGTCTTGTGTTCTTGTATCTGTATACAATGCAGCTGAGTGACCTGCACCGCCCAAAAGAACTAAGTCATGTGCCATATCTACGGCATGTTCGTAGTCTTCTGCTTTATACATCGCCAAAATAGGTGACAATTTTTCGTGTGCGAACGGATCTTTTACATCAACTTCTTTTCTTTCCGAAATCAAAACTTTTGCCTTAACAGGAACTTCTACTCCTGCGAGTTCTGCAATTTTGTGTGCAGGTTGACCTACGATTGCAGGGTTTACCGTGCCGGCTGGTGTCAAGATAATCTTAGCAACCTTTTCTGATTCCTTCTTGTTCAAGAAGTATGCTCCACGATATTCAAATTCTTTTTTAACTTCGTCGTATACACTGTCTACAACTGTTACTGATTGTTCTGATGCACAAATCATACCGTTATCAAATGTCTTTGACATCAAAATGTATGATACTGCCATCTTAATTTCCGCTGTTTCATCAATGATTGCGGGAACGTTTCCGGGGCCTACACCTAATGCCGGTTTTCCTGATGAATAAGCCGCTTTAACCATCGCCGGACCACCTGTTGCCAAAATGCAATTAATATCGGGGTGGTGCAAAAGTGCGTTTGACAATTCCATTGAAGGTGCGTCAATCCATCCGATAATGTCTTTCGGTGCACCTGCTTCAACTGCTGCATTCAATACAACTTTTGCTGCTTCAATTGTGCAAGCTTTTGCTCTCGGGTGCGGTGAGAAGATGATTGCGTTTCTCGTTTTCAATGCAATCAATGATTTGAAAATTGCTGTTGATGTCGGGTTTGTTGTAGGAATAATACCTGCCAAAATTCCCAAAGGTTCAGCTACAATTTTTGTTCCGTTAACTTTGTCTTCTTTAATAATTCCGCAAGTCTTTGCATTTTTGTGTTTGTTGTAAATGTATTCTGATGCAAAGTGGTTTTTGATAACTTTATCTTCTACAATGCCCATTCCCGTATCTGCAACTGCCATTTTTGCAAGAGGAATACGAACTTTGTCAGCTGCTGTTGCTGCTGCTTTGAAAATTTTATCTACTTGTTCTTGAGTAAATTTTGCATATTCTCTTTGAGCTGCCTTTACTCTTTCAACTAATTCGTTGAATGATTCAACACTATCAACCAACTTTGTATTAGTTTCTTCTGTGGTGTTATTGTTTTTCTTCGGCATAAGCCCTCCTTTAAATCGTGATTTATTTCACCAATCAACAATATATTTCAAGGGCAATCTTTCGTCAAGAATTGATTTATGTACTTTAACAATTCTTCATATCGCTATTTTGTTCACGATACAAAGTTTATTTAAGGACTTTTGTCACTATTTAGGGCAAAAAAATATAAATGCCCTTATGAGGCTGTTTTTTCTTGCTTTTCGATAGGGGAACTCCGTTCGATTGGCAAGATAAATCCGAAAGTGCAGCACCCGTCTTTTGAACTTTTAGCATAAATTTTTCCGCCGTGAAGATTTATGATTTGTTTTGACAGATAGAGACCGAGTCGAGAGCCGAGGGTATTATATTTTGACAATTCGGTTTGAGTGAATTTATCGAACATTTTTGACAAATCTTCATCGGATATTTCTTGACTTTGGTTATTGATATAGAATTCCGCACTATCGTTATTTTGTTTATAGTTAACAATAATCGGACTTTTCTTAAATCCGTAAGTTATTGAATTTGAGAGCAAATTGATGATTACGCGTTTTATTTGCAAGTAATCCGCATAAACTTTACTTTCATCGGAAGTTATTTTGAGGATAAAGTTTTGATATTTTTCTTCTGCGAGCATGTTTGTTTCTTCGAGACAAGAATTTATCAAATCTTTCATATCGAAAAATTCTTTTTTAAGATTAAGTTTTTGGCAATCGACTTTATAAGAATCCAAAATTGTCGTAACTAACTTGAGGGTATATTTGCAAGAATCTTCGGTGAGTCTTAAAATTTCTTCCTGTTTAGTATTAACCGAACCCAATTTTCCGTTCAGAACCAAATCGATACTGCGTAATTGAGCAACGATTGGAGTTTTCAAATCGTGAACGACAGTTACAAAGAATGAGCGTTGAGCTTCATGTTTTTTGACATTTTCTTTTTCTTTGTTATCCGCGATGTCGGTTCGTCGCTTTATTAGTATACACATCTGGACACAGAGAGATATACATAATACAAACAGTAAAATGATTAAACCAAGTAAAAATAAATATGTAGCCATTAGTAATACAATCCGTAGTTATTCAAATGATATACTTTTTTAACACATTCGTATATTACCTGACTGATTAATATTATTGAAAATTTTGGTAAAATATTGATTTGTATTTTTTATTTTGTGTATAATTTTCTCATACAAAACGGAGCGTTAGTAATGAAATTTTTAGTAGGTTTATCAGGCGGAGTGGATTCATCAGTTGCCGCATTAATATTAAAACAACAAGGTCATGAAGTTATCGGTGCTACCATGGCTATTTGGGGTAAAGACGGAATTGCCCTCAAAGAAGGTCATAAAGGTGCTTGTTACGGTCCTGACGAAAAAGAAGATATTGAAGAAGCAAGAAAAATTGCGGAGCAAATCGGTATTCCTTATTATGTTTTTGATTGTGCCGAAAAATACGAAAGAATTGTTTTGGATAACTTCAAAAAGGAATATCTTGAAGGAAGAACTCCTAATCCTTGTGTTTGGTGTAATGCACAAGTTAAATTCGGTCTTTTGCCTGAACTTGCAAAAGCTAACGGACTTGAGTTTGATAAGTTTGCTACGGGGCATTATGCAAGAGTTGAGGAAGAAAACGGAAGATTTCTTTTAAAACGTGGTGTTGCTCCGAAAAAAGACCAGTCATATTTCCTTTACCGTTTGACACAAGAACAATTGAAGGGTATTTATCTTCCTTTGGGCTGCAAGACGAAAGACGAAATAAGAGAAATCGCTAAAATAAACGGTTTAAATTCCGCGGAAAAACCGGACAGCCAAGATTTTTACGGCGGAGATTACAACGAACTCTTAAATATAGAGGACAAAATCGGCAATATTGTTGATTTAGACGGTAAAGTTTTAGGCGAACACAAAGGCATTTGGAACTATACAATCGGTCAAAGAAAAGGTCTCGGAATTGCTGCAGCTGAACCGCTTTATGTTCTTGAACTTCGCAAAGATACCAATGAAGTTGTTGTCGGATTTGCTGATAAAACGTTCAAGAAATCACTTGTTGCCAACAAATTGAATTGGATTGCAATCGACAAATTAACTGAAGAAATGGATGTTACTGCAAAAATCCGTTCGACACAACAACCTGTTCCGGTGAAAATTCTTCCGCTTGGAGAAGATGAAGTTAAGGTGATTTTTGAAGATCCGCAAAAATCAATCGCAATCGGACAATCAGCCGTATTCTATAAAGATGATGTCGTCATCGGCGGCGGTATTATTGCTTCGGTAGAATAAACATTAAATATTTTCGGGCATGCCTTTCATAAAAATTGGGTCGGCTTTAGTCGACCAAGACTAAAGCCGCTAATTTTGTGAATACGTAAATGTTGAATTGCTTTGCCGGTTAATTTGTAACGACGGCATAATTTTCTTTACATAAGGCTTAAGTCATTATAGTATTTATTCGGAAGATATGAAAAGGAATATTATGCTACGAGAATTTTATGAAAGGCACAAAAATACATTATTTATTTTAGGAACTGTTTTAGTTACATATTTATTGTATTTTCACAATTTAGGAAATTTCAGATTATTAGACGTAGACGAAACACGTTACGTCGATATGTCCCGTTGTATGCGGGAAACAGGCGATTATATGACTTTATTCCTTAATGGGGAATATTTTTTTGAAAAACCGCCGTTATATTTTTGGTTGGAAAATTTATCGTTTGCTGTTTTTAATGCGGTAAATGAGTTTACTGCAAGGGTTCCGGGGTGTATTGAAGGGATTTTGACGGCGATTGTATTATTTTTTACAACAAAAAAATTCACCAAAAATACAAAATTGGCAACGATTTCGGCATTCATTTTACTTTGTTCGGCAGAATTTTTAATTCTTTCCAAAACAGCTATTTTGGACATTTTACTTGCTTCAATGGTGTCGATTTCGGTATTATGCGGATTTATGACATTTTCCGCAGAAGAAAAACAAAAGAAGTTTTATTGGTGGGGATTTTATTTATTTTCGGCACTTGGTGTTTTGGGCAAAGGTATTCCTGCTATAGCTGTACCGTTTGGAATAATGTTTGTTGCGGGAATTTATACCAAAAAGTTGAAGGAATATTTCAGACCGCAATATTTTCTTGTCGGTTTGGCGATGTTTTTTGCGGTAATAATTCCTTGGCACAAATTGATGCTTACTATGTATGATCCTCTTTTCTTTGACGAGTACATAATTAAGCACCATATCGCAAGATTTTTGGGTTCGGACGTAATTCACAGAGAAAGACCGTTTTTGTTCTATATCCCTGTGATTTTGTGGGGAACAATCCCGTATATGGCTTCTTTTACGGCATTAATCGTTGAAAAACTTTCGCAACTTAAAAATTTCAAAGGATTTAAGAATATTAAAATCACGGCATTTTCCGATTTAGATAAGGAAAATCAATATCTTTCGTTGTGTATAATCGGTGCATTGGTAACGTTTTTCTTCTTTTCTTCATCAGGAACGAAATTAATAACATACATAATTCCGATATACCCGTATTTAGCGGTAATTATGGCAAAATATTGGTTGGAATACATTGAAAAAGGAGAACACAGAAAAGGAATTGAAATTTCATCAAAGATTTTCAATTATTTACTTATAGTTGCAGGTGTTGTTTTTGCGGTTGCACTGCCGTTTATGCCTGAACCGCTTAAAGGAGATTTGTCGTTGATTGCAATCCCTGTAATTTTTACGGTTACAGTGTTCCCGATAATCGGTCTTGTCGGAATTAAAAAAGACAACAGAAAACTTTTGTTTGTTTCTTATATTTTGTTTATGGCATCTTTAAGCGGGTTTGCTTACGATAAAATCTTGGAAATGAACTATCGTTTCGGGCAAAATGACCTTATGGAATTTGCTCAATATGCAAAGGATAATAAATTAAATATAAATACGTTTAAATCAGGAAAACGTTACAGCTTGTTGTATTATTCAGGTAAACAGGTTGTTTTCAACATTCCGGAAGAAGATTTTGAGCATGTAATTTCCGATCCCAAAAACATCGTTGTCGTAAGAAAGAAAAATTTCGACAAAGTTCCCGTTAAAGTAACGGTTTTGAAGGACGGAAGAAAGTATATGATGCTTTCAAAATAAGGGTACAATTGAAATTCTTATAAAAGAGCATTTGTCTGATTGGCGAATGCTCTTTTATTTGATTTCTTTCTTTTTGTCTTGCCAATTAACAGCTATTGCTTTTTCGGATTTAAAAAATTCTTTTAACAAATCACTCGTCAAACCTTTGTATTCTCTGAAATGACGGGGTTTGTCAGGATTTACGGAAGGGTGGCAAATAACTTCGGCAACAGCATTTTCAGGAAGTCTTTCAACTCCTGCAATTATTGTTTCTTCGTCCATTTGTCCGGTATATAAAACTCCCAAAAAATACTTATTTGTCTTAACTTTATATTTTTTTAATTCAATTTTGTTTATAAAAGTGAATGTATTAAGCAAAATATTTTTAATAATATTGAGGCAATATCTTACGCTTGTATGTCTTTTGAGACCTTTTGTATAGTAAGGAAGTTCGCCTTGAGTTCTTATAAAAGGAATTGAATATTTGTCGGCTAATCTGCAAACAATTTTAAATAAATTAGGAATAGAGTGCGTATGAACGTGGGTATTTATGTATACGGGTTTTATGCCGGCCGAAAGGATTTTTTCAATTTGTGCGATGAATTCATCTTCAACCGCGGATAAAAATTTCTTATCGTAAGATTTTAAAAGCATATTTATATAAGAATTATTAAAAATGCCGTTTTCGTTTGTCAAAACAGATTTTCCGTTTTGTGTTAAAGATTTACACTCAATGATATCGAGGTGAACTCCGATTTCCAAATCGGGGTGTGTCTTTATAACATTTTCAACAGCATCGTCAAACGCTTCACCGTCTGCCATAAGACAACTGCTTGTCAAAATTCCGTTTTCAATACATTCTTTAATTGCATAATTTGTTTCTTTATCAATCCCTAAATCATCGGCAGTAGTGATAATTTTCTTCATTTGTAGTATAATCCTTTTGGAGAGTATTATATTACAAAGGTATAAAAATGTTAAATCCTAAGATTTCGATTGTGATTCCCGCATATAACGAAGAAGAAATTTTGCAAAAAACTATCGATAAAATGGAAAATCTCTTAAAAAAACTTGTCGAAAAAGGTGTATTATCCGACGAAAGTTATCTTTTGTTCGTAAATGACGGAAGTGCGGATGCGACTTGGGATATAATTAAAGACGCAAACAAAAAAAATTCTGCAATAAAAGGAATTAAGTTTTCAAGAAATTTTGGAAATCAAAGTGCTATCCTTGCCGGATATCTTTCAGCGAAAAAAATCGGTTGCGATGCCGTAATTACAATCGATGCAGACCTTCAGCAAGATGTTAATAAAATAGAAGATTTCGTAAATGCTTACAAAGAAGGCTATGATGTTGTTTGCGGTGTCAGAAATTCTTATACAAAAAAATTCAGCTTAAAAAGCGTGACATCATCGATGTTTTATAAATGTATGAACTTTTTAAATGTTCCTTTGAAGCCAAACCACTCGGAATACAGACTTTTGAGCAAAAAAGCTTTGGATATTCTTGATGAATACAAAGAAATAAATATTTTTATAAGAGGTTTGGTTTATTCTCTCGGATTAAAAACGAAATATATCAATTACGATATATCAAAAAGAGAATTGGGAAAATCAAAATTTAATTTTTATTCTCTGTCAAAAATGGCATTAAACGGAATGGTATCGTTTAGCACAAGACCTTTGGATATAGTGTTTCTCATCGGTGCGGTCATTTCATTTTTAAGTTTGGTATTTGCAATATTGTTTATAATCGGAAATATTTTTGACGTAAAACTTATCACCAATGACATAGGTCCGTTCAGAATTTGGCAAATATTTGTTGCCGGCTTGCAAATATTCTGTATCGGTGTAGTCGGAGAATATATCGGACAAATTTTGAGAGAAGTCAAAGGTCGTCCGAGATATATTATTGACGAAGAAATAATTTAATTTTATACCAAAACTTACGTCATTACGTTCGTTTAGGACCGTTTATTTCTGTAATTTACGGTCATATTCCGCGGACGTTTGGTTTTCAAAAATAAATCGTATCGGATGAAGTTTTTTCAATAGTAATGAATGTTTCAAAGATTTTTCTTGCCTAATAAAAATCATTGTGTATAATCAAACTATAAGGGACGTGAACCTGTCCGTGGACTGTAAATTCAGTTTATCGGGATTTGGATAGGAACAAAGAAAATAACCGAATGAGTAATGTGTATTTAAACCATAAATTCCTCAAAGATAATGCGAAGCCCGGAAGTTGGCGAAGAGGATATGAAGTTTATCAAAAAAATCTCGTACAAGATGTTAAATTAACGAGAAATGTACTGTCTGCTATTGTTAAAGGAAGTTACAAAGACCATTATGATGTGACTTTGAAATTCCAAAAAGGACAAATTATTCCGAGTTGTACATGTCCGTTGAAAGAAGAATGGTGTAAACACGTTGTGGCACTTGGGCTGACGGCAATCGACAATCACATTTATGATGAATATGCCGAAAAAAAATACAAGATGCAAATTGATTATTCAGACGAAATTGCAGACCCGCTTGAAAATCCTCAAGGTTCTTACGTTTTCCACTTCAATCCCAAACGTCGTCAAAATTTCTTCTCGATTTTGGTTATGGAACGTGAAACAGGAAAGGTCGTTCGTGATTTAGAAGGTCTTTTCAAAAAAATCATTGAAAAACAAAGAAACGGCGAAGATTTAGAATTAAATTATTTGCAAAAAGTGAATCTTGAAATTTTCAAAATGCTTTTGACTCAATCAAGATTGGATAAACGAGCAGGTTGGTATGACGTACCGATATTGAAGTTTGACCCATTTTTCAAAATGCTCTCAAAGGCAGAAGAAGTTATTGACGGAAAAACGAAAGCGAAACTCAGATTTACGCATGACGTTTGGACTTTAGGAGTCGGAGTAAACTTCTCAATGGTCGGAAACGTGCTTGCTTCCTTGTATTGGAAACGTCCTGACCGAGATGATATTTTGCCGTTTGAAGAAGTTCGATATTTCTCGAGACAACTTCAATGGGGTCGTTATAAAAACCTCATTTTTCCGACAAATATTGCCGTTTCGGCACTTCCGCAAAACTTAACCAAAGCATCATTCACAGACATCAAAGATGCTGAAGGTGCAAAATTTATTTATGAAGAATTGCCGAAATTAAAACAGATTACAGACGTCGAAACGACCGAAGCGATTGAAAAACTTGCACTTGAAGAATCTCACCCGCTCAACGTTGTTTCGCTCGGATTGGACTATGACGGCTCGCTCAAGGCGACTTTGGAATTTGATTATAACGGAACAAGAGTTCCTTACAGCAAACAAGACAAAACGCCTTATGTCACGGTCAAAAAGCCTAAAGAGGACTTGCTTTACTACGTCAAACGTAACAAATTGCACGAGGAACAAGCATATCAGATGCTTTTGAGTTGCAAATTTGCCCCGATGCAAACGAACAATCTCGTAATGGAACGTGAAAACGCTATCGATTTTTACAATTATTACAAACCAAAAGCAGGTGCTGATTGGATTTTCGAAGAAAAAGACAACATGAGTTTCTTCAAACTTGCCCAAAATCCGTTCGAACTTTGTGCATCACTTGATTTTTGCGAAGAGTCAAAAGATAGTTTCATTATTGAATTGTACGGAAAAATCGGAGATGAGATTATTTCGTTTAACGATATTTACGAAATGGTTTTGGACAATAACAAGTATTTCAAGGTCAAAGGTCAAGGTTTTGTTGAACTTCCCGTACAGGAAATTTTCTCGTTGATGAAATCTTTCAATACGATTGACGTTTATCGAAACGATGAAAATAAATATGTCGTAAAGACTTACCGTGCGGGCATTGTGTCCGAAATGCAAAACCTTAAAATGACTCTTAAAATGAGCCGTAAATTTTCTAAATTTTGGAAGCAAATTTCGACTTTCTCGGAAATGGACGGGGTTGCACTTCCTAAGGGCATTAACGCTGAATTCCGTGAATATCAGACGAAAGGTTTCAGTTGGTTATGGTTCTTGTATCAATATGGCTTAAACGGCATATTGGCAGACGATATGGGTCTTGGTAAAACTTTGCAGGCATTGGCATTGATTCAAAAGGCTAAAGAAAAGGATAAACAAGCACCAAACCTCGTAGTTTGCCCGACTTCAGTCGTTTTCAACTGGGAAAATGAAATCCAAAAGTTTGCACCTAAAATGAAGTGCCTGAAACTTGCTGGTGTTGAAAGAAAAGAATTTTTCAAAGAAATTGATAAATATGACGTTGTTATAACGAGTTATGCACTTGTCAGACGGGATATTGACGAACTTGTTAAGCACAATTTCAGATATATCATTCTTGATGAATCACAAAACATCAAAAATGCTGACAGTTTGACTGCACAAAGCGTCAAGAAGTTGCAATCGTCGCATAAATTGGCTCTTTCGGGTACTCCGATTGAAAACAGACTTGAAGAACTTTGGTCAGTATTTGACTTCCTCATGCCAGGGTTCTTGTTTGAGGAAAATGAATTCAATTACCGTTATGTAACACCGATTACTGAACGTGACGATAAGATTGTCGAAAAACGTTTGAAATCACAAATTTATCCGTTCATTTTGAGACGTATGAAACGTGACGTTGCGAAGGATTTGCCGGACAAAGTGGAAAACATCGCATACTGCGAACTTACGCCCGAACAAAAAGATTTTTACCTCGAAGTTTTGGACAGCACAAAAGAAGAACTTTTCAAATCTATCGAACAAAACGGTTTGGAAAAAAGCAGACTCTCAATCTTCTCGGCATTGTTACGTTTACGTCAAATTTGTTGTCACCCGAAACTTTACGACAAAGAGGGCAAAAAAGGAAATATTCAATCGGGTAAATTTGAACAACTCAAATCGATGCTCGAACAAATTATCGAAGAAAAACACAGAGTTTTGTTGTTCAGCCAATTTGTCGATATGCTCGATATCATTAAGGCTTGGCTCGAAAAAGAAGGTATTAAACACGAATATCTTACAGGTAAAACGAAAAACCGTGGCGAAGTCGTCGAAAGATTTAATTCCGACCCGACAATTCCGATATTCTTAATCAGTTTGAAAGCCGGCGGAACAGGTTTGAACTTGACCGGTGCGGATTATGTAATTCACTATGACCCTTGGTGGAATCCTGCCGTCGAAGATCAAGCAACAGACCGAGCTTACCGTATCGGTCAAACTAAAAAAGTTTTTGTATACAGAATTATCACCAAAGGTACTGTTGAAGAAAAAATTCAAAAACTTAAACAACAAAAGAGAAATCTTGTGGATTCAGTAATTTCAGTTGACAGAAACATCGGAAAGAGCCTGAGTTACGCAGATTTGCAAGATATTTTCTCACTTGATTAAATTACTTGATAAAAAACTTTGATTTAATATAATTGAAGAAGAAATGCTGGTATAGCTCAGTCGGTAGAGCAACTGATTCGTAATCAGTAGGTCGCAGGTTCAAGTCCCGTTACCAGCTTTTCTCAGATAAAAACAAGTCTGAAAAGACTTGTTTTTTTATTTCGTTATCTATAAATTTTTGAGTTAATATCAAAATTTTTCTACATTTCTTCTGCAATATGTAAGCCTTTTTGAGCCAATTTTAAAACTTCTAAATAATATTTGCGTTCCTTATCAGATTTTGCAGAATTTAGTATTTTTAAAGATTTCGTATAAATTGGGTTTTGGGTCGTGATGTCTGTTTCGTTTTCAAAGAAATTAAGTTTTAACCCAAAAACATTTGAAAGTTTTTGCATTGTTTTATAAGAAGGAATATGTATTCCTTTTTCGATTTTAGAAAGGTGTTTGTTATCAATACCAATTTTTTCGGCTAACTGCTCTTGCGTATAGCCTGACGAAATTCGTAATTCTCGTATCATTTTTCCGATGTTATTTTCTTTGTTCATGACACCCTCAATTACATTTTCGTAGAAATTTCAAGAAAAACACACAATGTACTTTACGATTTATTGTTGTTAATTTATCGTAATAAACAACGAAATAAAAATAAATCTATGATAAGATGAATCTGAAAAATAATGGTTATTATGTGTTAAATTGAAAGCGAGATTATAATGTTTTGTTCAAAATGTGGAAAAGAAATAAGTGATAATTCAAAATTTTGTCAATTTTGTGGGACAAACTTTAATACAGAAAATAGTATTGAAAATGATAATAGTATGCAAAACAAAAACAATGGTTGTTTAAAACAAATTGGTTCGGTTATTGGAGGACTTGTTTTGTTAACAATAATATATAATTTTATTTTTTCTGATTTTACAGGGTTGTTTGATGTTAATGATGGAAAAGGTGTTCATTTGGAAGTTACAGAAAGTCATTCTTGCAACATAGAATACGGAGGAAGAGCTATTTGTGGTACTGTTAAAAACAATTCAAATCATAATTTGGGATATGTACAAGTTGAGATTAATTTATACGATAAAGCAGGAAATTTAGTAAGTAGCACATTAGACAACGTAAATAATTTAGAAGCAAATTCAATTTGGAAATTTAAAGCACCAATTATTGAAGATAATGTTTCCACATACAAAATCAAAAATGTTGTTGGCTATTAGGAATGAAAATTATGAAAAAAATTATTATAACTTTGGTAGTTTTATTTTCCCTAAGTAATATAGTTTATGCAGATGACAAATTTTTATTTGACGCATATTATCAATTAAATCTTGGAAAAACTTCTTATGCTGAAAAAGCAGCAAGTAGTATGCAAAATAAAAAATATAAAAAAGCCGAAAAATATATTCAAAAAAGCATTAATCTTGATTTAAAAGATAAACAGTACCTTACATACCTTGTAAAAGGAAGTTTGGAAATAAATAAAAACAATATCGATGAAGCAGAAAAAGATTTCAAAAAAGCAATAGATTACCTACAATATAATGATATTAATGATACTCCCATAAACTCTTATATGATTTATAACGGATTAGCAAAAGTTTATTTAGCAAAAAAGGATTATCAACAAGCATTAGAATATTCTGACAAGGCTTTTGAAAGTCCTTATCTTGAAAAAGAATTTATTGAAACAAGAATTGATATATTAAAACAAGGAAATTTTGATAAAAAACCCTTTAAATATTCAAATACTATACAATGTCTTAATGTTAAACTTGAAGCATTTATTGATGATGCTAAAGAATGGCAAAAAATGTTAGACTGGTTGGCAACGGTTGATAAAACCATTCAAGAAAATGGAAAATTTACATACGGTGAAGAAATCGATTTTTCTGATAAACAAATTAAATCAGCCGAAATAAAAAAAGAAAAATTATGTTCAGCATATCTGCAAAAATCTACAATTATGTATCTTATCGCACCAACAAAATACAAAGATATCATTTGGAAATATATGGAAGATGTGTTAAATAATCAAAATTGTCTTTCTAATCAAGTTAAATCTATGGCTAATGGGGCAGCTGCAGAAATGCAAGAATGTTTGTTTGATAATAAATCAGAAGCAATTTCATACTATAATACAGCATTATCTTTCGATAAAAACAATCATGACTTGCATCAAAGAAAAGCAATATTATGCATAGATACAGAACAGTTTTCAGAATGTGAACAAGATATCAACTTTATAATGAATGACAATCCCCAAAAAGAAGATTACGTGATTTCTATTTATTATCATCTTGGACTTATTAATGATGATAATTTTAATGACAATGCTGATAAAGTTATTTATTTGTGTAACAAAGGTATCGGATACTTTCCAGATGAGCAAAAATTTTTCAAAGATATGAAAAAAACAATTGAAGATGCAAAGAAAAAATACGAAAAAGCAAAAAAAGAATATGAAATAAAACTCGCAAAACAACAAAAGCAAGAAGCAATTCAAAGAGAAAAAGAAAGACAAGAAGAAATCAAACGGCAAAAATGGTTGCAAAAAAGACCAAACGAAAGTTGGTTATATTATTTTAAAAGAACCGGACAAGACCCGTTAGATTATCTTTTAAATTTCCCGTACGAATTATATTATTAAGAAAGAGGATAAAAAATGGAATTATCAGAAAATCAACAAATTGAAACAACGAACGAAGAACAACAAAAAGAAAACAATCATTCAAAATCATTCTACACAAATAAATGGTTTTACATAAATTTATTTATCGCACTACTTGTTATTGTTGGTTTTACATTGTATTTTTTATCACTTCCGTTTAAAAGTGAAGATGTATGTTGCAAATACAAAAGTAAATATAACAAAATTGAATGTGTCCAAACCGGAGACATCGTTCCGAATTGGTTGAACCTTGATAATGTTGATTTTCTGAATTATTTAGGATTAGGAACGAATTATTCAATGAAAATAATTTTTGAACATAATAAAAAAGATTATATTATTCTAAATATGTCAAAAAAAGAATTGATTCCGGGATTAAACAGAAAATTTATATATGAATTAAATGAACAAACTTTTAATGATTGGATAAATTTTAAAACTTTTACAGCAAAAACAGGAACACGTTATAGTAATTGGGGTTCTGTAATTCTTTATTGCTCTGAATCGAATTTAAAAGAAGATGTTTGTAAAAGATTAAAAAAGCAATATAAAAAATAGATGCTATAGGATTTTAAGAAAATCTTTTTCGGTGTACTTTTTGGGAAAACTTTTCGAAAAATGTACACCTTGCTTTTTATGCAATATTTGAGTTTTTCTCTTATTTTATGACTTTTTCAAGCTTTCCACAATTCTCGTAACGATTTTTTTATCCTCAGAAGATAAATTCATAATCGATATAAACAATGTTTTTAATTCCTGATTACAGCTTATTTCTTCTGCAATTACTCCTGTTTCTTTATCTAAATAAAATGGTTCGCATCCTCCCTTATTATTCAGCAAATCGTCCAATGTTACATTGAATGCCTGTGCCAGTTTATTTAATGTCGACAATTTCGGATTCTTTGTCTTCCCCGAAGAAATCCTGTTAATAGTGCCAAGAGGAAGATTCGTCTTTGCGGCAATATCCTCATTCGTCATCTTTAATTCTTTTTTATATTGATAAAATTTTTTAAATAAATCGTCCATCGTTCCTCTTACTAATATTCTAATAATAAAAACTTCCATGATAGTTTTCAATATTTAAATATTAATATTTTAGCCTTTATTAATTGTTTTTTTAAATCTAAGTATCGAAAATTATAATACTTTACAATTTTCTGACGGTGTTTTATTGTTGATTTTGCGAACATATTATAAAAAACTATCATGTAAATTTTTGTTTACAGATAAAACGTTATCAAAAAGGAGCATAAATGTTTGAAAACTTAAAGGCGGAATTGACAAGAAAAAATATGAAGTACAAAGATCTTGCCGAAAAAGCAGACATTAATATTGTGACTCTTAGACAAAAAATTAACGGAAAGTCGGAATTTAATCTTTCTGAAATTTTAAAAATTATTCAAGTTTTTCATAATAATTTTTCTTTTGAATATCTTTTCGGGGAAAACATTACGACAAAAAAAAGATTTTTGAGCAGAGAATTTGCCAAGCAATAAGGTTCTGATGGCAAGTTAGGGTGTTGAATGTCATGATTAAGAGTAAGATTAAAAAAATAACTGTTTTCGTTATATTTTACGCGTTTTTATACATTTTAATGGAATTTTTATCGTTAACGGTTTTATATTTCAGTTCGCCCGACGGATTAAAAAATGATATCAAAATGTACGGAAGTTCTTTGTTATTTGATGTTCGTGATTTTAAAGATGAAAAATATCTTTCTTTTATTCATAAACCTGTAATTGTGCCAAATTCTAAAAAAGCACCAATTGGAATTTTTGGTTGTTCGTTCGGATATGGTGGAGAAAATAATATTTTCGGACGTGATTTATCAAAATTGACGAACAGAAGTGTGTATAATTATTCCGTTCAGGGTGTCGGACCGCAAATGATGTATTATGCTATTGACAAAGGAAAGGTCAATGACAGTATTGATACGTATATTTATGTGTTTTTCGGGGACCATAATCTTAGATGTTGCAAGTTCAGATGTAATCCTTTTGTGAATTATGTTGTTCCGAGATATAATTTAAAACAAAATGATACTTTGAAAATTCAATATCCGAATACTTTTCAGCGAACATCTTTTATTTACAGAGCATATGAGCAAATTTTTCCGCTTTATTACCAAAACGGAAATTATGCTGATAAGGTATTTTATAATGTTGTTATGCAGTCTTTTGAGCGGTTGAAAGAAAAAAATAACAGTATAAAATTTATTATTTTGATTTATTCTGATATATCTAAGGAAGATTTTTGTTGCGGTGAAAGATTTGAGGAAGCCGGTATTGATTTGGTTTTCGTCAATGATTTGACCGGAGAGAATATGATGACGTTAAAATATCAAATTTCTCCTGACGATTCTCATCCTAATCTTGCGGCATGGGATTTGATTTCTAAAAAATTGGTTCAAAAGTATAATTTTTAACGAACTGAATAATAAAAAATTTGAGGTAAATCTTTTCGAATGCTGATTTTCGACTTTATTTCAAATTCTTGTTTTCATGATATTCTGTCAATATGAGCAGGGAAAAATTTATAATACTGATTCTTTTATATATTGCATTTATTGCCCTTGGACTGCCTGACCAAATTTTGGGTGTGGCATGGCCGACAATGAGAGTTGATTTTGGCAAAAATCTTGATGCTGCTGGAATTATAACATTTTCCTGCACAATTTTTTCATCGTTGGCAGGTTTTTTAAACGGTTATATTGCTCGAAAATTTCCCGTTTCTAAAATCGTTGCGGTCAGTATATTTCTCACTGCTGTCGGAAGTTTAGGGTATGCATTGTCCCCGAATTGGCTGACTTTTCTTATGTTTGTTATACCATCGGGACTCGGAGCCGGAAGTGTCGACAGCACATTAAACAACTATGTCGCTCTCAATTATTCTTCACGGCATATGAGTTGGTTGCACGGTTTTTGGGGAATTGGTTCAACTCTCGGGCCGTTAATTATGACATTTGCGTTTGTCAAAAACCTTACGTGGCGTGGCGGATATGCCATTGTCGGTATAATTTTATTTTTAATGTCTGTGATTTTTATGTTTAAGCAATTTGGTTTTTCCCAAAATCAGGAAACCGAGATTGTTAAAGAAGACGTAAAACCTGTGAATATGTTTACTTTAAATACTTTTTTAAGTGCAACGTTTTTCTTCTTTTATACAGCAACTGAAGGTGGTGTCGGACTCTGGATATATTCGGTTATGACGGAACAAAGAGGCTTTGACCCCGTATTTGCGGGAACTTTGGCTGCTATATATTGGGGTGCTTTAACTTTCGGAAGATTTTTGGTCGGTTTCGTTACCAAAAAGTTTTGCAACAGTGCCATAATTCTTGCAAGTATATTAATTTCATTGATTTCAATGTTATTACTTTGTATTCCGATACATATTACGACGGTAATCGGTTTAGTTGCACTTGGCATGGGGCTTTCCGGAATTTATCCCTGTACAATGAATGAGACACATAAGCGTTATGAAATTGAAAAGGCAAAAATCCTTATGGGGCATCAAGTCGGTTCGGCTTGTTTAGGTTTTGCAATTATGACACCGCTTTTAGGGATAATCATTCAAAGAATAGGATTGAATTATTTGCCGGTTATAACAACAATTTTCGTCTTAATTCTTCTTTCGATTGAGTTAAGACTGAGAAAATTGAGTGTTTAATTTTGTTTTAAATTAAAGAGAACCTTTTTGTTTAATGATGAGGTTTTTGAAATTTTCTTTTGAGCAATTGTAGATGTAATCCACGTATTGGCTCAAATATTGACGTTTTTGGTTATATTCATCATTAGACATGTTAATGCATTTTACGAGTGCATTGTAAAAATCGTCGTTGTTTTCGTAAATTACGGAATTGCCGTCATCAAAACCGTTTATGGGAGCAAAACTTCTTATGATAACGCAAGGTTTCAAAAATCCGTAAACTAATTGGAAGCAGCCGCTTGTGCTTGATGTAATATAGCCGAGGTGTTCTTCTTTTGTATCGTCATATGCGGTAAGCATAAAATCGGATTTTTCGATTTCATTATACATATCCGTAAATGAAAGACGTCCTTTTATATCGATATATTTTTTGAGTTCATTTGGGACGCAATCCAAGTCTCCTTTTCCGATTACGGTAATTTTAAAATTTTTATATCCGTTTTTAATCAATTCCAATGCGGAGTTTACAATCAAGTGAGTATCTTTTTTGGAAGCGGAAAATTTTCCGACAACAACAAAATTTGTAATTTCATTTTTTTGATTTTGTTCAAATTTTCCGAAGTAGTGCGGGTTTACGACTACTGATTGAGCATTTTTGTAATTGAGTTTTCTTAATGTAATAAGATTTTCATTCCAAGTACCGTTGTCGGTAGCAGGTTTTGCTTCGTGTTCAACGAAGAACAATTTATTTTTATCAGCTTTTGCAAAAAAGTTGTATGCTTGGTCGAAATTAACGCTGTCGCAAATTTTTCCGACTGTTGTGACCAAAACACCTGCGACATCTTCAAGTGTATTATTTTTGAAATATTTTTCGATTTGTTTTTTTGTCATAACGTTGTAAGAGATATTTTCTTCGCCAAATCTGCAGAAAAGACCTTCTTTTAATCTGTCCGGTTCTACCAAAACGGAAACGTGATATCCCAAGTCCAAAAGATATTTTGCATATCCCGGAACAACTTCGGCATGGCTTTTTGAGCATGGTTCCCAAACGAAGAAAGTATTTTCTTTTATAATCGGTTTTTTATCTTGAAAAATATTTTTAAAAAAATCTGCAATATTACTCATTATCAATTTGCTCCTTTATGTCCGAAAAAAATTCATCATACAACTTCAAGACTTCTTTGCAATCCAAAAGCCAAAAAGCTTCACTGTATTCAATATTTTTTGTTAATCCTCTGTATTTATTTAAACCCAAAATTGCGTTCAAATAATCTTTTCGTTCCAATTGAGACTTATAGCATTTTATCATTTCCGCTTTTGTTTGAACGACGTCGGTAATTTCGACGAGTACGTTAGGACTGCTCAATGCTCCCCAAACTTCGTAAAATAAAATTTTAAGATTTGGTTTATGTTTTTTTTCTCTTAACATTTTTTGCAAGTGTATAAAACAAGCTCTATGGTCATAGTGAGTGTCAATTAAATTGGGGATAAAGATGTAATCGTATTTTTTCGTGTCGATTTGTGAAAAAGTTTCATACGAGTTACAAACTTCGCGGTCTGCAATTCCCAAATTGCGATAATTTTTTATACCCGCAACTTTTTGTGCATTTTCAAATTCAATAATTCTTGTTTGAACAATTGATTGAGTATCTTGATTTTTGATTCCTTTTGAGCCGTCCGTCAGGCAAATTACATCAAAATTATCTTTATATTTTGCAAGTACTCCGCCCATTCCGATGCTTTCGTCATCAGGATGAGGTGCAATACAGAGTGCTTTTTCGCCTTCTTTAATCTTGAAGACTTTTGCCGTAAAATTTATCGTCATCAAGTATCTGTTGAAACTGCTTAAAAATCTGTTATAAAATTTTTGAAAAATTCTTTTTTTCATCTTTTTATCTTTCAAATTCTGACGGTTTCGGAAATTTTTCTTCCAAAATTTCCACCATCTTTTTTCTGTCATAATCTGTTGTTTTTCTGCTGTCGTTTATGCACATCAATTTTGCTTTTGAATTTTTGATGTTTTTTAAATTGGATTTTTTCAATCCGAAATATTCCGAGTCGGGATATTTTATGCCGAAAATTTTCAATAAAGGATTGACTTTTATTTCTTTCAAAATTGCTTTGTTTTGTACAACGGCAAGGTACAAAACAATTACTCTCTGAATATCTTCAGGTGTTCTGAATTTATGATTTAATGTTTCGTCAAAATCTTTTTCAAATTCTTTTATGCAATTTAAAAAATCCGATTTTTTATAGGCATCAATGTTGTGATGCGGAAAATACGGAACGGATTTTCCGCATTTTTCTTTAACTTTTTGATAAGCTTTATGGACTGAGTGTCCGTATAAATGTTTATATTCTTTGTTTTTTATTTTTTTTCCTGCTCTGAATATCGGTTTTTCATCTCGGAAAAAGAAATTTTCATCTACTTTATTCCAAAAAAAAGTATCATCATTTGCAAGTAAAAAATATTCCGATAATTCATTAATAAACGGTATTCTGTTTTCGATTACGCAAGAGTTGAAAACGGGCATTTTATCTTGCGGAATTATTTCCGAGTGGTCGACAATTCTGACTTTGGGATTACTTGTATCGAGCCAGACCGGGGTTTGATTGTATGTAACAATAAAAATTTTATTTATCCAAGGGGCATATTTTTCTGCCGAACGCAAAGAATATTTAAGTTCGTCATTATTTTTAAATCGGCAATCATCGGCTGATTCTTTTCCGACAGAGACATTATTTGTTGATTTGTTCAATTTTTCTCGCCAAATCGGGTCAGTATCATCAACCCATAAATATACCAAATCAACTTTCATTTTGCTTTAAATGCCCTAAATTTCCAATAATATTTTATATAAAATTTATCATAATAAATATAAAATAACAACAACTGCGTTAAAGTTTACACTTCAATAATCACGGTGTTTATTGTTTCTTTGTTTTCTGAATTTGTCAAAACTTTTCCTGTTTTATCCGTTATCATTGAATTTCCAATTAAAGTAAAACCGTTGCCGTTGCTGCCTGTTTGGTTTGCGGAAATCAAAGGGGTAATATTTTCGTTTGACCTTGCGACGTTCATTGATTTCCAAACGGTGAGCCAGTCCATATTTTTTTCAAATTCACTGTGAAAACCCCAAGCCGTCGGACATACAAACAATTCTGCACCTTGTTGTTTCAGGGCTGCAAAATGTTGCGGATAACGTATGTCGAAACAAATAGCCATGCCGATTTTGCCGATGTCTAAGTCTGCAATCACGATGTTTTCGCCTGCGGTAATTCTTTTGTGTTCAGTACCGCCGAAACAGTTGAAAAGATGGATTTTTCGGTATTTACAGACGGTTTCACCTTTTCTGTTCAAGACGAATGAGGTGTTGTATGATTTGCCCGAAACTCTTTCTATGACGGAACCACAGATGATGTTTGCGTTTAATTTTACGGCTAATTTTTTTAAAAAGTCAAGCGTTTCGCCCCCGTTTTCGTCTTCGGGGAAGTTTTTGAAGGCTTCATGAGAAATTCCGGTGGAGAAAAATTCAGGAAGAACGATTAGGTCTGTCTTTACTCCTTCAAGCATTTCGGATACTTTGTTCAGGTTGTGATTTTTGTCGCCGCATTTTGGTTGAAATTGGCAATTTGTAACAGATATTTTTCTCAAAATTAACCTCTTTTCAGATAACAAATTGATTTATCACCGTAAGTTTTTTCTTTTGTGCAAACGAAATTGCCCAAATTGATTTGCAATTCTGTCGGTTTTTCGACGATGACAATTCCGTTTTCGCTCAATAAATTTCTGTTTTCGATTTGCTCGAGAGCCTTGTCGTATAAGCCTGATTGGTATGGCGGGTCAAGATAGAAAACATCAAAAACTTTCTCTGTCTTTTGCAAAAATTTTATTCCGTCATAATTAATCAAATTTATCGGAATTTTGTGTTTTTCTGCATTTTTTTTGATAAAAATTGCCGTTTTTTTGTCAATTTCGACCGAAGTTACCTCGTATCCTCTTGAAATCGCTTCGAAGGTCATTATTCCGGAGCCGGCAAAAAGGTCACAAAAAGTTTCAAAATCCCCTTGTGTTGCAAGTGAGTTGAAAACAGCCTGCCTGACCTTTGACAGCGTGGGTTTCACGTTGTCAAATTTTGCGGTTTCGATGTTTAATGAGTTGTATTTTCCGCCTGTTATGTTCATTTTTCAAGCCTCAAAAGATATTTTCGATGAATATAATTCTTGAATATAAAATTTGGCAAAACCCTTATCCTCATTTGCGTTTCGAGAAACGAACCGATGTTGTTTTGGAAATGCCAAAGATTATTGTGTGTATATCTCGTTTCCGTTATTCCGTCAAAACCGAGCGAAAACCTTGCTATTTCGCATTTTTGAAGTTTTTTGGAACAGTAAATTCCTAAAAATTCATTTGTTTTATCTTCTAAAATATATTTTTCGCAAGTCCCGTCTCCGAGTAAAGTCCTTGCAAAATAAGTTCTTCCCTCAATTTGCGGTGTTAAGTTTTTGTTCTTTTTGTGCAAAATTATTGTCTGTTTGTCAAAAAAATTGCCAAAATTATAATTATTTCTGATTTTTTCAAATTTTGTTTCGTCGGCATTTTTCGTAATTTTATAATTTTCTCTAAAATTATAAAAATTCCAATCGGACAGTAAAAACACTTCTGCCACCGCTTTTTGAGGCAATAAAAGCATTATCGCAAATAAAATTTTAATCAAAATCGTACGGTCTTTTTTCATCTGCTTCCAAAATTTCAAATTTTTTGCCCAAATCGCCTAAAATACGCTTAAAAATTTCGCCGACATATTTTTCACTATCGTAATGACCGACTGCAAAAACGACGGTGTCTTTTCCCTCAAAAGACTCATGAAATTTGACTTCTCCGGTTATGAACAGATTGAATCCCAATTCATTTACCCTCGAAATTTCGGAACCTCCTGCTCCCGCACAAAATGCAACGGACTTGATTTTCTGCGTTCCCGCGTGATTGATTACTTTGATGTAATCCAAGTTTAGTCGCTTTTTGATGTCTTTTTTCAAAAAATCAACGTCAATTTCTTCATCAAGAGTCTTTCCGTTAATAAAATCTTCAATTACAGAAACTTTCCCGAAACCGCATTTTTCTGCCAATGTATCCGTCGTTCCGCCTTTTGAAACATCTAAATTCGTATGTGCGGAATAAATTTGAATTCCGTTTTGAATTGCTTTGATGATTGAAGGGTCATCTATTTTTTTCAGAGGGTCAAAAATTAAAGGATGATGAGCAATAATTAAATCGCAACCGTTTTTGCATGCCTGCTCCACAACATCACTTGTGACGGTCAATGCCGTCATTATTTTGTTGAAATTTTTTTTGCCAAAGTTGATTTGCCAACCTGAATTGTCCCATTTTGCGGCGGTTTCAGGCGGTGCAACCTGTTCTATTAAATCAATAACTTCTTGAACTTCGTACATTTTAACCCTTATGTTTTTCGTAAATTTTTGAAATTTCGTCGGCAGCCCTTTCGACAAGGTCGTTTACGACTTTGTAATCGTAATGTTGTGCCTCTTGTGATTCAAATTTAATCGCTTTGAGCCTTTTCGCAATCGCTTCTTCGGTTTCTGTTCCACGACCTCTCAAACGCTTTTCGATTTCTTCAATCGAGGGCGGCAAGATAAATATCGTAACCGCTTCGGGCATTTTTTCCTTGACCTGTTTTGCCCCTTGAACTTCGATTTCAAGAAGGACGTTTTTTCCTTCTTTTAAAGTTTTTTCGACCGCAGAACGGCTTGTTCCGTAACAATTTCCGCCAAATTCAGCCCATTCTAAAAAGTCTCCGTTTTCAACAGCCTTTTTGAAATCATCTTTGTTGACGTAAAAATAGTTCACTCCGTGAACTTCGCCCTCTCTTGGGTTTCTTGTTGTCGTCGAAACAGAGAGGTAAATGTTGTCTGCATTTTTCAAAAACTCTTTGATAACAGTGCCTTTGCCGACTCCTGATGAGCCTGAAATTATAAATAAACGACCAGCCATATTTGCTCCTTTTTCCTCATTATACCAAAATCATCCGATTTATACCGATTTTCTGAAAAATAATTACATAAATAAATCATTGTCATGTCGAAAAAGTTATCCAGAAAAATCTATTTTCCTCGGTAAGCTTTAGCCTGCAAAGCATAATTTCCGTCGGCTAAAATCGACCCTGCTCTATGCCCCCGCAATTAAAACGGGATGAAATCCATATGCCCCCGATACAAAAAAATTAATGATGACTCAATTAGAACGGGACGAAATCCATATGTCGATACAAAAAAATTAATGATGATACAATTAGAGAAGGACGAAGTCCATATGAAGATACAAAAATAAAAAAATTAATGATGTCGCAATTAGAGAGGGACGAAGTCCCTTACATAATAAAAATGCGACTCGAGAGCCGCATAAGTCAAGAAAGGAATGGTTAGACTATTAATTTAATTTGATTATTACACACGTTTGTTTACTATGCAAATATGTGAATAAATATTAACTCTTTTTTTATTTCAAATTCGCTGATATAATGTATTTGCGGGCTTTTCCAGAAAATAACATAATTTTTGAAAAACGTAATAAAACTTAATAATCTTGGAGAAAAAATGAAAATCGGAATTATAGGTCTTGGTCTTATCGGTGGTTCAATACTCAAGAAATTAGCGGGTTTCGGGCATGAATTATATGCCGTAACAAGAAATTCGGAAACATTGAGGCATGTTAAAACTTTGGTCAAGAGTTGTTCTGATAAATATGAAATTCTTTCGGATTGTGAAGTGGTTTTTGTTTGTACACCGATTGGAAAAATTATTGAGACGCTTGATAAATTGGAAGGTATTGTCTCTGAAAACTGTACCGTTACTGATGTTGCAAGTGTTAAAGAGTTTGTAACAAAGAAAAAATATTCTTTTAAATTTATTCCTTCTCATCCGATGGCAGGAACCGAAAACAGTGGTTATAATGCCTCTTTTCCTGAATTATTTGAGGGTGCAAAATGGGTTTTGACACCGTATGATGAAAATGACACAAAAATTTTAACGGATTTGATTGAACAAATGGGGGCAATTCCGATTGTTGCAAATCCCAAGGAACATGATGAGGCTGTCGCTCTCATAAGTCATTTGCCGATGTATATTTCACAGTGTCTTTACAGTGTCGCAAAAGATAATAAATTGGCTATGAAGCTTGCTTCGAGCGGTTTTCGAGACACAACAAGACTTGCTATGACTGATTTAACACTTGCTTGTGATATGTTGAATTTTAACGGTAAAAATGTCGAAAAGTCACAAAATGCCTTTATTTCGGAACTTGAAAATTTGAAAAAAGAAAATTATCTTGAAAAAATTACGGAAATTAGTCAAAGCCGCAGAAAAATGTATAATTTTGACGGAAAAAACATAATTTAATGAAGTTGTTTTTTTAGCCAAATGACATATAAATTAGCATTGTAAAGAATTGTAACGGTTTCAAGAAAAATAAACATAAACATGGCAAAATTAAATATTTACGGGCATTTCGACCGAAGTAGAAATCGAGTGTGTGTTTGTGAAAATTTCTAACGTTAACAGTTTAATACCGATGCAGGGTGTTGTTCATAATTCACCGTTGGCGGGTAAGTATCTCAAAAAGCAGATGCCGGATACTTTTGAGCGAACAACAAATCCTATTGAGTATTGCAAGGGTGGTTTTGTGCCCTCTGCTTCAAAATTTAACACAACAATAGACGCACTCAATTTAATGAATGTTAAGGCACAGACTGCATTTGACAGACAACTTGCATATGATGGTTGGTCAGGAAAATTGGCGGATAAGATTTCATGTTTATGGAGTTCCAAGAACAGAGCGTCATTGGTTTCTGACGATTTACAAGTTCACAAAATGCAGATTGAAAATCTTGAAAATGCTGCAAGAGTCGGCAATTTTAGGTCTGAATTTTTTAAAACATTTGGTGTGAATTATGATGAAGAAGCCATAAAAGATTATGAAAAAGCTTCTGCAAAATATACATTAATTAAGTCGGCGGATCAAGTTGCGGACTATACAAAAGAACATTTAACAGAATATACAAATTTTTTCACAAAACACAAAAACTCTATAAATCCTGAATCTCCGGATTTTGATAAACATGGCAGGCATGTTGATGTAGAAAAAAAACTTGATGGTTTCAAAGAAGAACTTACAAAAATTGTTGGCGGAAAAGAAAATTTAAAAGTCCTCGAGTTATCAAAAAGACCTGATTTTATTACACTTTCGAGGGAAGAACAAATAGATGTATACAAAGATATTGCGGAAGGTTTGATTTACACTTCTGCGGAAACTGCCGAAAAACTCAAACACGGCAAGAAAATTGATGAAATTCAAAAAGAGTATGATGAAGCATATAAGAAGGCTTTCGGCGAAACAAACAATATTCAAAAAAGAGTTGATAAGTATATCAAAACACAACAAATTCGCTCGACTGCGTTAAAAGATGTTGCGATGTCGGGAATTATCGGGGCAACGATTGCATTGTCAAAAACTTCGCTTCCGACGTTAACCGGGGCGGCTGTTTCCACGGTCGGTTATATTGGTATGGATTTGGCGGATCTTGCTACAAACAAGATTGACAACAAAGAAGATATGAGCGAAGAAGCGGTGAAAGATGTTGTAAAATGTGCCGTTTTATCGGGAGTTGAGTACATTGTCGGTTCTAAAATGTATGACATTATTCCGGAAGCTAATTCCAAAAATCAAGTTTTAAACAGTGCTTTAAATACCGCACGCACACTCGGTATTGAACTTTCCGTGGCATTTGTCAGTGAATATGCACAAACGGGTGAGTGGGCAACTTACCAAATGAATCCTAAAGATTTTGTAAAATTGACTCTTGCTAGATTTGCAATAGAAGAACTTACGAGAATGGGACTTTCCGCTCCGGCAGGAAGAAAAAGCAATTACAGTCCGATGAAACTCAGTGAAGATGCAACTTCGACGGTCGTTGACAGAGCAACCAAAGAATTACAAAAACAATATGCAAAAAATCCCGCTCAATTTATGAACTTGAAACTTTTGAGTATGGAAAAACCGGAATTGTTTAATGAATTGATGACGTCGACCTTAAACGGATTGTTAAACGCGTAGATTTTATTGTCCTAAAAGTTCGGCGGCAATTTCTGCTGCGGTTGCTATACAGTTTTCGCAGGGTCTGTTTTTGTAATATTCTTCGGTTCTTTTTGCGGGAATATATCCGTCTGCATCGAGTCCTAAAATTTCACGACAAATTATCGTCCCGTGTTTTTGTTTGAATTTTTCCGCTAAATCCTGAATGAGTTTATAATGATTGGCTTTTGCCGAGTCGTCATTTTTTGTTGTATATCCGTGTTTTAAACCCGCAATCATAAACAATGCACTTACGGCTCCGCAAACTTCGCGAAGTCTTCCCATCCCTCCGCCAAATGAAGAAGATAGTTTTAATCCTGTTTCAAAATCAATTCCGAAATCTTCACAAAATGTGCAAAAAACGGATTGCGAACAATTATAACCTTGCTTAAATAAATCCCTTGCTTGTGCAACTTTTTCTTCAATTTTCATAACAAAATCATGTTATCATAAAAAATTTATTAAAGTTTTTTTAAATTTTGCCGATAATTAACATGAAAGGTTTTCAAATAAACACGATGAACATAGGTAACAATATCTCGAAAATCAATAATATCGGGATAAATAACGGTATTAAACAAAAAAATGTTTCGGCTCAAAATAATCAAAGCATGCCGACTCAAACTTATGCTGCCTATCCGTCGGGTCAACTTTTAAAGGCGATGTTTGTTTCGGAAAAACCGATTGATGAACAAAAACAAAATCTTGAAAAACTTAAAAACACGTCTTTTGGGGAAAATTTGGATGATTATGAACTTGATGCCATTTCAAATATGATGAAATCGGATAATAAGAATTCAAAAGCCGCAAATGCTTTGGTGGGTTTGATTGAAGACGGTTCGGTTAATAAACGTTGTATTTATTATTCAAGTAAACATTCCGATATTCAACCAAATATCGCAAATGATATGAAACTTATGCAACAGGCAAAAGCAACGGGTACACCTATTGCGGATTTGATTGTGCCTAAGTTTGATACCCCCGAAGATGCTGTCAAAAATGCAAAAATCGGTGATGTCTATAACATTGGCGATGAAAAAAATGTTTATATTAAAACAGATGATGAAAATGCAAAACAATTGAAGTTTGATAAAGAAACATATTTGAAACTTTTTCCGCCTGTAGAAAGATTTTCGGTAGGTCAAAGCCAAATCGGGGACTGTTATTTGGTTTCGACATTTGATACTTTGTACCAAAATCCGGAAACAAGAGTAAAAATTTTAGATTGTTTTGAACAAGACGGAAATGACGTCAAAGCTAAACTTCCGAACAGGGATGAGGTTGTTGTTGCAAAAGATTGCAAACTCTTGGAACAAACAAAAGATAACCTTCAGGAAAAAATATATATTAAGGGCTCGGAAGGTTTAAGAATACTTGAATACCTCTATGCCGGCACCCGTCTCGATAAAACAATTAATCAAGCTAAAGAACAAACTTACAACAAGCTTGATGATACTGTTTTTAATCAACTTGACTATGAAGATGAACAACAATTCTATACGGATGCAAAACAAGGTTCAAAAGACAGAATTGCCCGCTCCAAGGCTGAACTTGCCTATTTGAAAAACGGCGGAAATATTCCCGAAACGGCAGGTTTTACAAGAGAAGAAAGAATTGCAATTCTCAAAAAAAATATTGAGGAAGATAAAAAAGATATCAGAACTTGTAACAAAACTCTAAAAACGCAAGAGCCCAATACCGACGAAATAATGGGCAGACAACTCGAAAGAAAAGAACAGCTGTATGAAGCAATTAAGAATCCGGAAAATTTCTGGGTCGAAAATAACGAAAACAGGTTCTGGGCGGAGATTAATGATGACGATTCGTATGCAAATTCCGGTTTCGAAATCGTTGAAGATGAAGACGGTGTCGTTCTTGACGGAGTAAAGGAAAAACTTCAGGCAGCAAATGAAAAATTCCAAAATGTCAGAGCTGCGTATCGTGAAGCAGGACTTGCCAATGAAATTTTCCAAGCCTTTGGCATGCCGTCTTACAACATCGATACCGAAAATGAAGATTTTGACTCTGCAGTAAAAGAACAAATTTCAAAAGGTGCGGTATTCTCTGCAACTTCAAAATTCGAAATTGAAGATGAAGAAAATCTCCTGCACGACTATAACGTTACAACAGGACACGCTTACGGTGCAAAACCGTATATAAATAAAAACGGCGATTTAAGAATCGTTATCGTAAATCCTTGGAATACAACATTCAATACTGATTTGTCCGCTGAAGACTTCAAGAAAAATTACGCTTGTCTTATATTCGCCGATAATAAGTAATGTTAATGGAAATAGTTAAGGTTATTTTTTGTTTGAGAAGTGTTTGTATTTGATATGCAAGCCGATATCAATCAACAAGAAAAATACGTTTAGAAAATATAACCATATAACCGCATCATGGCTGTATAAAAATTTGTGGGTTATACCAAAAATGTAACCAAGCAAAATTAAGAACGAAAATCTCAAACTTTTTCCGTTAACACTTTTTGCTTTGAATGTTTTATATGCCGCAATCGGCCAACTGATGCCGAAGCAAACCATCATTCCGGCTTCAAATATACTCATAATTTACCTTCTTTCGATATTAGAATAGAACAAAATGTGTATAATTAAAAATAGTTAAATTCGATTAAAATCATAAGTTTTTCTTATTAAAATTTTGAGGAATTATGCTATAATAATTAAATGAATTTCAATCAATTAAAATATATCGTAACTGTTGCGAAAGAAAAAAATATTACGGCTGCCGCGAAAAAGTTGTTTGTGTCGCAGTCATCTTTGAGTCAAACAATTAAAAATGTTGAAAAAGAATATAAAACGAAATTGTTTGAGACCGATACGACACCGATTAAAGTGACATTTGCGGGGGAAATTTTTGTTAATTGGGCGATAAAAATTCTTAAATCCGAAGAAGAAATTAAAGAAGAAATCGAAAGAATTACAACCGATAACGAAATAAAAATTGTTGTCGGAATGGCTACTCACAGATGTATCTATGTTCTTCCGGCTGTTATAAAACAATTTAAGAAAGAATTTCCCCGTTCGTTGATTGTGGTGAAAGAATATCCGACTCCGACATTGGAAAAAATGCTTCTTAACGGCGAACTTGATTTGTTGGTGGATATTGAAAATCCGGATACGTATTCTTATAAAAATATATTATTAAAAAAAGAAAAAATTTTACTCGATATTCCTGATAAATATCTTACGGTCGGCGATGAGTTGTATGCCTTTAAAGGTGTGCCTTTTATAATGCTTTCAAAAGAACAAATGCTCGGAAGAACCGCAAGGGAATTGTGCAAAAAATATAAATTTGAACCTAAAATATCCGTGGAATGCAAAAATATCGAAACAGCTCATTCTCTTGTACAACAAGGACTTGGTGTTACGTTTGTTCCTGAATTGTTCGCAAAATACAATAACGGACATTTTATAGAATTGAAATCTTTGGACGTAACAAGACATATTTGTGCGATTTATGAAAATAAAAACTCATCGGTCGCATTGGACAGGTTCGTTCAAATTTTGAAAAAATCATTGGGTAACGTTTGATAAAAAGTAATTTTAACGGTGATAGAAAAAAATAATTTAATTCATCGTTAAATATGATAAAAAAACTTGCACAAATTTTTTATGTTTGTAGTATGATTAAGTGTGAAACATACACATAAAAATTTTTTAAATGGAATTACATAAAAGGAGAAGTTTATGGAAACTTACGGAATTGAAAAATTAGGTGTTATCGGACCGAAAGCGGTATATCGCAACTTGACCCCGGCACAATTGACAGAAGCTGCTTTGCGTCGCGGAGAAGGTTCTTTGAGTGAAACAGGTGCATTGGTTGTTACAACAGGCAAATACACAGGTCGTTCACCTAAAGATAAATTTATCGTTGATACGGACGGAGTTCACAACGAAATCGCTTGGGGTAAGGTAAACAGACCTATCACAAGAGAACAATTTAACTCTATTAAGGGAAAAATCGCTGCATATTTAGAAGGCAGAGAAGTATTTATCTTTGACGGTTATGCAGGTGCAGACAAAAAATACACACAAAAATTCAGAGTTGTAAATGAATTGGCAAGCCAAAACATGTTCATTCATCAATTGTTAATTCGTCCGACTGCAGAAGAATTAAAAGAATACGGTGAACCTGATTATACAATTCTTTGTGCTCCCGGATTTAAATGTGATCCCGAAGTTGACGGTGTAAATTCAGAAGCTTGCATCGCAATCGACTACGAAGCACATATGATTATCATTTGCGGTTCAAAATACTCAGGCGAAATCAAAAAGTCAGTATTCGCAACAATGAACTACATTATGACAAAGAAAAACGTACTTCCGATGCACTGTTCGGCAAACATGGATCCTCAAACAGGTGAAACAGCTGTATTCTTCGGACTTTCAGGTACAGGTAAAACAACACTTTCAGCAGATCCGAACCGTAAGTTAATCGGTGATGATGAACACGGTTGGTCACCTGACGGTGTATTCAACTTCGAAGGCGGCTGCTATGCAAAATGTATTCACCTTTCTGCAGAAAATGAACCTGATATTTACAATGCAATTAAATTTGGTTCATTGGTAGAAAACGTAATTATGAATCCCGAAACAAGAGAATTTGATTTTGAAGACGGTTCATTGACAGAAAACACACGTGTAGGTTACCCGATTAATTACATCAACAATGCACAAGTTCCTTCAAAAGGCGGAATTCCGAAAGTTGTTATTTTCTTGACAGCGGATGCATTTGGTGTATTGCCTCCTATCAGCAGATTGAACAAAAACGCAGCTATGTACCACTTTGTAACAGGTTTCACATCGAAACTTGCAGGTACGGAAAGAGGTGTTACGGAACCGCAACCGACATTCTCAACATTGTTCGGCGAACCGTTTATGCCGATGGATGCATCAGTTTATGCTCAAATGTTGGGTGAAAAACTTGACAAATACGGCACTAAAGTTTACCTCGTAAACACAGGCTGGGCAGGCGGATGTGCATCTTCAGGTGCAAAACGTATGAAATTGGCATACACTCGTGCTATGGTAACAGCTGCATTGAACGGTGACTTCGATAATATCGAATTCAAACACCACGATGTATTCAACGTTGATTACCCTGTTCACTGTCCTAATGTTCCGGATGAAAAATTGGATGCAAGAGGAATGTGGGAAGATAAAGCTGCATATGATGAACAAGCTAACAAATTGGCTCAAATGTTTGCAGATAACTTTGCTGCAAAATACCCCAATATGCCGGCTGAAATCGTTAATGCAGGTCCGAAAGCAAAAAATTAGTTTTGTCTGACAGACAATTATAAAACTGATTAAAATTTGAAAGACTCCTTGATTTTCAAGGGGTCTTTTTGTTGCAGGGCTTGATAAAATATGTTAAAATATACATGGAAATCCATTGGTTAGAAGAGAGTAAGGAGATAAATCTTGAGTAATGCTTGCTGTTGCGAACGTTTGGATGTTTTTGTGTTGGAAAATTGGATTAAATGCAGTTCGGTTTTGATTAACATTAAAAATTTAGACGGGCAGTATATTGCTCTGTCTGACGCTTATGCAAAATTTCTCGGATACAATAAAGCGGAGGATATTATCGGAAAGTATCCCGCGGATATTTTTCCTTTGAAAAATGCTTTGGCATATCAGAAACAGGAAAAATTAGTCCTGAATACCGCTCGCAAACTGACTTTCCAAAATAAATTCATTCACCCCGACAAAGGTCTTTTGTATATTGAGGGTGTCAAAACTCCTGTTTTGAATGAAAAAAAAGCAATAGTTGCAATTGAAACCGTAATCACGGATGTTACTGAAAAATATTTGTTGATAAATAAATTGCAAAGAGAACAAATGAAGTTTAAAAAATTTTTCAACGATATTCCTGTTGCCGTGTGGATTAAGGATGCAAGAAACAGATTTATTAATGTAAATAAGGAATTTTGTGAAATTTTCAATGTTAATAAGGATGAAATCGTCGGTCAAAAATATATTAACCCCGAAAATTTGGCGGAAATAATGGGCGAAGAAGAGTTGGCGATGTTGCAGGCACAAGATGAGTTTGTGCTGAAAGAAAACAAACGACACGTTTTTGAATTTTGCACTCTTAATGAGGGCAAAAAAGGATGTTTTAAGATGATAAAAATTCCGATTTTCGGAAACGGCAAAGTCATAGGCTTGGTCGGATGTTGCCATACCACGGTTGACAAAAAGCCCATGTAACATTTGTATATGTCCAAAAAGCTTGTGATTTAGGCATTTTTTGTATCAAGTCTTATCGACTTGATAATTATTGACTTTGATTGTATAATTACAATTAGTAGAGAAAACTATGGACATTGAACTGACAATTTTAAAATTAATGGGTATTGCCTTATTGCTTCTGACAAACGGTTTTTTCGTTGCATCGGAATTTGCATTGGTAAACGTAAGGCAAACAAAAATGGCACAACTTGCCAAGGACGGAAACAAGGTTGCCGACTTGGTTTGTAAGGAAATTGAACACCTTGATAAATATATTGCGGCTGTTCAATTGGGTATTACTATTGCAAGTATCGGCTTAGGTTGGGTCGGAGAATCGACATTGGCGGCTATTATAGAACCTTTGTTCGCTTGGCTTTCAGGTGTTGAAAAAACGATAGCGGTTCATTCTCTTGCAACAGGTATTGCATTTGCACTTATTACATTCTTACACGTTGTTGTCGGGGAATTAATGCCTAAATCAATTGCGTTGCAATATCCGGAAAGAACGGCATTGTTTATTGCAAAACCGATGCTTCATATTGCAAAAGTTTTTAAACCGTTTATATTTTTGCTCAACGGATTTGGAAATTATATGTTGAAGTTAATCCATATTAACCCTGCAACATCAGCACATTCTGTTCATACTCCCGAAGAAATCGGTATGATTGTTGAAGCAAGTTATAATGAAGGTATTTTGAACGAAACCGAAAAAAATATGCTTCAAAATATTTTTGAATTTTCGGATAAAGATGCAAAACAGGTAATGAGTCCGCGTCCGGATATGGTTGCGTTGCCTGTGGATATTGAGTTTGAAGAACTTGAAAAAACAATTTTGGATAATCAATATACGAGATACCCGGTTTATGAGGAAGATTTGGATCACATAATCGGCTTGTTGCACGTCAAAGATTTGTATGCGATGACGATTAATAAGAAGGAATTTAACTTGAGAGCGATGCTTCGTGAAGCTAAATTTTTCCCTGAAACTGTTCCTTTGGATAAACTCGTTCGCGATTTTAAAACTAATAAAGTTCAAATGGCGATTATCGTTGATGAATTTGGCGGAACAAGCGGTTTGATTACACTTGAAGACATTTTGGAAGAAATTGTCGGTGAAGTGCAAGACGAGTTTGATACGGATGAAGAAGCCGATATCGTTAAGATTAACGACGATGAATATATTGCAAACGGCATTATGCGTATTGATGAATTTGCCGATTACTTTAAGAAGGAAATCCCTGAAGAAGAAGATGTTGAAACAATTGCGGGTGTAATATTAAAACACTTGGACAGAATGGCGGAAGTCAATGATACCGTAGAATGGGACGATTTTGTTTTGACTGTTATCGAACTCGACGGTACAAGAATTGTTAAAATTAAAGTTCAACATAAACCTAAGGAAGAAAGCCCCGAAGAAAATCGAGAAGAACAAAGTGCTGAAATTTAGTAAGCATCAAGGATTTGTGAATGGATTTTATTGCTCGTGATAAAATTTCAAAAATTCTTCGTGATGACGAAACGGTGTTTTTTGAGTCGGAAATAGCCGACAAAGACTTATTTATGTTCAATTCAAGCGGTTTTGCCGCTGTTTTGTGTTTGGTTTTTCCTGTTTTTTTATATTCAAAAAGTGAAACCTTTTTTCAATATATAGGTGCAACATGTTTGGCGATAGTTTGTATTTACCTTGCGGTAAGTTTTTTTATCAAAACCGCACAAAAAATGTTTCTGACAAATCAGAGAATTTTGATATACAATTTTTTGCTCAAAAAGATTGAAAGCATTATGAAAAATATTTATTTGGATATTGAAGATATTGTAATGTCAATGGAACTGCCACCTGATGAGAAAATCCAAATTTCATTTTGGCTTTATTGTGATGGAACTGTTTTAGGCGAGAAATATGCTCCGATTTCAAATTTCAATAATGGGCTTTTCAGAAAAATTATTGCATTAGCACCGTTCGGGCAGGCACCTGAAGTTGCTCAAAAATTGAAACCTTATAAGGTTAAAATAGAAATTGAAACAGTCAATGGTGAAAGTATTTTATCTTTAAAAACAATATATCAAGAGCGACATTCAGACAATGCTTTAATAATATCAAACACATTGAGCAAATAGATAGATTTTCAATAAAAGTTATTATTTTTGTCAAAATTTAAAAAAAGTTGTTGACTGAAAATTTTGTTCTTGTTATTATAAACGAGCAAGGGATTTGCGTCTGTAGCTCAGCAGGTAGAGCACTCCCCTTTTAAGGGATAGGTCGCGCGTTCGAATCGCGCCAGACGCACCATTTAAGAGGTCGAAAGACCTCTTTTTTATTGCTTATTTTTCTTTCAATTTTTGTTAAAAGTTAGGTATTAAAGATTTTTCTCTTGTATAATATTTTTAACAGGAGAAATTATGAAAAAATTTTTTAATCTTTTATTTTTGATTACGGTAATGTTATTATCTTCACCGGCATTTTCCGAAACATCGGAGTATTCATTTGTTCATATCAAGGATGAAAAGACGGGATTTGAGATTGCCAGAGCGATTGTTCCTGAAAATTTTGAAGTGATTTCTAACGTTGAGTGGACAAGAGACTTTGAAAATCCCGCAAGATTTTCTTATGTTGCAAAATCAAATTCTGACGATGTTTCTTTTTCATATTTATCAGAAAAAGCTTACGTTGATGTTTTGCAAGGCAAAGAGTTGAAAAACGGTGAGTTTGATTCAGATTTCAGAACTGTTAATAAAAAGAAAATTTTGGCTTCCGATTATATAAAAGAAGTTATTTTATCTGATTATCCGCAAGCAAGTGATATAGCTTTGGTTGCCGAAAAAAACATGCCTGATGGTATGGATGAGTATTTGATAAGTTTGATGTATAAAAAAATTGATGAATTGAATATTACGGCGAAAGCAGATACGAGATATGCGAAAATAGACATTACAAATCCTGATATTTTGCCATATGTTGCAACTTTTTCATACGATTTTAACGGAAAAAAATATTATCAAACCTTTGTGACACTGTTTACTTCGGTTGAATATCAATATACGGCCAAAAACAAAAAGAACGATGTTAAGGATAAAAAGTTTTGGAAAATGAAAGGACTTTATTCTTATCGTGTTGAACAAAAAAATTATGATAAATATTATAATGATTTTTTGATTTTTGCGGCAAATTCAATGCCTAATAACAAAGCGGTTATGGCTCTTGAGCATGTTAAACAGGAAATGGTTATTGAGTTAAATCCGGCTTTTGTGGATGTAAATAAAAATTCCGCATTGAAAAATAAACCGTCGGATTTGTTCAGACGATATTTTGAAGTAGGCTTGCCCGATTATTCATACATTGAATCTATGATAAAACCCTCATTAACACAGGTTCGTTGGTTGACCAATATTATGGAGCCGCAAAATGAATTTTCTTATCGAAATTTGAGACAAGTTTGGCGGCAAAGTTTTTATGTTCCTAAAAAATATGAGTATGTATATTTGAACAAAGGTCAAAATAAATGGGTCATTTCGACTGAACCGCAAACTTTTGATATCCGTTGGAAAAAGTTGAAAAAAACAAAATTTTAGTCAAAAAAAAACAGACAGCTTTTCGATAAACTGTCTGTTTTCTTATTATTTTCTCAATAAATTGAAAATTTCGTTGCAAGTTCCGATTAAGTTTTTTGCCATTTCAAAATTGATTTGATTAGGACCGTCGCAAAGTGCTTCATCGGGATTGGGGTGAACTTCAAAGAATAAACCGTCGGCACCTGCCGCAGTTGCGGATTTTGCAAGTGTTGAAACGAATTTTCTTTCGCCTGAAGTATACGTTCCGCCTCCACCCGGGAGTTGTACACTGTGTGTTGCATCAAAGATTATCGGGTAGCCTAACTCATGAATAATCGGTACGGTTCTCATATCCGAAACCAAGTTATTGTAACCGAAAGAGACCCCTCTGTCAGTAATTACAATATCGGAATTTCCGCTGTCTGAAACTTTTTTTGCAATCGATTTCATTTGGTATGGCGAAAGGAATTGACCTTTTTTAATATTGACGATTTTTCCGGTCTTTGCTGCTGCAACAAGCAAATCTGTCTGTCTGCATAAAAATGCCGGAATTTGAATTATATCGGCAACTTCCGCAGCCAAAGGAGCTTGTTCTACTGAATGTATATCCGTTACAATCGGAATGTCAAATGCTTTTTTTGCAGCTGATAAAAGTTCCAAACCTTTTTCAATTCCGAGTCCTCTGTATGAGGTTAATGACGTACGGTTTGCCTTGTCATAAGAACATTTGAATACAAAATTTACACCGAGGTCATCGGTAATTTTTTTCAATGCTTCTGCTGCCGAAAACAAAATATCTTTGCTTTCCATCGCACAAGGTCCTGCCAAAACAGTCAGTTTGTCTCCGCCTATTTCAAAATCTCTTAATTTTACGGTATTAATCGTGTTCATGTTTTTCTCCTTGATTTTCTGATTATAACCTTAATATATTTTTTTTAAAAGATATTAAGTTTTTTTTACCGAAATGATGAAAAAATTGTAAATAACAAAGAAAATGAGATAAAATTATATAGATGAAGAAAATTTTGAGTGCATTATTAATATTTGCTCTTTCGTCGGGAATAGTTTTTGCCGAAGAAGAAATTATGCTGCCTGTTGTGCAAAAACAAAAACTTAATTTGCATCCTGTTGAAAATAAACAAACCAAACAAATGGTAATTAACAAAAAAGAACAGTTTAATGAACTCGTTTCAATGCAACAGGAAAGCGAAATTCAGGATATTGAAATGCTATGGCAAGCAACGGTTGATGCGAATAAATTAATCAAATTTACAATGCAAAAACTTAATACACCTGAAGGTCAAAGAAGATTGCACTCTTCCCTTGCCGCAAAATCTCTTTCCGCAATAGTTTATGGGGCATCTTTTTTGCCTGCACTTGCGGGTACTGATGCAAGCGTTCAAACAGCTTCTTTTGCTACCGGCAGACTTCTTAACAATTTTTTGAATAAAAATTCTACTCCCCAAAAAGAAATGCTCTCCGATACAGAACTTATTGAACTTGCCGGAACAATTGAAGGTTTACAAGATACAATAATTTCCGCTTATTACGGATATAAAGGAGCATTGAATAAACTTAAAGATACCCGCTCAAGAATTATTCTTTATAATAAAAATTATTCTGAGGCAATTAAAAGCGGTGATAGCCTTGAATTGGTTATTTCTTCGGCTCTTTATGAAGATATGCTTCTCAATGAATATTATGAAGAACAAGAAGCTAAAAAATATTATCTCGAACTTGAACGTCTTGCGGGTGCAAAAACAGTAGAAAAGCTTAATTTAACTCAATTTGCTTTTAAAAATACCATTATAAATCCGGAGTCAATGAAGAATGAAAAATAGGATTTTAAATATTTTATTTTTAATGTTTTTCCTTTCAACTCCGACGTTTGCGGTTGAAACGTTAGAGGATTTGACCATTCCTAAAAATCCTTCTTATCGACTCGGAACAAGTGCAAGTCCTGAATTGGAATATAAAATTAAAAAAATTGAAACTTACGATTCTCAAAAGGCCAAATATGCAAGAGAAATTACAAAAAGTAAGTCTTATGCCGATTCAACATTGAAAGAACTTTCTAAAGAATTGTGCAAAATGATTGATGTTGACAGAGATGTAATGGTTGCGGATGTTGCTGTTCTTTGGGCAGGTGCCGCTTCAAAATCCGAAACGGTAAAATTTACAATCTATAAACTTTCAAATCCGGATGCGGATAAGCCTGATGAAACAATAATTAAGAAGGTTATCAGACCTCTTGCGGGTTTTTCTTCAATGGCAGGAGCCGGTTTCCTTAATCCTGTTGCCGCAACTTCCGCAATTATGAGCGGTGCTTTGATTAATTCTCTTTCTACTGATGACAAGGAATTGAATTATAAATATACAAAAGTTACCGATGCGGACATGATTATGCTTTTGAAACGGGTTGATGACCTGCAAAAACGTTTGATTAATTATTATATTGACTATATGACGGCATATAATGCTACCGAACGTGCCAAAGTTAATGTCGTTAACCGATATCAATATTTGGAAGCTGTTAAAAATCAAGGTCGGGAACTTGAGATGATTGCCGATGCATATTACAGAACCGCTCTTGAAAGAAAACAGGCTATTGAACTCGATTTCCTCTCTAAACGTGCGGCTCTTGAACAAATTGTTGGAATTGAGTCATTGGCTGAGTTTGAGAATATGTTAAAACAACGAAAAAATAATACAACAAATTAATTATCTTGCTCTTTATTTTTTCTTTTTAGAGCTTCAATATTTTGTTGAATGCGTTGTTGTTTAAGCATGTTATGTGTATTTTGAGAAATTTGAATGTTTTGGAGAGCCAAAATTTGGTATTTTTTGATTTCTCCCAATTTCGATTGTTCTTCCATAAGATTTTTTTGCGGTTGAGTCGGAATGGAATTTTTTACCCGTTCAAATTCTGATGTTGCACTGCCGTGAATGATTTTCCAAAGTGCAACGTCAATATCTTTTTCGTTGAGATTATATTTTGTATTAATTTCATTGACGGATGTTCCGAGCGGGAGATTATACAACCATCTGATAGAATTTACGTCTCTGGGAGAAAGAGCTACCGTTCCGTATTGGTGCGGAGTATACATAATATCTGTTTGATATGGTGAGTGTCCCAAGCCGAGAGCGTGACCGATTTCGTGCAAAATCGTGTGATAGACTTCGTTTTCGTCCATATATTGTGAGTGAAGAATGCCGTCAGAAAGACCTATTTGAACTTCTGCAGAATAGAGTCTTGATTGTGCATCAAAGTTGAAAAGACAATAGCCGAGCGATTTTCGGTCAACTCTTTTCCATTCTAAGTTAACTTGTGAGTCATTCAAATTTGAAACAATTTGGAAACGGCATTTATTATTGGAAACCTGTTCCCAAGTTCTTAAAGCTCTTTGAACGAGACCGAGATATTTTGCGGCTTCGTTTTGACCCCTGTACCAGCGAAAAGGTGCAATATAAAAAGTCAAAGGAAAACAATAGTCAGGCCATCGTATAAGCCTGCCGTCCTTCAAATTATATTCAAGGTATGTTTCCTTTTCCGCCAACTAATTTTTTTCCTTTAGTTCTTCTTGTTTCAAAAACTCGCACATGCCTTCGAGTCGATTGTCTTCATTTGCATCAATAAGTTCTTTTATATCTTTAATTTTTCCCAATTTAAAAGCAATTTCCGCAAGCAATACACAATCGTTACATAATCTGTATTGTCCGTATCCGACAGAGCCTGCCAACATTTTGTATTGACCGCAGCAATCGCAATCAAAGCCGTCGCTTTCACTGTCTGGGTTTTCTTCTATATCGTCAATAACCATTTGTTTGGTTATCTCTTGCATTTCTTTAATGATTTCTTCGTGTGTTTGCATAATTTTATTCCGTTTCTTTACTATTTTAACACATTTAATAACATTTTTGCTTTTTTTTTCAACAAGGTATATCATTTTTGTATGAAACTTAACAGACAATCTTATTTGAATACGAAACGTGATGCGTGGGTTGAAATTAACCTTGACGCTATTGAACATAATATTTTGGAATTGAAAAAATATGCTCACGAAGGTGCAAAAATTCTTGCCGTGGTTAAAGCGGACGCGTACGGGCATGGAAGCGTTATGATTACACCAACCTTGCTTGCTTCGGGCGTTTATATGTTAGGGGTTGCTTCAATTGATGAGGCTATGCAACTCCGCGAAAACAAAATTACCGCACCGATATTGGTTTTAGGGGCGGCTCCCGTTTGGGCTTTTGATTGGGCGGCAGAAAATGATATTTGTCTCTCTCTGTTCCTTCAGGAACATATTGATGCTTGCAAAATCACTTACGAAAAAACAGGTATTAAGCCGAAAGTTCACATCAAATTGGATACGGGCATGAATAGAATCGGTGTTTCAAAAGAAGATGCCGTTCCTTTGATTAAAAAAGTTCAACAGTGCGATTTTATTGAATTAAAAGGTATTTTTACGCACTTTGCTTGTGCTGAAAATTTGGAAAAAACAAAAGAACAACTCAAAATTTGGGATTATGTTCTTGCAAATGTTGATACGACGGGATTGCTTTTGCATTGTGCAAATACCGCCGCTTTGATTACTTTTCCGCAAATTAATTACAACATGGCTCGTGCAGGCATTGGAATTTATGGTTTGCAACCCGATTTAATCCCTAATTTTGACAATCCGCCGAAACTTATTCCCGCGATGTCTTTGCGAGGTCGTATTGTCAATATTCACAATGCTCATGCAAATTCCGGAGTTAGTTATTCTCACAAATATGTTACGACAAAGGAAACAAAAATTGCGACAGTTCCTTTGGGTTATGCCGACGGAATTTCAAGAGGTTTGTCGGGAAAAATTTACGGTATTTTGCACGGCAAAAAAGTTCCTCAAATCGGCAATATCACAATGGATCAGATGATGTTTGATATTACGGGTGTTGAAGCTGATGAGGGTGATGTAATTACTTTGCTCGGTCAAGACGGAGATGAATCTGTTTCCGTAAATGAATGGGCGGATATTTTAAACACAATTAATTATGAACTCATTTGCCGCTTGAGAGTAAGACTTGCAAGAGTTTACACAAGAGAATAATTAACGGTTATTCGGCATACCCCAATAAAGTTTTTGTTTTAAAACAGAGTAAAAACTTTGGTCATTCAAAAGTAATAATCGTGCTTTGTTTTTGTGTCTTTTTATTGTAATTTTGCAATTTTCAGGCACGGTATATGTTGTTTGACCGTCTGCAGACATTTTGAGTTTCTTTGTATTATCCACGGATGTGATTTCAATTTTTTCATTTGACGGAATTACGAGTGGTCTTGCGTTCAATGAATGCGGGCAAATAGGCACGATGATGAAGGCATTCAGTCTCGGAACTAAAATCGGTCCTCCCGCCGAAATGTTGTATGCGGTTGAACCGGTCGGGGTTGAAACGATTAATCCGTCTGCCATGTAGTTGCAAATCGTATCGCCGTTTACGGAGACGAAAAGTCTTGCGGTTCTTGAAAAATTTTCGCTTTTTATAACAATATCATTGAGGGCTGAAAGCCTTCCAGGGGTTGCGGAAAGCATAAGTCTTTCTTCGCATTTAGTGTCGCCGTTGATGATTTTTTCGATAGAATTTTTTATGTCGTTTGGTGAAGATTGTGCCAAAAACCCCAATCTGCCTAAGTTTATTCCGAAAACAGGAATGTAATATTTTGCGTAAAATCTTGCTGCACGAAGAAGTGTTCCGTCTCCACCTGCCACAATCGCAAATGTTACGGTGCTATCGAGGGAGTCAATGTTCGTCACGACATAATCAAGCCCGTGGCGTTCGAGTTCAAATTTAATTTCTTCTACAGTTTTTTCGTAACCGTTTGAGTTAGAATTATAAACAATCCCAATTTTTTCGAGTGAAAATTCGTCTTTGTCACAAAAATTTTTCATAGTTGAATTATACATTAAAGTTTAAATTTTGACTATTCTTTGAACGAAATTTCCGCCCAAATGGGCAAATGGTCGCTGCCGATGTTTTTTCCGAGAGAAAAGTCTCTTACTGCAAATGCTTTGGTTACAAAAATATGGTCAAGAGTAATTCTTAACGGCAAAATCATTGACGCAGACCATGTCGGATGAAAAATATTGTTTATATCTTTCATTTTTGAAATTTTTATGAAATTTTTATAGTTGTATGAATAAGCAGTTGTGTTGAAATCGCCTACAATGATTACATTATGACCGTTTTCAGCAACGTAATTTGCAAGGTCATTCATTGTCTTTTTTGTGCTTTTAAAACGTTTTTGTGAAGTTGGCGGAGTTGTGTGAATGCATATTATTTCAAAAACTTTGCCTTCGTAATCACAAAATGCCGAAATGGCAGGAACCGCAAGTGTTCCAAGGTTTAATTTTCTAATTTGAGTAATGTGTATTTTTGAATAAAGAGCAATTCCGAAGTTGTCGTCTCTGCTGATTTCGTAGATAAAAGGATAATTTTCTTTTATAGTCTGTAATTCTTCGCTCCATTTGTCATCAAGTTCTTCTATGATAATGATATCGGGAGTATTTTCCGTCAATTCTTTTCTGACTGCATCATATTTTTTGTTTGATGTCAAAAGATTTACGGATTCAATTGTAAATCCTTGCTTTTTCGTTCTGTCATTGAATTTGACACTTCCTAAAACTGAGCAAAGATTTAATACCACGATAAAAATTATCAACAAACTTGTAATCGTTTTTCGCTTTTTGATGATGCAATATGCGAGTAAAATCAGTCCGAAAATCAAATATTGCATACGAAATTGCGAACAAATATCAAATAAAAAATTGAATTTCGAAAAATAACCTAAAATCGTAAGTAATAAGGTAAAATAAATCAAAAAAGAGCCGTCAATTTTTTTTAATCTTTCAACGATTGCTTTGAAATTCATTTATTTTTCCTTGCGATAAGGACTCCATCCGGAAGATTTAGAATTTGTGCAGAATAATCATCTCGGTGTGTAATTTCCTCAACAAAAGGTTTTACTGGGTCTGCATGAGATATAATATCGTCCGCAACTATTATTCCGCCAACTTTTAAAAGAGGATGAATAAGTTCAAAATCTTTGATATATTGAGCTTTATTGGCATCGATGAATACGAAATCAAAAGTTTCATTTTGTAATTCATTTTCTATTACTGTTAAGGCAGGGCCTAATTTTGCGGTAATAATGTCATCAACACCACACTTTTTGAAGTTTTCGATTGCAACCGAACGACGTTTGTCCCAATATTCAATCGTAGTAAGCTTTCCGCCTGTTTCTTTTAATGCAAGTGCAATTCTCAATCCCGAATAACCGTTTGACGTTCCGATTTCCAAGACATTTTGAGCATTTGATACTTTTATCAAAAACTCAATAAAATCGCCGGTTTCTCTTGAAATGTTCCAAAAATCGTTTTTTGTTGCTTCTAATTCTCTTAATGTATCTTCAACTATGCTCATTGTTATAATGTTTGTTCCAAAATATTGATGTTATTAATTTTATTAATGATTGTAAGTGAGTTAATCGGCATATCAAGCGGATAAACACCTACAATTTTTGAGGTATCAAGATTGATAATTGTATATTTTTTGCCGTTTGCATCTGTTACTATGGCAAGGTTTGAGTTGTCGATTCTTGTGATTTTTCTCGGGAATGATTCTTCAAGTTTTATTGTTGTCATATATTTCAAAGAATCTGTGTCTAAAACATTGATTTCTTTGTCTGCCGAGCAAAGAATAAACAATTTATTTCCGTATAAGAACATATCTGTCGGTTTGTTACCTGTTCTTAATGTTCTTTCTTCCACAGTTGCCGTGACGGGATCTATACTTTCGTCGACTTTCGTGAAATCCTGAACATTTGTCGGAATGCCCAAAAATTTTCTTGTTCCGTCTGACAATTTCTTCTGCAAAATTGCACCTTTATCGTCATTTTCTTCACCGTCATTATGGATTTTATTCAAATCAAAATCGTTAATCAAAAGCTTATTTTGGGTTCTTGAGATGGCATAAAGTCGGTTTGCATCATCAATAAGCAATTTTGAGATGTTTCCCATTTTTGTTACGGGGATATTTTTATAATCGTCGTCAATTTTGATTATATAAATATTGTCTGTATTTTTGTCTGCATAAGCAAGCTGTGAACCGTTATCGGACAAAGTCATCCTGTATGGTGCGGCATCAAGAGAAATTTTTTCCGTAACGCTCATATCGGAAAGATCGATTGCGAAAATAGAACGTCCGTCTGCACTCATAACATAGGCTTTGTTTGTCGCCGCATTTATTTCAACTTCTGAAGGTTGAGCATTGATTTCTATACTTTTTGCGATTTGTTCATTTCCGATGTCGGCTACATCAACTTGATTTTTGCCGAAAACAGCCGCAATTAAATATCTTTTGTCAGGTGTAACTTTTACGTCTTTCAAAATACCTTTAAGTTTCAAACCGTAAATCGGTTCGGGACGTCCGGGAGAAAAGACTTTCAAGTATTGAGAATCGAAATTTGTTGCAAGATACATTTTGCCGTCAAGTTCTTTTGGCATTTTGGTTTTCAAAGTTCTTACGTGAGTTTTGACAATTTTTTTACCGTTTTTCTTTGCAACAACTGTTTTTGTTTGTGCGGGAGTTTTTGCCGCAACTTTTTTATCAGCCTTAATTGAGCGGTCAATTACAGGAATTTCAAGATTTCCGAGCAATCCTTTTAAATTTTCCGAAACGTAAAGTCCGTTCGGAACAAGCATATCTTGCGGCAAAATACCTGATTGAATAACATCAGGCAAATCCTGATATGACGTTAAAGTTTTTCTGTTACCGTCTTTCAAAACTTTTAAAAGAGAAAATCCGTTGTTGAAAACTATAATTTCCGGTTCATCTTTTAATGTTTTTTCGCTCGGATAAGTCCAAACGATTTCGAGTCTTTGAACTTCTTTTATTTCTTCGGGCAAAACGGGAATGTAAGTTGTGCCGTTTTTAAAGTTTATTAAGCCGTCAAATCTTACCGTGCAATCTCTTGCATTGTCGAACAAATAGATATTCATCTGATGCGGTAGCATTATTGCTTCTGCCGGTGTTCCGCAAGAAAGCATAAGTGATACGAGTATTGCAGGTAAAATCTTTTTCATTTTTTATTCCTATTATTTATTAAAGGCATTTTTTACTTTATCGAGAATTTTCTCTTGAGGTTTTTTGCCTTTTGAAAGTTCAAAAAGTTTTGTATAAAGTATCTTTTCTTCCTCTGACATAGATTTTGGCGGAGCAAGTTTTACGACAACGTGATGGTCACCTCTGCGGTTTGTTCCGATGAAAGGAACACCTTCACCCTTTATGGTAATTATTTTATCATGTTCTGTTCCTTGTGGCACGGTTATTAATTTTTCTCCGTCCAAAGTTTTGACTGTAACCTTGTCTCCGAGGGCAGATTGAGGGAATGAGATATTTAAAATTGTGTAAATATCGTTACCTTTTCTGATAAAATGGTCATCTTCTTTTACTAAAATTACGACATACAAATCGCCTGCCGGGCCGCCATTTTTGCCTGCATCGCCTTCTCCCGAAACTCTGATTTTTGTTCCGTTATCAACACCTGCAGGAATTTTAACTTTGATTTTCTTTTTAACTTCTTGCGTACCGTTTCCGTGACAATCAGGACAAGATTCCGCATAAATTTTGCCTTTGCCGTGACATTTAGGGCAGGTTGAAATTTGGCTGAAGTTGCCGAGAAGTGTTTGTTGAACCTGTTGAACTTTTCCCGTTCCTCCGCAAGTTTGGCAGGTTGTCGGTTGAGTACCTGCTTTTCCGCCTGTTCCGTTGCAGGTTTTACAAGTTTCTTCGTGAGAAATGTGGAGTTCTTTTTCAACACCAAAAATTGCTTCTTTGAAATCCAACTGAATGTTAATTCTTAAATCGTCGCCACGTCTTGGGGCATCAGGGTTTTCGTATCTTCTTGAAAATCCGCCGCCAAAGAACGCTTCAAAGATGTCGTTCAGTCCGCCGAAACCGCCTTCAAACGGGCCTGCATTGCTATATCCGGCATTTGATAATCCTTCTTCACCGTATCGGTCATATAATGCACGTTTGTCGTCATCTGAAAGGGTTTCGTATGCTTTTCCCAATTCTTTGAATTTTTCTTCCGCATCGGGTGCTTTGTTCACGTCGGGGTGGAGTTCTCTTGCTTTCTTTCTGAATGCGGATTTGATTTCGTCTTTGCCCGCATCTCGACTCACCCCTAATATTTCATAGTAATCAGCCATTGTTTCACTTACCTACTGCTACACTCACCATTGAGGCTCTCAAGACTTTGTCTCCGAATTTGTATCCTTTTTGCATTTCTTGCATAACTGTTTCTTCGGGGTGTTCGTCCGTCGGAACTTGCATTACGGCTTCGTGGAGATTCGGGTCAAATTTTTCGCCCTCTGTTTTAATTTGTTCCAAGCCTAATTTTGTGAGTGCATCTCTAAACTGTTTGTTCAAAATGTTGAAGGATTCTTTTGCTTTTTCGCAATCGTCAATTTTTTCCATTGCTTTTTCCGCACGGTCGAAATTGTCCGCAAGTTCAATCATTTTCTTCAAGGCTTGTTCTGTGCCAAACTTGATGAGATTTTCCCGTTCAGATTCTTGTCTTTTTCTGTAATTATCAAAATCAGCAGCAAGTCTCAAATATTGGTTATTGAGCGTCTCATACGCTTCTTTTGTCTTTTTTAATTCTTCTTCTGATTTGTTTCCGAAAAGTCCGCCCAAAATGCCTTTCTTTTCTTGTGTTTCTTCTGTTTTTTCTTCGTTAGCAGTTTCTTCTGCTGTTTCTTTTTCTTCTGTTTCTACCGCATCATCAACACTTACGGTGTTTTCCGTTTCTTCTGTTGCAAACGGATTAGATGATTTTTTTTGTTCTTCATGATTTTTATGATGTTTTGACATAAATTTACCCTTTTTTAATTATTATAGTTAAAAACAAACTATTCTCAAACCTTTTTAATAATTTTTTAACTTTTGAGATACAAATTTTTAGAAAAATGTTATTATAGACATATAGAGGTTAAAAATGGCTAAAATCAGACGGTTTAACATTTCACATTTTAAAAAAGTTCAAAAGATGGTTTCATCGATTTCGCCCGATGAAAAAATTTCTTATAGTGGTACGATTTTAGGTGGATTGTTGGATATTTTTCAAGATTTTATGCCGCTTGCTCTTCGAAAATCTCCTGAATCTTACATTGTTATTAATGAAAATAATGATGTTAAGGCATTCATCACGATTGAGGTTACGAAAGGGAATAAGCACAAATGGTTTGTTAAGCAGTTATTTCTTGATAAAAATTCTTTTGATGAAGGAAAACAGTTGATTGGCTATGTTGTGGCGAAATATGGGGCATTGGGGGCTGATACGTTTTGCGTTTTGATTGACGAAAATGACGAGACGTCGGCGGAACTTTTCTCGAAACGGTGCGGTTTCAGACTTTGTTCTCGGGAAGTAGTTTGGCATGCTTCGGATATTGATTTGAATTCGACGTATAAATGGGCTGATTTTTGCAAGTTGAGTAATTTTGAGGCGAAAAAGGTTGCAGATTTTTATAATGATGCAATTTTGCCCCATTTCAGATTTTCATTAGAACAGGATATTGATGAATTTAAGTCTCCGATTTTGAAAAATCCATTCAAAAAATATTCTCAAAAATTTGTCCTCAAAAACAATGATAAAAGTATTCTTGCCTATCTTGAGTACCATTTTGTTAACCCGACGGATTTTTTGATTGATTTGGTAGTGACAAAACCTTTTGAAAACGAGTATTTGCCGATTTTGAAAGCGGTAATTTCTCATTTGAAGGAAATTGTCCCGAATGGAAACATTTTTGTGCTAAACAGAAATTATATGACAAGTGCAAAATCCTTTGAGGACGTGCTTTATGGTTGTGGATTTGAAAAAACACAAATTAAAATGCTCCTCGTAAAAGATTTTTATAAACCTTTGAAAACAGAAGAACCGATTGTAAATCCGGCAGTTATTTTTAATGAAATTACCCCTGCTTTTATGCTCGGTAACAGATTGCAAAAATCTGATTAAATACTATAATTTTCTTATGATTGATATTAAAAAAGCAAAAAGAATAGTTTTTAAGTTCGGGACGAACGTCTTAAGAGGCGATGACGGCTCGATTTCGCTCTCTCGTATTTACTCGTTTATTGAAGATATTTCAAAACTTCATAAACAAGGAAAAGAAATTATTATCGTAACTTCAGGTGCTGTAGGACTTGGGGCGAATAAAGTTAATGTTGATACAACCGGCGATGTTATTTTGAAACAGGCTTGTGCTGCAATCGGGCAAACGACTTTGATGTCGATTTATGAACACGGTTTCGACAAGTATAAAATCACCTGTGCTCAAATCCTTTTGACGGAAGAAGATTTTACTCAACGTGTTAAATATTTGAGTCTTAGCAACGTTTTGAACAGACTTTTGGAACTCAAAATTATTCCGATTATCAACCAAAATGACACGGTTTCGACGACTGAACTTGAAGAAGCTCGTGGCGTTCTTGAAGTTTGTTTTTCGGATAATGATAAGTTGTCAGCCCTTGTGGCAAGTAAACTTGAGGCGGATTTGCTTGTTATAATGTCTGATATTGACGGACTTTTTGACGACAATCCGAAGGAAAATCCGAACGCAAAAAGAATTCCTCTTGTTGAAGAAGTCACTCCCGAAATCGAAAGTATGGGGCAAGAAGCGTCAAAAGGCGGTCGCGGCGGTATGAAAACAAAACTTGAAGCCGCTAAGGTTGTCACTCGTTCGGGCGGTCACGTTATTATCGCAAACGGCAAAACCCCGAACATTGTTACAAAAATCTTCAAAGAGGACGACATTGGAACGATTTTCTTGCCGACAGAAAAATTGTCAGGTAAAAAACGCTGGGTTGGCTATGCTACAAGCATTTCTGGCAAAGTTAAAGTTAATGCCGGTGCGAAAAAAGCACTTATTGAAAAGGATGCAAGCCTTTTATCTATCGGTGTTTTGGACATTGAAGGTGAATTCCAAAAGGGTGATGTTGTTACTATTCTTGATGAAAACGGTAATGAATTTGCAAAAGGAATGGTAAATTACGGAAGTTTTGATTGCCGAAAAATTATTGGTGTTCACTCTGATGAAATCGCTAAAATTTTGGGCCATAAAAATTATGACGCAATTATTACCCGTGATAATATTGTAATTTTATAGGAAATTTTATGTCAGATATAAAAACAGTTGCAAAAAATGCAAAAAATGCTTCAATCATACTCTCATCATTGTCCTGCGAAATCAAAAATGCGGCTCTGAAAAATATTGCCGATGCTTTGAAAAAAAACACTAATAGTGTTATTGAGGCAAACGAAAAGGATTTGACGGCTGCTAAAGTTGCTGTCGATGAAGGAAAATTGTCAAAATCAGTTTTTAATCGTTTGAAGGCTGATGAAAATAAGATAAATTCAATGATTGACGGGATTTATGACGTTATGAAACTTGACGACCCTGTCAACAAAGTTGAGTTCACAAGAGAACTTGCTGACGGTTTGATTTTGAAAAAAGTTACCTGTCCGATTGGAGTTATCGGTGTTATTTTTGAAGCAAGACCTGATGTTTTGGCTCAAATTTCAGCACTTGCAATAAAATCAGGTAATGCGGTGCTTTTAAAAGGCGGAAAAGAAACAGTTAACACAAATAGTGTTATTTATAAAATTATTGTTGATGCTCTCGATAAAACGGAAGGTTTCCCGAAAAACGTTATCAATTTGTTGTTTTCTCACGAAGATGTTGCTCAAATGCTTTCGGAAGATAAATCAATAGATTTGATTATTCCGAGAGGCTCAAACAAACTTGTTAAATACATTCAAGAAAATACAAAAATTCCTGTTTTGGGTCATGCAAGCGGAATTTGTCATATTTACGCAGATGAGACTGCTGATTTTGATAAAGCGTTGACGGTTATTGAAGATTCAAAATGCCAGTATCCTGCGGCTTGTAACTCTGTTGAGACAGTTTTGGTGAACAAAAATATCGCCGAAAAATTCTTGCCGTTATTTGTGTCAAAGATGACCGAAGTCGGTGTTATTGTTAACGGTGACGAGGAAGCAAGAAATATCGTTGACGGTCTTGGTGAAGTTCAAGAGTGGGCACACGAGTATGGAGAAAAAGAATTGTCCGTGAAAATTGTTTCTTCTGTGGAAGAAGCAGTTGACCACATCAATGAATTTGGATCAGGTCATACCGATTGTATTGTAAGCGAAAACACTAATAGTGTTAATTATTTTATGGCTCGTGTTGACTCGGCAGGTGTTTATCACAATGCTTCGACGAGATTTGCTGACGGTTACAGATACGGTTTCGGTGCAGAGGTCGGAATTTCAACAAACAAAACTCACGCAAGAGGCCCTGTCGGACTTGAAGGTTTGACAATTTACAAGTATCAACTTGAAGGTCATGGCGATATCGTTTCTGATTTTTGCTCAGGAAAAAGAAAATTCACGCATAAAAACATTTAACACAAATAGTGTTAAATGTTTTGAAAGTATTTATTAATGCCTGATAACACGAATAGTGTTATTTGATAAACATGCAATCTCCGTAGCTATAAAATCTGTATTGGTTTTCGATTGCGTGTTTGTAAGCATCAAAGATGAATTCACGACCTGCAAATGCTGAAACGAGCATCAAGAGTGTTGATTTCGGCAAGTGGAAATTCGTTATAATTTTGTTGACGATTTTGAACTCAAAACCGGGGTAGATAAATAATTCAGAATGGTCTTTTACGGGAATAATTTTGCCGTATTTTTGCATTGTTGTTTCGAGGGTACGAACGCTTGTTGTGCCGACCGCAACGATGTTTTTGCCTTGAGCAATCGCCTCATTGATAGCGTTTGCACTATCTTCTGGGATTTCGAAGGTTTCTGAATCCATTTTATGATTTTCGATGTCGTCAACTTTTACGGGTTTAAACGTTCCTAAACCCACATTGAGGTGAACAAATGCTTTTCCTACACCTTTTTGTTCTAATTTATCGAGGATTTCTTTTGTAAAATGAAGTCCTGCCGTCGGTGCAGCAACGGAGCCTTCGTATTTTGCATAAACGGTTTGATAGCGTTCAAAGTCAAGGTTTTTATACTGCTCGTCGGTCATATTTCTTTCGATATATGGCGGAAGCGGAATATTTCCGTACTCGCCCAAAATTTCGTAGATATTTCCTGTGTAATTCAGTTTGATTTTCCATTTGTCGTCAATTTTTTCCAAGATTTCGACTGAAAGTTTTTCACCTACCGTTAACACCATTTGTGGTTTTACGCGTTTTGAGGGCTTTATGAGGGCTATCCAAATCGATTTTTCGATTTCTCTCACAAGGAAAATTTCAATTTTTGCACCTGTATCCTTTATTGAAAACAATCTTGCCGGAATGACTTTTGTATTATTCAAAACGAGAAAATCATTTTCATCGAGGCAGTCTACAATATCGTAAAAGTGTTTGTCTTCATAACAAAGAGCCTGTCTGTTTAAGACAAGCATCTTTGAATTTTCTCTTTTTTGAGAAGGTAATTGTGCAATTAATTCTTTTGGAAGTTCATAATCAAATTCATCAAGTTTCATATTACTTTTCCGGTTTTACGTCAATTACTTCTGATTTTTCTTCTGCCGCATCAAGTTGTTTATTGATGATGAAAGTTTGTCCGATTTGGAACAGGTTACTTACTACCAAATAAAGCAAAACACCTGCGGGGATGGGGACGAAGAAGAAAGTTGCCGTTAAGAATATCGGCATTGTTCTTCCCATTGTTTTTTGCATAGCTTCCTGTTGAGGGTCAAGTTGCTGCTTTGAATTTTTGTTTGTAAGCGTCATAACTTTTGTTGCAAAGAACATTGATAAGCCGAAGAAAAGAACCAATGCAAGAACGTCTAAGTTCATTTTTTCGTTTGCTTGAATTGTTTTAATATCTGCTGTTAAGATATCTCCGCTTCTTTTAAACTCAACGTTTTCGGATTCTCTTGCGTTAACATTTGTAATTTCAACTTCTGCACCCGTGATGGTTTTATTTTCAAAAGTATCAACTTGGAAAGCATTGAGAGCAAGTTTAAATTCGACATTTTCTCCGGGGATAATTTGATTCATATAACGAAGATTGTCTTTTGAAGCTTTAACTTTTACGTCTTTTTCTACGGAGCCGTCACTAAAGTATACCGTTGCTTTTTTGCCTAAGTTGAAATTTGCTGTTTTTCCGACGGTAAAGGTGTTGTCGAAAGAACGTGCCGAAGTTCCTCTGATAGTTGCATCGAGTCTGTTGATAAATAAGAATTTCGCATTTCCTGCAAGGTCAATGAATTGCGGACTGATTAATGCTGTATACAACAAAATGAAAATAGGCATTTGAATTAAAACAGGGAAGCAACCGCCCATAGGGTTGAAATTGTTTTCCTTGTAAAATTCCATCATTTTGCGTTGCATAACTTGCGGATCGTCTTTATAACGTTCCTGAATCATTTTCATTTTAGGCTGCATTTTTTGCATAACCTTCATAGAACGTTGTTGTGATACGCTTAACGGCCACATCAAAACTCTTACTATAATTGTCAAAAATATAATTCCCAATCCGTAACTGCCGCAAATATTGCTTAATGCTTTAAGCAGTTGGATTGTTGCATCTGTAAAAAATTCCACTTCTTTATTCCTTTCGGGCTGGTCTAATTAATAAATATATATTAATTATATTTGCTAAATCTTATTTAACAAGTTATTTAACGAGAGCCGGTTCTTCGGATTTTGCAGTGCCGTGTTGAGTTTTTCCCCAATCCATGGTTTTCTTTGTGAAAATTATTTTAAAGATGATGAATGTTACGACAGGGAACCATAAAACCAATAAATATGCACAAGTTTCAAACGATTGTCTGATATTTTCCATCGGTTTAAGGTGATTATATTTTCTTAAGCTGTAAATAAGAGCACTGTAAAAGAAAAAGAAAATTAATACAGCAAGTGTTAATGACGACAATATTTGGTTTTCGTCATATCTTATGTATCTGAAAATTTGAAATCCTATTTCGGAGAAAAACCAGAACGGAAGCAAAAATTCACAGATATATGCAGTCATATCAAGGCTTACACGAAGCGAAATGTCTTTTGAACAAAGAACTGCCCAAAAATTTTCCAAATATCTTCTTATGCTGCCTTCAACCCAACGTCTGCGTTGACGAAGCAACGGGAATATTTTTATTACCCCTTCTTCATACACAGAAACTTCGGGGCAAAAACGGATATCCCATCCTTTAATCTGCAATCTCGTTGACATATCGAGGTCATCCGTGATTGTGAAGTTGTTCCATCCGCCAATATCTTCCAAGGCTTTTCTTTTAATAAGTTCGCCGTTTCCTCTGAGTTCAACCGCACCTTTTACCGCATCACGACCGATTTGAAAATGCGTATCCAAAGCCATTTCGTTATCTTGGCAACGGGTTAAGAAATTATCGTTGCGATTGCTGATGACTTTTCTTGCCTGAACTGCTCCGACATCTTCCGGTTCAAGTTTCGGAACAAGATTTTTAATAAAATCGGGATTGATTCTTGCATCTGCATCAAAAACCAAAATCGCTTCACCATGAGCCATTTGCAAGGCATCGTTCAAAACTGCGGATTTTCCCGGAAATGCACTTTTTTCTCTTATTAAATATTTTATATTATGGTTTTCATCGGCAATTTGTTTAATGACTTCCGCCGTATTATCGTCGCTTCTGTCATCAATCAAAATAAGTTCGTAGTTATCATAGTCTACTGCCGTAATGTTTTCGACGGTCTTTCGGATTACAACTCCCTCATTGTGACAGGGAATCATTATTGTAATAAAAGGTTTATAGTTGCTGTTTATTTCAACGGGATGTTTCTTCAAAACTCTTACGCGGTGCTTGTTTGCGACACAAATGTATCCGCTGTACGTTCCCATTATCGCGATTAAGGCAACCAATGCCCAGAACGTATTAAAATAGTTCTGAAAGATGAACAAGAATACCCATAACCCTACAATTATTGATAAAAGAACTAATCTGCCTCTCATTGTTTTCCATCCGTAAACTTACTTATGCCATTTTATCAAAAACATTTTCAAAGACAAATTTTTTACAATTTTAAACGAATTTTGATATTGTTTCAAACGCTTTTCCTTTTACATTTTCAGTGTCAATATACAGAGGAATTATACCGTTTTCTCCCTTAAACCAGGAAATTTGTCTTTTTATATAATGTCTTGTGTTTTTCTTTATTTCCTCAAGTGCAAAATCTATATTTTCCATGCCTTTAATCACGGGGTAAAGTTCTTTTAAACCGATTGTGTTTAGCAAAATATTGTTTTCTCCGTATTTGGAAAAAAGATATTTTGCTTCGTCCAAAAGTCCGTTTTTGTACATCAAGTCGACTCTTTGATTTGCTCTGTCATACAAAAATTGTCTGTCTTGAACGTCTAAGCCGAGCCATAAAATATCATACGGACAATCTTTCGATTTCATTTCCTCTCCCGAGCGTGCAATTTCCAATGCACGAACGATTTTTCGCTTGTTATTGGGATGAATTTTTTCGGCAGCAGCGGGATTTTTTTGTTTTAATTCTTCGTATAGAATATCATTGGAAATATTTTCTGCCTGTTCTCTAAAGTCTTTATCTGCAGGAACTTCCGGAATATCAAAAGTTCCGCTCAAAGAACGAAAATAAAGTCCTGTTCCGCCTGTAACAATAGGAACTTTGCCTCGATTTGTAATATCTTTAATTAAATCGTCCGCATCTTTAATAAAAAGTCCGACGGTGTATTCCTCTGTCACATCGCAAATATCAATGAGATAATGCGGAATGCCGTCTGTTTCTTCCGGAGTGGGTTTTGCGGTTGCGATATTCATTTCTCGGTAAACATACCTTGAATCCGCCGAAATAATTTCGCCGTTAAAATTTTTTGCAATTTCTACCGCAAGTTTAGACTTGCCTGTCGAGCTGGGACCCGATAATGCTATTATTTTGGGCTTGTTCATAATATAAAAATACCGTTAAAACGTAATAAACAATATACATAAACGAAAGTAACATCGGGATTATGGCAAGGAAATTGTTTCCCAAAAGAACATTCGTAAAGGAAATCAACATATTAATTAAACACATTACAACAACAATCGTAATTGATGCGAACAAGTTTTTGAAAGTGAACATAATCGCCTTAAATAATGCCATAATTGGATTTTTCGTCGTATAGAAAAGGGTCGGGGCAAACCATAAAATTAAAATTTCAAACAAGAAATAAACAACAAATCCGCCAATCATAATACCCGATAAAGTGCCTAATTGTTCGGGGGAGAGCGTTTGGACAAATTTAGTAACTTGTTCTTGAGTTCCCATTAATTTTATGAGTTCATTCGGAATTTTTGCACCAATAAAAGTTTGAATGGCAAGATATTTGTATAACACGAAAATTCCGTAAGAAATTCCGCCGTACAAAATAGCTGCAAGACCCGTGGGCAAAATGTATTCACCGACTCCGGGGAAAAAGTTTTTTAAGATTTCTATTTGAGCCTTATTTTTCTCTTCAGGTGTTTCATAAACCTTGGATTTATTTGCAACGGTTGCTTTTATGCAGTTGTACCAACCTGATAAAAAAGCGATAAAACAAAGAATGACAATGCTTAATGAAAAAATAAATCCGATATCCATTCCCCTTTTTGCTGAAAGAGGCATCGCTACGAGCATTGTGACTAATGCCCATATAAATAACGGTTGCATAACCATTAAGTTGTCTTTTAATAAAACTGCCGATTGTTTAAAAATATTCATATTCATAGTGACCTTATTATATCATGGAAAAATTCTGATTAAATTGCCCGACTAAAGAAAATCGGATAACAAAGAAAAAAGAGCCATAAACGGCTCTTTTATTGTTTTTCAGTTAATTTTTAAAAATTACAAAGCTCTTTCAACTTTTCCTGCTCTGAGGCATGAAGTACAAACTTTAATTTTTTTAACAGTTCCGTTTTGGTTAACCTTTACAGTTTGAAGGTTAGGGAATTGTCTGTGAACGTTTTGTTTGTGTGAAAATGAAATCTTTGCTGCTTTTAATGATTTTTTTCCGCAGATTTCGCATTCGATTGACATGATATATTTCCTTTCGATGATAATATTTGCTTTCGTAACTACGATATTAATTTAAACAAAACAAATAATCAAGACCCGATTTTTTTTGAGATTAAAAAATTTACAACTTTTCAAATATAATTTAAAAAAACATTACTTTTAAGTATAATGTAGAAGGAATTAATCGAAAGGTTTTTATGAGTGTAGGAACAAAAACAATACGGGAAATTTTTGAGGACGAAGAAATAGCCAACTTGAGTGAATTTGCTGCAAAGAGCAGATTTTCAAGAGGAAGAAAATTGTCCGAAAATCCCTGTCCTTTAAGAACGGATTTTCAGAGGGACAGAGACAGAATTTTATATTCAAGTGCGTTCCGTCGGTTGAAGCATAAAACTCAAATGTTCTTTTCTCCCGATGATGACAGTTACAGAACGAGAATGACGCATACCCTCGAGGTTGCACAGGTTGCAAGAACAATCGCAAAAGCCTTGAAATTAAATGAAGAATTGACCGAAGCAATCGCTTTGGGGCATGACATCGGACATACTCCGTTCGGGCACAGCGGTGAAGCGGTTTTGAACGAAATTATGGACGGCGGATATCGTCATAATGAGCAAAGCGTTCGTGTTGCGGAAGTCATTGAAAATATGAATTTGACAGAGGAAACTCTGAACGGTATCTTGTGCCACTCTTATGCACTTGAGCCTGCTTTCACTCTCGAAGGTCAGATTGTTCAACTTGCGGACAAAATAGCATATCTTAATCACGATATCGAAGATGCAATCAGGGCAAGGATTATCCACGCAGAGGACCTGCCTCAGGATTCTATTGAATATTTTACGTCCGACAAAAATGTCCGATTTACGACGATGATTTACGATATCGTTCAAACAAGCATGGGCAAAAACAAAATCAGAATGTCTGAAGAATGTTTTTCTCATATGAAAATTTTAAGAACTTGGATGTTTGACAACGTTTATCTCGGTTCCGAAGCAAAAAAAGAAGAACCAAAAGCTAAAAATATTGTAAAAACTTTATTTAATTACTACTTTGACGAACTTCAAAAACGCTATCCTCATTCCACGGAAGAAGCTTTGAAACGTACGGTTTGCGACTATGTTTCGGGTATGACGGACAGATATGCGATGGCAAAATTTAAGGAATTATTCCTTGTTACCCCGCTTGAATATGTTAAAAATGATAATTTCCTGAACAGAATGGTTCTCGTAAACGGTTTGGCGGTGTAGTTTTATGGCGATGACGTATCAGGAAGCAGTTGAAGAAATTAAAAGAAGATTGGATGTTGTGGATGTCGTCCAAAGATACGTTGTGCTTAAAAAATCAGGTGCAAACTATATGGGCTGCTGCCCTTTTCACAAGGAAAAAACTCCATCGTTTTCCGTAAATCGCCAAAAAGGTATTTTCAAATGTTTCGGTTGTGGCGAAGGTGGCGATGCCATTTCGTTTTTGATGAAAATTCAAGGACGAAGTTTCAAAGAAGTAATTGAAGATGAAGCGAAAAATATGGGGATTGAACTCCCTGTAACCCACGGTGGGGGCGACTTTGGCAAGAAAAAACAAGCCGCTCTTGATGTGATGAAAAAAGCTGCGGAATTCTTTCAATATAACCTCCTAAATTCTCCCGAAGCTGAATTTGCAAGGGAATATTTAAAAAAACGCTCAATTACCGATGAAGTCATAAAAACGTACGGACTCGGCTACTCGCTCAAGTCTTTTGACGGTTTGCAACAACATTTGATGACTGACAATCAAATTTTGGAAAATGCCGGCCTTGCAATAAAAAGAGAAAACCAAAAAGGTTATATTGACCGTTTCAGAGGTCGTTTGATGATTCCTGTAAAGGACGAGAACGGGCATGTCGTGGCATTTGGGGCAAGAGCGTTGGAAGACGGGCAAAACCCGAAATATTTGAACTCTCCGGATACGATTTTGTATAATAAAAGCCATATTTTGTATGGGTTTGACACCGCAAAAGATGCTATTCGGGAACTTGATAGCGTTTTGATTTGCGAAGGGTATTTTGATACAATTTCTTTGCAGGTCGGCGGGGTAAAAAATGCCGTGGCTTCTTGCGGAACGGCACTTACGCAAGACCATATCAGATTGATTGCAAAATATTGTGAGTCGAGAAAAATTTATCTTGCTTTTGATACTGATAATGCAGGGCAAATGGCTACTGAGAGAAGTGCTTCGCTTATTAAAGAAGCTTTTGGCGGATTGGGCGATATCAAACAATTCGATTCTTGCTATGCAACGACGGGTGACCAGTATGCCTGCGAAATCCGTGTTGTTTCACCGCCGCAAGGAAAAGATCCGGATGAATTTATTCGCGAAAACGGCGGAAATGCATACATTGAACACATGCTCAATGCCCCGCTATTGTTGGATTACAGACTCGACAGATTGATGGGGCAAATGAAAAACGACATTTCCCCCCTCGAAAAAAATAATCTCGTGGCAAAAATCATCCCGTTGCTTGAGGAAATCGGAAATAATATAGTCCAAAATGAATATGTAAAGAGGGTTGCAACTCGTTTACAAATCGACGAGGGGCTACTGCTCAGAGAAATCAAGGCTTTTAGACAAAAGAATGAACAAATTGAAGAGCCAGTTTTCGAGGAAAAAAGTCAAATTGTAACAAAATCTTCAAATTTCATCGAAAAAATGCAAAAAAATTTGTTAAGTCTTTTTTTTATTAGCGTAAGTGATAGCAATCGCTTGCAACTGATAAGTATAATTCAATCCCAAAAAATCGAAAATAAAAACCTTAATTTGTTGGCTCAAACGATTGACAAATTGGCATTTATGAGTAATAATACCGAAGAATTAATCCAAGCGTTATTCAATGAGTTTGAGAACAATAGCGAAATTAAGCATATAATAACAGATTTAATATACTTATCCAAATGCTACGAGAATCTCACGGAAAGTGAACTTCAAATGGCAATGGCGGAAACGACGGAAAAAGTTGAACTTTTCAGGCGAAAAGAAGAATTGAAGCAACTGAGAATACAGTCGAGAAGTAGCGTAAAAAACGACTCTGACGAAGTTCAATATCAAATAACTGTCAATGAAAAACTAAAAAGTGAAAACTGGAGAAATTAATCAATGACAAGAAAAAGAATATCGGAAGTTTCATCATCAGACGAAAGATTTGAAGATGAATTAACCGAAACATCTACTGATATGGGCAATCCCGTATTCGGTGCAACAGATATTGCAGACGTTATGATGAGCGGTAATAGTTCTAAAATGATAGATTTGAGCGAACCTAACGGTTTTGATGAAGAATCACTTGACGAAGCAGAAGAAACCAATGTTGATGCTCTTTCTAAAGGTTTTTCAACTGATGATCCCGTAAGAACATATCTTCGAGAAATCGGTCGTATTAAACTTTTGACGGCTGATCAAGAAATCGATTTAGCAAGAAAAATTATTGAAGGCGGCAATGCAGGTGCTATCGCAAAAAGAAAACTTGTCCAAGCAAACTTGAGATTGGTTGTTAGTATTGCGAAAAAATATGTTGGACGTGGCATGCTCTTTTTGGATTTGATTCAAGAAGGTAATTTGGGCTTAATCAGAGCGGCTGAAAAGTTTGACCACGAAAGAGGATACAAGTTCTCAACTTATGCAACTTGGTGGATTAGACAGGCTATAACAAGAGCGATTGCAGACCAAGCAAGAACTATCAGAATTCCTGTTCACATGGTTGAAACGATTAACAAACTTAAAAAAGTTACTCGTAAATTGGCTCAAGAACTTTCGAGAAAGCCGACGGAAGACGAACTTGCACAAGAAATGAACATTTCAATCGGCAAACTTCGTGAAATCATTAAGGTTGCTCAAGAACCTATTTCTTTTGAAGCACCTATTGGTAAAGAAGAAGACTCAAGATTGGGTGATTTTATCGAAGATAAAGATGCTGATGCTCCTGCAAAAACAGTTGCTCAAGAACTTTTGAGAGAAGATTTGAGCGAAGTATTGTCCGGCTTGTCAGCAAGAGAACGTGACGTATTGAGATTGCGTTTCGGCTTGGACGACGGACGTCAAAGAACTTTGGAAGAAGTTGGTCAGTTGTTCGGTGTTACTCGTGAACGTATCAGACAAATCGAAGCAAAAGCACTTCGTAAATTGAGACATCCGAACAGAAGCAAACGTCTTAAAGAATACGTTGAAGTTTAGTTTTAAGAAAAGCGGTTTTTATAGCCGCTTTTTTATTGTGTAAAATTCGATTAAAAGTTGTAAAGATAGTTTGAAAAGAATAAAGTTTCCTGTATAATGAATTTATATTAAGGAGATTTTACCGTGAGCGAATTAAAATATAAACGAATTTTGTTAAAGATAAGCGGTGAAGCACTAATGGGAAATCAGCAGTTTGGTATTGCACCGGAACCTGTTGCTATGATTGCGAAAGAAATCAAAATTGCCCATGATGCAGGTGCTGAAATCGGTATCGTTGTTGGAGGCGGAAACATTTTTCGAGGCGGACAAAAGAGTGAGCAGTTGGGCATGGACAGAGCCTCTGGCGATTCAGTCGGAATGCTTGCTACAGTTATGAATGCGATAGCTTTGCAGTCTGCACTTCGTAAGTTAGATGTTTCTTGTAGAGTGCAAACAGCGATTGATATCAATAAGGTTGCAGAACCTTATGTTAGATTTAAGGCAATTCGTCACCTTGAAAAAGGCAGAGTTGTAATATTTGCGGCCGGTACGGGCAATCCGTTTTTCACAACGGATACGGCGGCTGCACTTCGAGCGTCGGAAATCGGTGCAGATGTAATGCTTATGGCTAAAAACGGTGTAGACGGTGTTTATACCGCTGACCCAAAAACAAATCCCGATGCTAAAAAATATGATTTTATTTCTTATGATGATGTAATCATAAGAGGCTTAAAGGTAATGGATACAGCATCTTGTGCTTTGTGCAAAGAGAACAAAGTTCCGATTATCGTGTTCGATTTTGCGGAAGAAGGTGCGGTAATGAAGATATTAAACGGTGAAAAGATAGGTACTTATGTAGGAGGTAATAACTAATGCCGGTTGAAGAAATTATGAATTCAGGTAAAGAGAAAATGGAAAAAGCGATAGGAACTTTGAAAAAGTCATTCGCTTCAGTTAGAACAGGCAGAGCAAATCCGCTTATTCTTGAAAAAGTTACGGTAGATTATTATGGAGCACCCACTCCGCTTCGCCAAATGGCACAAGTTACGGTTCAAGAAGGTACTACACTTGTTATTGCACCGTTTGATAAATCAATCTTGAAAGAAATCGAAAAAGCAATTATTAAGGCTGATTTAGGAATTACTCCTAACAGTGACGGTATCGTTGTAAGACTTCCGTTCCCGCCTTTGACAACCGATAAGAGAAAAGAAATTGCAAAAGATGTTAAAAAATTAGGCGAAGAAGCAAAAGTTGCGGTAAGAAACATTCGTCGTGATATGGCTGATGACGTTAAAAAGGCTGAAAAAGCGGAAAATCTTCCTGAAGATGCAGTTAAAGACGCTCAAGACAGCATTCAAAAATTGACTGACAAATACACAAAAACTATTGAAGATTTGTGTGCAGAAAAGGAAAAAGAGGTTTTAACAATATAGTGACACCAACGGAAGAAGCAACAGCAAAAAAGAACAGTGATACAAGAGCGTTAACCGGACTTATTACCGGATTAATAATTTTTGCATCAATTTACATAGGCGGATTTGTTTTCGCCGCAGTCGTAGGTATTTTTGTATTTTTCGCATTGAAAGAATATGTAAAAATCCTCCAGTGCAAAGGTTTTCAACCATCATTCAGAATATCTTTGTTTGTGGCTTTTTTGCTGTTCTTGAGTTCCGTGGCACATAGAAATGATTTGTTCCCGCTCGTTATAATTTTTGGTGTGATTTTGTCATTCTGTGCGGTATTGTTTAAACTTAGACAACCATATATTGCAAATGTTGCAACAACTGTTTTCGGATTTATTTTGTGTTGGTTACCGACTCATGTATATTTGGTCAGAGGTCTCGGTGCTCCCGGAAAAGGTTTTTTGACATTATGTAATCATAATGCGGGACTTGGCTATTTAATCATGATGTTTTTCACGGTTTTGGCAACAGATATTTGTGCATTTTTTGTGGGAAGAAAATTCGGTAAACATCAATTATCCCCCGAAGTAAGTCCGAAAAAATCAATAGAAGGTGCTATTGGCGGAAGTGTTGCCGCTATTATTATTGCTGTATTTTTCGGATATGTTTTGGAAATTCCGCTTTGGAAATCTTTTTTGGGCGGAGTGTTGATAACTTTCTTTGCTCAAATTGGCGATTTGTCGGAATCTTTGCTCAAACGTGATGCAGGAGTAAAGGATTCCGGAAACAGTCTGCCCGGTCATGGCGGTTTTCTTGATCGTGCCGACAGCTATATTCTTTCCGCTCCCGTTGCATATTATTTCTTTAAGTGTATCGTGATGGGCGATTGGACTTTCTTTGACAGTATTCAAAGGGCTCTTGCTAATGTCGGACTCATGTAAAGATATTTCTTCTTTGCTAAAAAAAACAGGTTTTGAAAATTTGGATAAGAAATTTTTTGAGCCAGCGTTGACTCATCCTTCTTATACAATTGAACATAAATTACCACCAAATGATTGTTACGAAAGGCTTGAGTTTCTTGGGGATGCTGTTTTGAAACTTGTTGTAAGCGATATGTTATACAAAAAATTTCCGAACAGTAATGAAGGAAAACTTTCTAATATCAGAGCGATTTTGGTTAGTGATGATTTTTTGTTTAATCTTGCTCAAGATTTGAATTTAAAAAATTATTTGAGACTTTCCAAAGCATTTGAAAAAGAAGGCGGCAGAACTGTTGTATCCGTTTCTGCATGTGCTTTTGAGGCATTTTTAGGTGTGCTTTTTGAACAAAATGTTGAAATGTCTAAAATTTCTGAATTTTTGAATAATTTGTATTCAAAATATGAGGAAGAATTGAAAATAATTTTGCCGAAATTTAATTCCAAAGCGATTTTGCAGGAATATACCCAAAAAATTCATCAAGATTTGCCGATTTATGATTTGGTTTCGAAAATCGGAGAAGATAATGATGCAACTTTCACGATAAAAGTGTCTTATCATGGTGAAGAATTGGGTGTCGGTATCGGAAAATCAAAAAAACAAGCGGAACGGGAAGCCGCTTATAAAGCGTGTTTGAAGTTAAAAATTACAGGAGAAAACGATGAATAATGTTGTGATTGCACCGTCAATTTTATCAGCTGATTTTGCAAATTTAGAACGTGATATCAAAAAAATTAAAGACGGTGGTGCGGAATGGGCACACGTTGATGTTATGGACGGTCATTTTGTCCCGAATATTACAATCGGTGCACCTGTTGTTAAGGCGATAAGAAAAGTTACGGATATGTTTTTGGATGTTCATTTAATGATTGAAAATCCCGAAAAATACGTTCCTGATTTTGCTAAGGCGGGTTCTGATTTAATAACCTTCCACTATGAAGCCACAAGGGAAAACACGGATAGTGTTATTGATTTGATAAAGTCTTTCGGAATTAAAGTCGGACTTTCAATCAAGCCGAAAACGAAACCTGAAGAAATCAAAGAGTATCTTGACAAAGTTGATATGATTTTGGTTATGACGGTAGAACCGGGATTTGGCGGTCAATCGTTTATGTCTGATTGTGCTGAAAAAATCAAATATATTCGTGAAAATTCCACAAACAAGGATTTGCGAGTCGAAGTTGATGGCGGAATAAACGCTGAAACTGGCAAAATTTGTAAGGATTATGGTGCAGATACGCTCGTTGCGGGCAGTTATGTGTACGGAAATTCGGATATAACAGCAGCAATTCAATCATTGAGGTAGAAAAATGTATAAAACGGAAGGTTTGATAGAAACACATTTTCACGGTGCATTTGGCATTGATTTTATGGATTGCAACGAAGACGAAGTTGTCCAAGTTGCCGAAGGTGTTGCAAAACTCGGTATAACAAGAATTTATCCGACATTAATGACGGGCGATTTTGCTCAAATTAAAAAGCAAATTTCCGTTATAAAAAATGCTGCGGAAAAACAACCCGAAAATACCGCAAAAATTTCAGGAATTCACCTTGAAGGTCCGTTTATTAATCCTCTGAAAAAAGGTATTCATCAGGCGGAATATGTGTTGAAGCCGACGGTTGAAAATTACAAAAAATTGGAAGACGATTTTATAAAAATTGTGACAATTGCCCCTGAACTCGATGACAATCGTGAACTTTGTCAATATCTTCATTCCAAAAACGTTCTTGTTCAGGCAGGACATACAATGGCTGATGATTTGGCGGGATGCGATTCCGTTACTCACTTTTTCAATGCAATGCCTCCGCTTTCGCACAAATACAAAAATATTATCGCCGAAGCAATTGACAACGACGATTTGTTCCTCGAAATGATTGCGGACGGAAACCACGTTGTGGATGATGTTTTGAAGCTTGTTTTCCGTGCAAAAGACAGAAGCAAAATTGTTTTGATTTCTGATGCCTTGCCGATTGCTCATTGTGAGTTCAAAAAAGGCATTTTTGCCGGTCAAAAAGTTATGCTCAATAATGGCAGTTTCTACAATGAAAACGGAACTTTAGCCGGTAGCGGAATGTTGCAGTCGGATATCTTAAAACGACTCGTCAAAGATGAAATTCTCTCTTTTGATGATGCAGTTTATATGATGAATATAACTCCGCAAAAATATCTCAACGTCTTAAATAATGCATATGTTACTTTCGACGATGATATAAATGTTCAAAAAGTCGATTTCATTTAATTAAAAATCAAAAAGTTTTTCCGCTTGTTTTTTAATGTAAATATTTCCTGCAAACTTTTTATAACAAGAAAGTTCGTTTTTGAGTGCGTAAATTTCTTTGTCATTTTGTGCAAGTTTTTTTCTCATATCTTCAGCTTCCGTCTTGCAACGAACTAAATCCATAATGACAGCGTCAATTCCGCCTAATTTTTCTTCAAGTTTGCTTTCTAATTTTTCATCAAGCAAGTTAGCAAATTTATCGTAAACACCTGTTTCGATGTTCTTTACAGCTCCCGTAATTTGTTTTAAAAGAGCAAGTGTTTCGTCGGCTCTTTTTTGTTCTGCCGGCAATTGCGGTGCTGCTTCTTGATGCTTTGAGGGTGTCTTTTTTAAGCCGTTTTTGAGTTGAACGGATTTTTCTTCTTGCATTGTTGCTTGATTTTGCAAGTCTTGCAAGCGTTTAAGGGTTTTTACGTCATCTGTCGTAAAATAAGTCAAACCTTTTTCATTCTTTTTAAGCGGAACATTACCGCTTTTGCAAAGACGTAAAATTTCATCATTGTTGACTTTTAAAATATCTCGAACCGTTTTCGGCAAAATTTCGAGTCCGTTACCCATCTTAAATCCCCTTTTCTTTACTACATTATATTAAAGATAAAAAAAGCATGTTAAATTTTTACGGGTATTTTTGAAGTTTTGTAACATAACTTTTTCAAAAGACAAAAATAATACTCTTTTTTCTCATATTATATTATTATGCAAAATTTGTTTAAAAAATTAATTAAATCATTGATTTTTGGAGCGGTTTTTTTAATCCCCGTCATTCTAATTTATTATACAAATAGTGTTTTGCCTATGAGCGGTCACGAATTTAGAATTCCTTTCGGAAGAGAGTTTCTTAATCCCGAACACGGAAGATATATTGCAACCGCTTTTGGAAATACGTTTTTTGAACAATTGCCGAGAATTTTGAACATTCATGTTCTTGATTTTAGATCTTCCGGAATTTTGTTTTCGGTTATTATTTTAAGTATAAGCATTTTTTCGATTATTGGATACGGATTTTTGTTATTTTTCGAAAAAACGGATAATCATAAACATTGGCTTTGGTTGCTTTGTTATATTGTGACTTTTTTGATTTTTTTCAATCACAATTTCAGATATCTATATCATGCCGATTTGGTTATATTTTTTGAATATACATCAAGTCTGATTCCGTATTTGACTTCGTTGTCAATTGTATTTTGGATTTTTTCAAAACAAAAAATTCCGTCAAATCTTATTTTTGGTCTGTTTTTATGCTCATCGTTTTTTACGGGAATTTCGATTGAAGCCTTGAATATTCCTTATTTTCTTTTCTTGTGTGCGATAACACTATTTGTGGCAATTGATTACCGAAAAGATATTAACAACGAAACGAAGAAACAAATCCTGAAAATATTTATATTTGCACTAATCATTAATACAATATCTTGTGCTTTTTATTATTTGAAACCTGTTGATCACGATATGAATGACAAAGACTTTTTGTTATCCGCGTGGAAAAGTTTCTTCCCTGTGATTTTTGACAAGTTTATAAACAAATATATTATTTTCCATTTAATTTCCTTAATAGGATTGGGTGCGATTGCTTTTCGCCGAAAAAATTTTCAAAACCAAAATGTCAGATTTTTTGCGGTCATTGTTTTTAATACCGTTTCTTTGCTTACATTTTGTTTTTTAGGCAATTATTATATTTTTTGCATGTACGATATAGGTTGTCTGTTAGGGGAAGAAAAATATTTTTTGACTTATGTTGCCACATTATTTTTCCAAAATTTCGTTATTTGGGGATATTATTTTGCAACATCTTCCGATAAAAAATCCGTCAAAATCCTTTATGCGGAAATTGGTGTGATTTTGCTCATTTTGGCTGCAAATTATCAATATTTTCAAGGGTATTTGACCGAAATGACGAGGTGGAGAAATGAAGCTTCTCATTGGAGAAAACGACAATATTGTGTTGAAAAATTAATGGTTGCTCAGGCAGGAAAAGAAACAATTACTTTTCCTAATATCTATTGGGATTATGACAGTTTGGGCGATAAAGCCTTTTTATTCTGTTTAATGATTGTTCATTATCCTGATTTTAAAAATTTGAAAACAATTGTCGTTGATAACAGTCTTCCTTTTGATGATTTTATGGAAAAAGAAGCTGATGATTATAAATTTTCCAATCTTTTGCAACACAAAATTGAGCAATACGAAGGTGATTATTCACTCGTTTTTGAAGAAATTAAAGAAGAAAATGATAAAGTCATTTTTGAATTACAACATTATTAAAATATTGTTTCTCATTTTGTAAAATAATACTTATCGTGCTAAAATTTCTGTATGAAGAAAATTCCAACTCTTTTTTCAAAGGAAACACTTAAATATTTTATTTTTATCTTATTATTATTGATTCCTGTCGGTATAATGTTTTATACGAGCAGCGTTTTGTCGTTGAACGGGCATGAATTATGGCTTCCGTATGGCAGAAATTTCTTTAATCCCGAACACGGAAGATATATCGGTACGGCTTTTGAAAGATTTTGTTTGGAACAATTGCCGTTGATGTTGAATGTTCATACTCAGGATTTTCGCCCGACTTTTATTGCTTCTGTCGTAAATTTGATTACGGTTATTCTGTTTTCGATTATTGCTTACGGCTTTTTATTGTTTAAAAAACACAAAAATAAAAATGATTTGATAATTTGGGCACTTTGCTATCTTACGGCCTTTTTCGTTTTCTTTAATGACCATTTTGGCTTTCTTTTTCAATCGGATATTATCATATTTTTTGAATATACTTCAAGTTTAATCCCGTATTTTATCTCACTTACGGTCGCAATATATTTGTTTACAAAACAAGAAGCACCTTCTAAATCGATTTTTTGGCTATTCTTAATTATGTCATTTTTTACCGGATTGTCGATAGAATTTATAAATGTGCCGTATACCTTGTTTTTGGGAATGATAACACTATTTGTTGCAATAGATTATTTTAAGTTTGGAAAAAATGAAGTAAAAAAATCACTTTTGAAACTTTTTATTTATGGCGGTTTGCTTGATATTTTAGCGTGCATTTTCTATTATATTCAGCCGACAGACCATGCATATTCCGAAAAATATATGTTTTTTACGATATGGAAGGATTTTTTCCCGGTTATATTCAAAATCACCTTTACTAATGTAATATCTCTGTATGTTTCCTTGGTATTGGGGATTGCGGCGGTTTGCCTTTTGGGTAAAAATGAAAGAAATCAAAAAACAAGATTTGTTTCGGCAATTGTTTTTAACACTGTTTCTTTACTCGCCTTTTACGTTTTCGGATTTTACATAATTCTTTGTTTTTACGATATGGGTCTTTTGTTGAAAGAACCAAGATATATCTTTTTATACATTTTTACATTGTTTTTCCAAGGCTTTATGGTTTGGGGATATGCGGCAAGTATTTTTAAACAATCAAAGAGAGTTTTTGCTTGTGAAATTTCTTTGATATTGTTTATTTTGCTCGCTAATAGTGTTTATTTAAAAGATTATGTGTTTTATTTGAATAAATACAGACAAGAATCTCTCTATGAAAGACAAAGACAGTATTATATCGAAGGTATTATGATGGAGCAGGTCGGCAACGAAACTCTTGTTTTCCCTAAAATATTTTTCGATGATGATAACGCTTCCGACAGAACATTGGTGTATTTTTTGAAATTATTGCACTATCCTGATTTCGATAATGCTTATAAAATTATTATCTATAAAAAATCCAATATTAGTGATTTTATGGATGAAGATAGTAATGATTTAAAATTTTCAAAATATTTGAAACATCGAATTATAAAATATGGCGGTGTTTATTTTACAAATTATGAAAAAACACACGAAGAAGAAGACAGAGCCTTCTTCGATTTAACAAAATGGTAAATAAAAAGCCGACATTGTCGGCTCGTAAGAATGGAATTTGATTGGATTTAAGGAATTTATTTATTAACTGCTCATAAGTTCCATAGCTTGTTGTAGCAGTTGTTTGTTTGATTGAAGTAATTTTTGGGTTATGTTCCATTGGGTTTGAGCCATTTTATAAGTGTTAATGTTTTTGCCCAAACCGGAGTTTGAAAGTTCAATCAAACCGCCTCTGACTTCCCCTGTACTGCATACGGGTTTTCCGGATTCTTCAGTTTCAATAAATTGCAAGGGTTTAATTTCAAACAATTCAGCAGGGTTGTGGAAATTCATGATTGCAATTTTGTACAAAGGTGTTTTGACTTTACCGTTTTCGGCTTTACCGTATACGATACCGTCTCCTTCGATTTTGAATTCATCATATTTTCCGAGGTATTTGCCGTTGCCCGGGTCAATCCAAAGTTTGATGTCTGTTGTAGGAATTTGAACGCTGCCGCCATTTATGGTTGCTTCGGTAAAAATGTCTGCATCCATCGGCTTCGTACCTTGCATAATTTCGCCTTTATCGTTTAAGATATAGCCTTGAACTCTTTTTCCGTCCGATGTTTTGTATACACCTTCACCGTCAAACTTAAATTCACCCAATCTTGTATAGGCAATCTTTCCTGCAGAATCTCTGATTACGAAAAAGCCTTTACCTTCGAGATATACGTTTTCATCAGATGTTCCGGGGGTTGATTTTCCTTGGCTTGTACTTTTGTAAACCGAATCAGGAGCTACACCGCCCATATAAGTCTTGAAATTGACCTTGTTTTCACGATAGCCGGGAGTGTAACAGTTCATCATGTTTTCACCGATACCGTCCATCCAGTGAGAGGTCATTGTTTGTGTGTTTAGAGCATTAATAAACGAATCGTTCATTAGTATTCTCCTTCATCATTTTCTTGTTGATATTGTTGTCTGTATCCGTTTTGATTTTGTTGATTTTGCTGTTTTTGTTGTCTCGATTTGTAAGATAAGTCATTGTAAGGAATTTCCTGCTCCTCAAAAGCTTGTTCAAGATAGGCGATGTTGCTTCTTAAAAAATCTTCTGCCGCTTCGTTTGTGGGCAAAAATTGAGCACTGATTTTTCCGTCCGTACTGACTCTTATTACTGCCGAAATGTCATTCCCAAAATCAATTCTGACCGGTTTTTGTGTTGATTGAGCATTCTCAATCATATTCATAAGCGTTTTTGAAACTTCCGCACTTTTGTATACAGCACCTATTTCTTGCGGAGAGGATGACATGCTTTCCATAATAATTTGTCCGTTTACCGTAAATCCGCAATTCCCGTTTTTAACGGCATTTGCAAAAAACATTGCATCATCTCTGTCTATACTCATACAATCGTATTTGTATGATGATTTTAAATCTTTTGTATTGAAATCCGAAATTGACGAAATTAATTCTTGTGTCGAAGTTTCATCATTTAAACCGTTTGCAAAATCGAGATAGTTGTTATAGCCGATTTCTCCCGTCAAAATGTCTGAAAACATTGTTCCGTCTTCTCTGCGTAACAATTTTTCGATTTTTGATTTTATTGAATTGTCCGTCGCATTTGTGGTTTCGATTTTCACTTGTCTTTGTTCCTTCTTGCTTCTCTTTCGAGTTCTTCCTGTTCTTCTCTGTGTCTTGCAAAAAATCTTTGAACTGCAACTTCGGATAATCTTTTTAATTCAGCTGCTTTTTCTTCTTCTTTATAGATTTCAAGCATTCTTTCTTTGTGTTTTTCAAGCACTTTTACGTCTTTTTCCGCTTGTGTAAGTTTTTTCTTTTCTTCTGCCAGAACTTCAAGTGCTTTTTGTCTTTGCTCTTCTAATTGAGTTCCTTTCTCGTATAAAGATTTTAAAAACACATCATACGACTCGAGCATAAAGGCATCAGCCTGTCTCATATTTGATTTTGTAGTGTCGATTTCACGATTGTTAAGTTCAATCATTCCTTCGACTTTATAGACTTCCTGTTGGGCAATAATTACAACTTGCAACTGTTGATCCTTTGCCCTGATTCTGAAATCTAATGCCTTTTGTAGTCTATACCTGAAAGGCATAACATTTCCCCTTTGTCTATATCTACATCGGAATTATCATATAATTTTGTTTCCTTTTTAACATTCATTTGTATGAGTTTTTTCTCTCTCATAGGTTCATTTAATGATTTTTTATGTAAAGTCAAATAAACTCATTTAAAAATATGATATAGACTATCTGAAATATTGTTATATAATATAATCAGGGGTTTTTTCCCCCCTTGATAAATATTATTTAAACGGATACAATAAAAATATGGCAAATAAAACAGAAAGAATAGATTTTAACGCAGATGCCGCACAAAGTTTCGGCGTTTTTCAAAATGATGCGGAAAGAGAAGTAATTTCAAAAGTAAGTTCGGTCAATGTTTCTTGCGGATTTCACGCGGGTGATCCTTTGACGATTAAAGATACCTTGTTGTTCTGCAAAGAACATAACCTTGCAATCGGTGCTCACGTAGGTTATCAGGATATTCACGGCTTTGGATATCGACCGATGGATTTGGATGAAGATGAAATTGAAGCAACTGTTTTGTACCAAGTCGGTGCAGTTTCTTCATTTGCACAATCTTATTCTCTCTCTGTTGAACACGTTCGTTTGCACGGTGCTATGTATGCAAGAGCTGCTGAAGATTACGATTTTGCCCTTGCTGTTGCAAAAGCTGTTCAAAAATGGGATAAATGGGGTGTTTTATATCTTCCTTGCGGAGAAATTGCCGATAAAGTAGAAGAAACAACAAATCTTCACGTTGCAAGAGAAATGTTTATTGACAAATATTATGATTCTGACGGAAATATGTCAGAACCTTTGAAACCTCTTGATATGCAGGTTATGCTTAACAGAATACGTACTATTATGTATTCCGGAAAAATTAAAATCGGTGGCGGAGAATTCTTGGAAATGAAGTGTGATTCTATCCACTTTAACTCTAAAGACATTAAAACTGCGAAATTATTGGACAAGGCAAGAGAAATCGTTATTCCGACACCTTATAACTACAATAAAGCTTGTCTTGCCGGTTGGAGTGAAACATTAGTATAATATGATATTGAAATTTTTTAAGAAATTAGTTCCTAAAGGGGCAGCCATATTTTTACCGGGATTGAATTTAAAACGTTGGTTTTCGGTTCAAATTATCGGTATTTTATTTGCTTTAGTCGGTGTTTGCGTCATTTTTGATTTCAAACCGATTTATCATTTAATCAGTTTTGCGATGAGAATTTTGGATGCAAATTGGACATTGGGACGTCTTATCGGTGCAGTATTTATTCTTTTGGGAGCTTATGCATTTCTTAAAGGTTGGAAAATATCTAACGATACGGTATTGCACGCTTCTGACGATAATACCCGTGCTAATTTCCTGAATAATTTAGTTGCAAAAAGAAAACTCAATAACGGACCTAAAATCGTTGCAATCGGCGGCGGAACAGGTCTTTCGACAATGCTTAAAGGTATTAAAAAAATTACCAATAACATTACGGCTGTTGTTACGGTAGGTGATGATGGCGGAAGTTCCGGACGTTTGAGAGAAGAAATGGGGGTTTTGCCTCCCGGAGATATCAGAAACTGTATTGCGGCACTTGCTGACGATGATGATTTGGTAACTAAACTTTTCCAATATCGTTTTAATAAAAATGTTTCCGAACTCGGCGGACACAGTTTCGGTAACTTATTTATCACTGCGATGTGCGAAATCACGGGTGATATGTATAAGGCAGTTATAGAATCTTCAAAAGTTCTTGCAATCAGAGGAAGAGTTTTGCCCTCAACATTGGATGATATGAAATTGGTTGCGGAAATGGAAGACGGTTCTATTATTAAGGGTGAGTCCGTAATTCCGGAATCCGGTAAAAAAATCAAAAGATTGTTTACGGATCCTGAGCATTGTTTACCGTTAGATGATGTTTTGACGGCAATCAGAGAAGCGGAATTGATTATTATGGGGCCCGGAAGCTTGTATACAAGTGTTTTGCCGAACCTTTTGATTAAAGAAATTGCAGAAGAAATTGAAAAATCCAATGCGAAAAAACTTTATATTTGTAACGTAATGACTCAACCCGGAGAAACAGACGGATTTACTGTTTCCGATCACGTAAAAACGATTTTGAGACATGTTGAAAACAGAAAAATTATTGATACCGTATTGGTAAACAATTATTTCCCTGAAGAAGCATTGGAAAAATACAAGGCTGAAAATTCATATCCTGTTTTGGCAGACTATGATGAATTGAAGAAACTCGGAGTTAATGTATTCGAGTACAGATTGACGGATAACGACAGTTCGGGATACGTCAGACACAATCCTTCACGCTTAATGCGTGCGGTTTACTATTGGTACAGAAAGGCAGATAAACTCAAAGAACAACAAGAACAACAATAGCTTTTTTGATACTGAAGTAAAAATCTACAGGCACAGCTAAAAACGAAAGCAAGTACATGGCGAATGCGTCTGTAAGACAAAAAACAACAATAAAAAAACGACCAAATTCTGCGACAGTTAAAACAAAACAAACTGCCAAAACATTTCGTGTGCTTAAAAATACAATAAAAGCCATTCAAGTATTTTTAGGATTTTACGGTTCGGCTAATTTATTGTTTTGGTTGGCTTACACGGCGAAAATTGTAAATTTGGAAGCAGGATGGTATCTTGTTTTCAAACCGGCTTGGAGCATAGTTAATATTTTTTACACGTACAAACCCGTAGAAGGTAAGGATGATACGGATTTTACCGGAGTTGTTTGTGCTATTTGTTTAATTGTCATAACGGTTATTTTGAAGTCTGTTTCCGAGTATTTGGCAGAGCTTGAGGAACAGGCAAAAATTGAAGATGCAAAAAGGCTTGAACGTGCCAAGAAGCGTGCTTTGGCTGTTAAAAAGACAAACATAAAAACGAAAGCAAATGTCAAAAAGAGTAGCGAGTCAGGCTTCGTATTTTTGCTTGATATCGATATTAAGCAAGTATCGGGATTTATTCAGGAAGAAGGATTATCGCCTGAAGAAGTTGCGAAAATGAAGACGAAATTTTTCACGTCACTTTTGCAAAACCTTAATTTAAATCAGGTTGTACAAAAGGGATATTATAAAAAGAAATTGTTTTTGGTGTATAAGAGTGTCTCGTATTTTGATGATTTTATTTTTTATACGAGAGAAACCCTTAACTCTTTGTCGAAGGAGTTTACTCGTCCGACTATACGGATTGACTTTTTGGTCGGAGTCAATACGATGGGCGTTGGCGACGACATAAGGGCAAAACTTGATGTACTGGATACGATTAACAAATTAAGCTTAAAGAACGAATTTATTTGTACTCAAGCTTTGCGTGACATGTACGAATGTACACCAAAACAATCCTATAGACTTGTGTCTAAAGGGGTTTATAACTTGTCAAAGAATTTGAATGTTTCTAATAATCAAGAAATATTCTTACTCAGAGAGGCTCGGTAATTATGGTACAATTGAAAATTTTAAGACTTGAACACAATGAGGTGTTGCCGGAATACAAAACAGCGGGTTCATCGGGGATGGATTTATCCGCTGCGATAGAAAAGGCAATTACGCTTGCACCGTTGGAAAGATGTTTGGTTCCGACGGGTATTAAAATCGAGTTACCGCTTGGTTATGAAGCACAAATACGGGCAAGGTCAGGTTTATCAATTAAACATGGCATAACCTTGATTAATGCGGTCGGAACGATTGATTCAGATTATCGCGGAGAAGTTTGTGTTCCCGTTGTAAATTTATCAAATGAAGTTTATACAATTTTACCCGGGGAAAGAATTGCCCAGATGGTAATTTGTAAAGTTGAACAAGCCGAAATAGTTGTTACGGAAGAACTGGAAGATTCTAAAAGAGGAGAAGGCGGGTTTGGTTCAACAGGAAAAGCATAATCAGGAGCCTGTTTAAGGAAAAAGGAAGTGTCTCTAAAATCTGTCGTTGTCGAAAAATTGTTGAAGTATAAAAATCAGATTAAAATAACAATAAAAGTATTGTTATATACTGTTTTGGTGTTGTTAATTGCGGAATTTTTTTCTGCTTTGCTTATAAATAATTTGGACAGTTGCGGCAATTTTAAATTTCCTCCTATTAGTCGCATTCCGAGTATATTAAAGAAGTTGGATTATTTTCGTTTTACGACTTTTGAAAACATATATAGCGGTGTAAAAATAAATCTCAGGACTCCGATAGGGACGGAATTTAAAAAGAAACCGTTGATATTCTTTGTTGATTCTTATGCATACGGATACGGATTGGAAAATGAACAAACGATTTCCGCACAAATTTCCAAATATACCAAACGTCCCGTCTATAATTATTCTTTTATCGGATGGAGTGTTCAACATATTTTATGGCTTTTAAAAAATGAAAAAGATCTTGATAATATTAAAAATCCTGAATATGCGATTTATATTTTCATAGAAGATCATTACAGAAGAATGCAGGTTCCGATATATTTTTCGGCTCTATCATACAGTCAACTGTTATTTACCGAAAAAAACGGAAAATTTTATCCTGAAAAAAATATTAAATTCTATTATCGTTCTTATTTGTATCGCTTGTTAAGTTATAGATTTTCATTCAATATTTTGAAACCCAGACTTCCTTGTTTCAAAAACAGAACAGAAAATAAATTGGTAAAATATTTGAAGGAAGAAAACAGGGTATTAAAAGAAAAATGGCCCGACATTAAGTTTGTTGTTCTGTTTTTCCCGACAGCGTACGAAGATAATGATTTTGACTCAATAGAAGAGAAAGTGGAAAAAGAAGGTATTATTGTAATAGACGGTCGCAAAATTTTCAAAAACGCAACAGATTCCGGAGATTGGGATGACGACAAATATTATTTACCAAATTTCCATCCGACAGAAAATATGTACTCTCTGTTTGTTCCTGAAATTGCAAAAAAATTAAATCTTTAATAATAAAACGAGAAGCTCGGTTGAACTTCTCGTTTTCGTTTGAAAATTAAAATCTATTTTCTGTTAATCCAAACAAATATACCGACTATCGGAATCAAACAAACGATGATTACGGGCAACGGTAATGTAACGATTTTAAAACCTGTTATCAAAGATGAAACAACAAAGATAACCGCGATATTTGCTGTTAATTTATTCAATCCCGATTCTGCACTTTTTTGTGAAGAAAAGATATTCGCCATACCGCCCATAGCACCTAAACCATCGCCTTTCGGTGAGTGAATTAAGACCAAAATAACAAGCAATATAGCTGAAATTATTTGAATTATCCAAAGTAATGTAAGCATTTTTAACTCCGTAAATTGTATTTATGTATTAATTTTATCATAAAGAAAAATTTTTTGTTTCACCTTTTCTTCGTCAATATTTTTCAAGAGAACTCTTTTTAATCTTGATTTATCTCCCGAAATTATTTCAACGCTTGACTTTGAAAGGTTAAAAGCCTCTGAGAGAAAAGAAAGAAGTTTTTTATTTGCTTTATTTTCGTTAGGAGGAGCAGAGACTTTGATTTTGACATACTCGTCACAGTAGCCGATAAAATCATCTTTTGAAGAATTGGGAGTTAATCTTACCGACAAAACAACACCGTTTTCAACTTTTTTTATGCAATTTTGTGAATTTTCAGTCATATTGTTCTCTTTTTGATTAAATTATAAAACAAAATAATATTTTTTTAAAAAGTGGAAAAATCAGCGGAAATATTATACAATACGTTTGAGGATTTAAAAAATGAACGAACAAACAATAATTGCAAAAATACACGAAGCCTTGGTTGAACAGGGTCGTCCGCAGGAAGAAATCGATGAAATTCATAAAGCTTATGAATTTGCGAAAAAACTTCACGAAGGGCAATATCGTGTAAGTGAAGAGCCGTATATTATTCACCCTTGTGAAGTTGCAAGAATTTTAACGGATTTAAGAGTGGATAAACACTTGATTATGGCGGCATTTTTGCACGACGTTATTGAAGATACGGACACAACTCCAGAACAAATCGAGGAACTTTTCGGCGAAGATGTCAAAAATCTTGTCGAAGGTGTTACAAAGTTAAATAAATACCAATTCAAATCGAAAGAAGAACGTCAGGCGGAAAGTTTCAGAAAAATGTTCGTTGCCATGGCGAAAGACGTTCGTGTTATTTTCCTCAAACTTGCCGACAGACTGCATAATATGCGGACGTTGAACTATATGGCTCCTGCGAAGCAACAACGTATTGCACAAGAAACTTTGGATATTTTTGCACCGCTTGCAGGCAGACTTGGTATCGGAAAAATTAAGTCCGAACTCGAAGATTTATCGCTTCGCTATTTGCAACCTGATAAATATTTTGAAATTGCACAACTCGTTGCACAAAAGAAAACCGAGCGTGAACAAACGGTAAATATGCTTATTGAGACGATTGCGGCTAATTTGAAACAAAATAAAATTGAAGCCGAAATTACCGGTCGAGCAAAGCATTATTATAGTATTTACAAAAAAATGAAACGGCTGAACATCGCATTTCATGACCTTTATGACGTAACAGCGGTTCGTATCATTGTTAATACGGTTCGTGAATGCTACGAAGTTTTGGGGCTTATTCACTCTCACTTTAAGCCTATTCCCGGAAGATTTAAAGATTATATTGCGATGCCGAAAGGTAACGGTTATAAGTCTTTGCACACTTCTGTTTTGGGACCTCGACAAAAACCGTTGGAAGTTCAAATCAGAACAAAAGAAATGCACCATATTGCGGAATATGGGGTTGCGGCACACTGGAGATACAAGGAATCAGGCTCGGTTAAGGCTGATTCCACAACTGATTTGCAATATACGTTTATGCGAAAAATGCTTGAACTTGAACAGGAAAGTTCAGGAGCGGAAGATTTCGTTGAACACGTTAAGATGGATTTGTTCACAAATCAGGTTTTCGTTTTCACTCCGAAAGGGGACGTTTTCGACTTGCCGCTTGGTGCTACACCTATTGATTTTGCTTTCAGAATTCACACCGATGTCGGTTACAAAACGACAGGCTGCTTGATTAACGGTCGTATAGGTCAACTTGATACAAAACTCAAAAACGGCGATATTGTTGAGATTACGACTTCTAAAAAATCAGAACCGAAAATGCATTGGCTTAATTTTGTCGTCACAAGACAAGCCCAATCGAAAATTCGTCAATGGTTCAGAAAGCATAAACGCGATGAATACATAGTCCTTGGCAAAAGCCTTATGGAAGCTGAACTTACTAAGGCTGTGTTTGATGAAGTCGTCAAAAGCGGTGAACTTTTGAATATTGCTAAATCAATGAATTTGACTTCTGTAGACGATTTGCTTGCTCTTTTGGGAAATGGCGAAATCTCTGCAATTAAGCTTATGAACAGACTTAAGGTCGATGTTCAAAAGAATGATGACCTTTCTCAATTTATGTCTCATAACAAAATCCGTTCTTGTAAACAAGAAATCATCGGTCTTGAAGATTTGATGTACCAACTTGCAAAATGTTGCTTGCCGCTTCCCGGAGAACCGATTGTCGGTGTCGTCACCCGTGGTAAAGGCATTTCTGTTCACAGACAAGATTGTAAGTCACTTGAAACGGTTCAACCCGAACGACTTTTGGAAATTTCTTGGAATCCCGATGTCGTTAATAACGGCAAAAAAACTTATATCTCCGCCATAAGAATTGACGTAGATGACAAAATGGGCATGCTCAAAGATATCTTGATGAAAATTACAGACTGCGATACAAATATCAACTACGCAAACGTTAAATCAAATACAAATAAAAAATTGGGTATAATTGAACTCGGACTTGAAGTCAGCTCTGTTGAAAGATTGAATTATGTCATAAATCAATTGATGTCAATGGATTCGGTCAAAAGTGTCAAAAGAGTTCCAATGAACTCTAATACAAGACTTTATGTCCCTTCCGGTTCAAAGAAAAAATCTAAAAAATAATCATTAAAACCTCTTGTTCGTTCAAGGGGTTTTATTTTTAACACAAATGTTAAGTTTTATTACGTATAATATATATCAAAAAGACAATTTTTTTGCGGAAAAAACGTTTATATAAGAGTAGAAAAGAGATAGAAAATAAAGGAGATATATAAATGGCTCGTGTTTTGATTTCAATGCCGGAAGAATTTTTGAATAAGATTGATGGTGTTGCAGAAGGCGAAAATCGTTCGAGAAGTGAACTTATCAGAGAAGCACTCAGAACGTATATTAATAAACAACGAGTTCGTGAAAACGCATTGGCTCAAAGAAACGCAGAAATCCTCGAAGAACTTTTGGGTTAATCAAAAAAATATTTAAACGGCATACAATCAACGGTGGCGAGGGTTGTATGCCTCTGTTAAGTTTTGTAAATTGACTTTTGGTTAAAAAGTCAATTTTTTGTGCAAAAAATACTTTATAAAAGTACGAGAGAGATAAACAAAGGACAACGAGATGGCAGCAGAATTAACAGCAGGAATGTTCGCAGGTGTTCAAATCACAGGCAACGATCCGAGAATGCGTTTCAGAAATTCTCAAGATCCCATTTACGTTGCATATCAATTTGTTGATAGCCAACCGCTTTCAAAATTGGCACAATCTTTTGTAAAAGATCAAATCAACGGAGTTATTAAGTTTATCTCAAAAATCGGTAAATAGACCGAGTAAAAAAGATTTTAAATTAACTCTCACTCTCACAATTTTTAAAACTCTCAAATTTATTAAACTCTCACAACTCTCACACTCTCAAAAAAATTCTCAGCCCTCATTATGAGGGCTTTTTTTTATATTCGGGAGAAGGTCGAGGAGTTCTCGACGGTCAATCAGCTCTGTTTGTACCTGTCACGTCATTCAGAGCGTAGCGAAGAATCTTGGAAAAGGATTGTTGTTGAAAATAGATTCTTCGGGATAAATCCCTCAGAATGACGGAA
>CACZSN010000020.1 GCA_902783835.1 uncultured bacterium
AGTGAAACGGAGCCGGACTCCAATTAAAACCAAGCTGCGTGAAAGTTCCAAAATAACTGAATAATCTAAAATCGGGACGTAGCGCAGCTTGGTAGCGCACTACCTTGGGGTGGTAGGGGTCGCAGGTTCAAATCCTGTCGTTCCGATTTTTTTTTGCGTTTTTTGATTATTATTCAGTTTGAGGGGTATATTGTAAAGAAATGTAAATATTTAATCAATAAGTGTACTTTTTACATTTAATATGTGCTAATATAATAAGTGTAAGAGACACAATTAAACAAGATTTAACAACCCTAATTAACTAAAAACACAACAGACACACAAACACACAACATAATAAAAATCGCCCGTAAGGGCAGTTCTTATAAGACTATACGACCCGACAGGGTCTTTTTTTTTTGCAAAAATTATAATAGAGAATCTATTTCTGTTTTTCTTGAGTCGAGTAGATTTTTGGAAATTGTTTTAATGGCAAAGACCAAAGAGAGCATTTCTTCGCATTGTTCACGATTAGCTTCAAAGAAATCCCAATCGTTATTTGCTTTTTCGAAAATCAAATTCGAGAGCAATTTAATCGTTGACAACGGGGTGTATAATTCTGACAAATAGTCTTCAAAATCATCATTATTGTTATTTATTTTCAAAATATTTATCTTTCTGTAATACTTTAATACTCAACATGGGTATTTTATTACGTTGCTTATATTATGTCAAATGTTTATTATAATACTCATGATAAACAAAAAATTGGGTTTAAAAGTTAAAATTGAGCGAATTAAGAAAAATTTATCCCAAGAAAAGCTTGCTGAATTAGCGGACATAGACAGGGGAACATTGAGCAAGATTGAACGCGGAGTAATTTCGCCAACGATAGCAACTCTATACAAACTTTCCACAGCATTTAAAATTAAAATATCAGATTTGGTCGATATTGATGAGACAGATTAGTTGTGTGTTATATTTTTAGGTTTTAATAATTATATAGTTCATAAAAAGTCGGTTGAAATTTTCCGAAAAATTCGGCGGAATATTTTTCACGCAAAGGCTTAAAAAAGTTTTTATTATTGAATTTTTAGCAAAGAAATTTATTAGCGAAAAATTATTTTTGCACTCCAAATTGAGAAATATTTTCAGATAGACGGAGAAGGTACAAATTTTGTATCAGAAATCCAAAAAGCTTATGTCAAAAGGATTTTGTCTTACCGAGGCATTTGTAAAGTATTTGAAATAATTCAGAGAAGTTAAAAATTGTTAACGTGAAAAAATCTTAAATTGGGGGACATTATTTAAAATAAACAAGAAATATTTATTTTATTTTTAAAGAAAATATATTTTTATTTGTTGATTTTTAAAAGTATCTTATTGAGCAGGGGGGCAATTTTTCGGGGAATTGTAAATTGAAAATCGTAGTTTATAGTGGGAGAAAGAGGGGATGAACTATGAACAAACCGATTAGTTTAATGTTAGCAGAAGATCATAAACTTATGAGAGTGGGGTTAAAGACTCTTTTTGAAGAGGATGGAGCATTCAAAGTTATTACCGAGGCATCTTGCGGAAAAGAGGCGGTCGAAAAAGCGTTAATTCACAAGCCGGATGTAGTATTGATGGACATAGGGTTTGCGGATATAAACGGAATTAAGGCGACGAAGGCAATTTTGGAGAAGAATCCGAAGTTGAAGGTAATAATTTTGACGTCGCATACGGATGCAAATGAGGTTACATCAGCACTTTCGCTTGGTGTGTATGCGTATGTAATAAAAGATATTAATACGGAAATTTTAAAAATGGTAATAAAATCGGTCAATGACGGGGCGGTTTGGCTTGATCCGCATATTGTGCCGGCAATAAGGGAAAAAGGCGGTTCGACAATACCCGTTAAGCAAACGGGTCGTGCGGCATTTCGCTCACAGCACGCTAATTTGACGGAACGTGAGTATGAGGTGTTGAAGCTTGTCGTGGACGGCAAATCGAACAATGATATTGCCAATTTGCTCAGTATAAGCGAACATACTGCAAAGGCGCATGTTTGCAGCATTATACAAAAGTTGGTAGTCGATGACAGAACTCAGGCTGCCGTCAAAGCATTAAAAGAAGGGTTAGTTTAAGCAGATTGCAAAAATATAAGGTTTTATGATACTATCCGATTAAGAGATTAGGTCATGTTAATAAACCATAAATTTTATGTAGCTTTTGCTTCTAATGAATCTTTCGGAAGTCGCATCGTTAAAAAATTATACGATATTACGGGCGACATTCAATCAGCATGGGAATGTGACCTGTCTGTTCTTTACAAAATTGAGGGTATAACTCCTCAAAAAGCAGACAATTTTTTGAGAATAAGAGATAAAATTAATCCCGATGAAGAACTTGAAAAGCTTGAAGAATCGGGAATTTCTTTGCTTACGTACGATGATATGGATTATCCGGAACTTTTGTCACAAATCCCTGACCCGCCTATGTGGCTTTATTTTCAAGGCAATCGAGAATTGTTTAAGTCGAAATATAATGTTGCTGTGGTAGGTTCAAGAAAATGTTCCGCAACCGGTCGTGCTACGCTTACAAAAATTCTTGGAGAATATAAAAATTCTAATCTTTGCATCGTTTCTGGACTTGCTCTCGGAATTGACGCAACGGCTCATCAGGCGGCATTGGACAATAATCTTGCCACAATTGCGGTCTTGGGTTCGGGATTGAAAAAGGTTTATCCGTCTAAAAATAAAACTTTGTTTAAAAATATCATTGAAAACGACGGTTTAGTTTTGAGTGAATACCCGATTAATGCAGACCCGATTGCCTTTCATTTTCCATTGAGAAACAGAATAGTCAGCGGACTTTCGCCCTGTACTTTGGTTGCGGAAGCGGCTCTTAAAAGCGGTGCGTTAATTACAGCAAGATTATGTCTTGAACAAAACAGAGAATTGATGTGCATTCCCGGAGCAATCTCAAATCCCGCAACAGAGGGTATTTATAAACTTCTCAAAGAAGGTGCCGGAATTGTTACTTGCGGTGACGATTTGCTCAATATTATGGGTTGGGATTTGAATAAACGTCAGCCGAGTGAAAAATTTTCGGATGAAAAAAATGAAAATCTTTCCGAAAATGAAAACAAAGTTTTAAATGCATTACGTCAAGATTCGTTAACGATTGACGAACTTGCAATCAATACGGGTTTGCAAGCGGACGATTTAATGATAATATTAACAGGACTTGAGATAGCAGATTACATAATTCAAACAGAAGGCGGAAATTATTCTGCCGTATAACGGACAAATAAAATGGCAACAAAAACAAAAGATACAGAACCTAAAGAAACAAAAACAGCGGCAAAAAAATCAACAGCAAAAAAAACAGCAACTTCCAAAACAACCGCAAAATCAGCCGCAACAAAGAAATCAACGACAAAAAAATCTGATAACGGCAAAGCTCTTGTTATCGTAGAGTCTCCTGCCAAAACAAAAACCATCAGAAAAATTTTGGGCGATGAATATGTTATTGAAGCAAGTTACGGTCATATCAGAGATTTTCCGCCGAAAGTATTGGGTTTTGACGTTGCTGACAATTTTAAACCGACGTTTGAAGTTATTCCCGAAAAAAAACAAGTTGTTAAAAAACTCAATGACCTTGCAAAATCTTGTGCAAAAGTCTATCTCGCATCCGATCCTGACCGCGAAGGAGAAGCAATTGCGTGGCACGTAAGAGAGGTTCTTGACGTTCCCGACAGCAAAATTTTCAGAATAGAATTTAACGAAATTACCCCAAAAGCAATTACACATGCTGTGGAAAATTTCCGAAATATTGACTATCAGAAAGTTAAAGCTCAACAAACAAGACAAATTCTTGACCGACTTGTAGGTTACAAAATCAGTCCCGTATTGTGGGAAAAATTGCGTAATAACAGACTTTCGGCAGGTCGTGTCCAAAGTGTTGCCCTTCGTATGATTTGCGAACGCGAGGATTTGATTGATGCGTTTGTTCCTGAAGAATATTGGACAATTTCGGCAGATTTTGAAAAAGATAAAAAAACTTATTCTGCGGAATTGGTAAAATATTTGGGTAAAAAAATCGAAATTAAATCGGAAGATGAAAGTAATAATATTGTAAATTATCTTCAAAATCCTGATTTGAAGTACGTTACGGATAAAATCACAAAGAAAAATTCCGTGAAAAAACCGCAACCGCCTTTCATTACCTCAACTTTGCAACGTGAAGCAAGTAATAAACTTTCGTACGGTGTTGCAAAAACAATGCAAATTGCACAGAAGTTGTATGAAGGTATCGATATCGGGCAAGACGGTCCGACAGGTTTGATTACTTATATGAGAACCGATTCAGTTCGTGTTTCCGACGATGCAAGAGATGCGGCAAAAGATTACATCGTAAATAATTTCGGAGAAAAATATTATCCTTCAACTCCCAATGTTTATACGAAAGGCAATAATAAACAGGTTCAAGATGCTCACGAAGCAATCAGACCTACTTATCTCGCAAAAACCCCCGATAGCGTGAAAAAATATCTCACGAGCGAACAATATCGACTTTATAAATTGATTTGGGAAAGATTTATGGCTTCTCAATGTGCAAATGCTTCTGTTGAAAATACTTCAATTGAAATTGTCGCAGGAGATTACACATTCCGCTTGGGTGCTTCAAAGTTGCTTTTCGACGGCTTTTTGAAAGTTTACACCGACTCCGAGGATACTCAGGAATACTCGGAACTTCCCGATTTTAAACAGGGTGAAACTCAAAAGTTGAAAAAACTTAATCCGAAACAACATTTTACTCAACCCCCTTCAAGATTTAGTGAAGCTTCTCTCGTTAAAGCTCTTGAAGAATACGGAATCGGTCGTCCGAGTACTTATGCCCCGATTATTTCTAAAATCCAAACAAAAGGTTATGTCGAAAAAGTTGAAAAAGCTTTGAAACCGACTATTTTGGGAAAAACAGTATCAACTCAATTGACAAAATATTTTAAAGAAATTGTCGATTATGATTTTACTGCGGGCATGGAAGCAAAACTTGATGAAATTGCGGAAGATAAACTTGTTTGGACGGATGTTTTGAAAGATTTTTATGAACCGTTCGTCAAAATTGTAAATTCCGCAAGAGAAAATATGGAACGAATAGTAATCGATTCCGGCAAGACTTGTCCAAATTGCGGAAAACCGCTTGTAGTAAGAACAAGCAGATGGGGAACACAATTCTTGGGCTGTTCGGGATATCCGGAGTGCAAAACAATGTTGCCGTTAAATGCAGACACAACGCAGCCGACAGAACAACCGGTAGATGAAAAATGTGAAAAATGCGGCGGCGATATGATTGCGAAGGTAGGACCTTACGGACCTTATCACGAATGTACCGTTTGCAAAAACAGGAAAAGCGTTCAAAAAACAATCGGTGTAAAATGCCCGAAATGCGGGGGCGACATCATTGTTCGCAAATCAAAACGCGGAAGAATTTTCTACGGCTGCAACAAGTACCCCAATTGCGATTTCGTATCTTGGGACGAACCCATTGACGAAAAATGCCCCGAATGCGGTTCGATTTTGGTCAAAAAAGTTACTAAAAAATCAGAAAAACATCTTTGTTCAAACAAAGAATGTTCTTATGTAAAGGAAATAAAAAATGATTAAAACAGCACTGTTAGGTCATCCGCTCGGTCACTCCCTTTCAGGGGCAATCCACACGGCGGGTTATAAATCTGTGGGTTTGGACGGAAAATATGACGTTATTGACGTTCCGCCCGAAAAACTTAAAGAAACAATTGAACGACTCAAAAAAGAAGGCTATTCAGGATTTAATGTAACAATTCCTTATAAGGTTGATGTAAAAAAACAATTGAGTCTTTGGGATATGCTTGTTGATTATGCCGGTTGTACAAATTGCGTTAAAATTAAACCGAACGGCGAAATGTACGGTTATAACACCGATATCTACGGATTTACTGAAGCAATTCCCGAAGAAATGAGAGCAAAGTTAGAAGGCAAAAAGGCTCTTGTTTTGGGTAACGGAGGGGCAGCTCGAGCAGTTGCTGTCGCACTTGTTATGATGAAAGTTGCAAATATTGATTTCCGTGTAAGAAGTCTTGAAAAATCCGCGGAATTAAAAGGTTTGATGGATACAAAGTTCAAAAAAACCACCTGCCGTATGGTTCAAACATTGACGGATGTTTCGGAATATTCAATTATTGTTAATACAACTCCTCTCGGCACAACGGGCGAAAATAAAGACAAAATGCCGATTGCAACCTCTTTGCTTGAAAAGGCAAATAAATCGGCAATAATCTACGATTTGGTTTATAATCCGACGGAAACTTTATACCTCAAAACGGCTAAAGACTTGGGATTATACACAATCGGCGGACTTGATATGCTTGTTTATCAGGCACAAAAAGCATTCAAAATCTTTACGGGAAAAGAACCTGATTTTGAACAAATGAAAAATGCCGCTTTGAGATATTTGTAACGCAAAAGATAAGTAAAACTTTAACAAGACCTACTATTTAACGAGCAGGTTTTTGTTTTTCAATTTATTTTCCCACTTGTAAGCTGTTTCAATGCAGTCGTGTAAAGATTTTGCGGGTATCCAGCCGAGAATATTTTTTGCTTTTGTATTATCGGCGACCAAAACTGCCGTATCTCCGTCACGACGGGGTTTCATTTCTACGGCTACTGCTTTTCCGACAACATTTTCGCAAACGGAAAATACTTCTTTAACAGTGTTTCCTTCTTTTGTTCCAAGATTGAAAAAGTCTGTTTTTCCGCCATTTTCGAGATATTTTAATGCAAGAAGGTGTGCATTTGCCAAATCTTCGACGTTGATGTAGTCCCGAACACACGTTCCGTCTTTTGTTTCGTAGTCATTACCATACATTTCAAAAGTTTTTCCGCCATTGAACGTTGATTTCAAAATATTTGGAATTAAATGGGTTTCGGGTTCGTGCCATTCTCCGATAATTGTGTCGGAATTTGCTCCTGCAACGTTGAAATAACGCAATCTGACTGATTTTAAACCATACGCTTTGTCATAATCGTCCATAATTTTTTCGATAAATAATTTTGTTCTTCCGTAAGTATTTATCGGATTTTGAGGATGATTTTCGTCAATCGGAAGATATTCCGGATTTCCGTAAGTTGCCGCCGTTGATGAGAAAACAATTTTTTTAACATTGTTTTCAAGCATTGTTTTGAGAAGATTTAACGAACCGCAAACGTTGTTAATATAATATTTTTGGGGATTTATGACTGATTCTCCGACTTGAGAATAAGCTGCAAAATGCAAAACCGCATCAATTTTTTTGTTTTCAAAAACACTGCTTATGCTGTCATAATCGGTCAAATCACCGTGAACAAATTCAACGTTTCCGCATTTTTTCAAAGTATTAACGGTTTCAATATGCCCTGTGGATAAATTGTCAAAAATCAATACATCATAAGAATTTTTGAGCAATTCCAAAACACAATGACTGCCTACATAACCTGCACCGCCGGTAACTAAAATCATTTTTTCTCCTAATCGTCAATTATGTTTTCCGTAACTTCACCTTCCACGATAGTTTTGATTGTGAAAATTTCTCCGTATAACGAAGTTACAATTCCTCTTTTTGCAGATTCTTTTTTTGTAAATTCAATCAAATCATAAAGGTGTAACGTTGTATTTTCCGGCGAACGAGGCATGTCTTTTTGTTTGTATGCAAGTTCCGTATTGTTTACAATCCAGTTAAAATCGAGGTTTAAAATTACGGATATAATACCCAATTCTTTGCACATGTCGAGCCATTCCACGATGAATTCTTCGGTATCGTTGACTCCCGGAACCATTATGTATTTAGCTCTCATGGCATTTGGTTTTACGCATTGAGCGGCAGCGTATTTGCGGAGAGTTTCTTTTACTCGGTCAAATTCATCAACTCTTTTTATTTTTTTATATAACTCCCGATTGCCTGAATCTATTGAAGTTAAGACTTTACACTTGCCGTGATGAATTAATTTTGCTACGGTTTCGGAATATTTGATACCGTTTGTGTGGATTACGACATTTTTAAATCCTTTTTCAAAAATTAATTCCAAAATATCGTCAAATCTTTCGTACATTGTGGGTTCTCCTCCCGCAAAGTCGAAGATTGTTTCGGGGATGAAAAAGTCATTTTCCATCATATATTTAACAATGCCGTAATAATCATATTTTTTAGTATTCTTTTTCAGGTAATCATCCGTGCAAAGCGGGCAATAAATACACATCGAATTACATTCCGGCCAAGGGGTAAGAAGGATAAAATCGATGTAATTATCATCATCCCATTCCTGTTCTTTCAAATGAAAACAATTTTGGCATGTTGAAGGGCATTTGCCTTCTCTAAACATTTGTCTGTGAACCCATTTCTTTTTGAAAAACTCTTCTTTTGTGAAATTTGTTCCGTCAAAAAAGTCATAAACGACGGGACGTCCGCCAAAATCAAGGTTATGATTGCTACAATGTCTTACAAAATTTTTAAGGTCAAGTACAATTTCGTGTTCAATACATTTACAACTTACAAATTTTGCCATATAAAACTCCAATCAAAAAGAATATTAATATAATATTATACCCATTTTCTTTTGTAAATATTATATTTCCTATTTTCAAAAATCAAAATTGATGTATAATAATAACGGTGCATGTAATTTTGCTATCATATTATTTTTTTGAGAGTAAAAAAAGAGGTTTAAATGGAACCGGAAAATTCTAAACAATCCAATACACCGAAAAAGATTGTAAAAAAAGTTGTACGCAGAGTAGTTTCGGACAATGCAAACGGACAAAATGCAAAACAAAATGAAATTAATGAATCATCAACTCCTAAAAAAGTTGTACGTAAAGTAGTCGTTAAAAAAACATCAACGGGGTCTGCCGTTCCGCAAAACGGCGGCAAAAAAATTGTAAAACGTGTGGTTCGTAAAACAACAACTACGCAAAATCAAACTGCTTCGGGCGAAAAAAAGATTAACTATAAAGAAGAAATTGAAAAGCTTGCACCTTCAAATAAAAATGAACAAATTGACAGAAGTATTTCAAGCACCAATGCTAAAGTTAATGATGCTCCCAACGAAAATGCCGTAATTAAATCGGCTACCGAACCGGAAAAAACAGCAGGTGCTGATGGTAAAACGACAAAAAAAGTTCTCAGAAAAAAATCGAAAGTTAAAAAATTCTTCAAAAAATACGGAGTATTTTTGATTATATTCTTTGTATTTTCTGCATTTTATTTAGGCTGGACATATCTTTTCCCGTCAATTTTGAATTTCAAAATCACATCAACTGATGTTAATGATTTCTTGCAACCGAGAATAGGTTTTAAGGTTGATTATTCAAATGCAAAATATTATACAACTCCTGCATTGGGTGTCGGTGTAAGAGTTAAGAATTTGAAATTGGTATATCCGGAAGGCAGACTCGATGACGAAAAAATGTTATTTATGAAATCGAGAAATGCGGTTTTTGAAGTGCCGATTATACCGTTGATGATGAAAACCATTAAGTTTAATGAATTTTCACTTCGCAGTGTAAGTGCAAATTTATACAGAAATAAAGACGGAAAGTATGCTTATTTGGAACATTTCAAGAGCCATTTTAATCCGAATGCGAAGAAATATTTGCTCGAAATCCCGGACATTATGATTTTGTCATATAACATGCCGTCTTTTGACGAACAAACAAAACAATTTACTAAAAAACGCGGTGCTCAGATGAGAATTCCTTCCAAAACCGTAAAAGAAGTTTTGAAAGAAGCACCGAAGTCTAATACGATTATGATTAGATAGATGAATAAAAATTGTGTAACAGTTGAGCAAAAAATATTTTTTGAAAAACATCTTATTCCCGATGTGAATATTTTGTTGTCAGACGGTTGCAATTTGAATTGTGCTTCTTGCACAAATTACTCTCCCCTTGCAAAAGAACATTTCGCTTCGCCCGAAATAATTGAAAAAGATGTTAAAAGACTTTCCGAAATTGCGGGTAACAAAGTTGCAAGAATAGATTTTATGGGGGGAGAACCGCTGTTGCACCCTCAAATTACGGATATTATGAAATCCGTAAGAAAATATTTTCCGAAAACAAATATCGCTATCGAAACAAACGGCATTTTGTTAAAAAGCATGCCCGAAAAGTTTTGGCAAACTGTTAAAGATACCGGAATTATTGTCAGAATAAGCCTCTATGAAGGAATAAATTCCGTTGACGAAATAAAGAGTTTTGCAAAAGAAATCGGAGCGGAATTCAGACAAAATTGGTACGTAAATGATTGGATGAGCGAAAACAGTAACGAATTTATTATTGAAACAAATGGCGGTTATCTCGATTGGAAGTATTATCCATTGGATGTTTCGGGCAATCAGGATATAACTTATAACTTTGAACATTGTGAACAACATTGTTGTTGCTGTCTGAAAGAAGGCATGTTCTATCCTTGTACGAGAATTCCCAATATTTGCCATTTTAATGAATATTTTGGCGAAAATTTGAAAATTTCTTCCCAAGATAAAATTAATATACATGATGAATGCTCGGAAAAAACTTTGTCCGATTTTCTCTCGACACCGGTTCCGTTTTGCAAATATTGTAATGTAAAATCCGAAAAATACATAAAATGGGAAAAATCAAAAAGAAATAATCAAGAATGGCTGTAAAAAATCGGAATAGAATAACAACGAAATTGTTAATTTATGTAACAAAATAAAATAAATTTTTGAAAAGGATAACAAAAAAAAGTAGGTTTTTGTTATTACATGAATGTTAAGCAAACATGTGTGTTTGATAGTAGTAATAAAATAGAAATCAGGGTGGAAAAATGAATCTTAACGGAATCAAAACAATTCAACCGAATGTTCTACAACAAACTAAGCCGACTGCGAAACCGGCAGAAGAGCAAACGGCTCAAGTAAATGCAGAACCTAAAAAAGCAGGTGATGGCGGAGCATTAAAATCATACTTCGCAGCAGGTGTTTCATTTGGCGGACACCATTGTAAAACAAGCAACTTCGAACCGAAGAAACTTCCGGATGTTCCTTGTTGCTGTTGCGGCAGACCGATGTTAAGAGAACAAGACCTTGCAGTGTGCAAAAAAGGTGTTCAATCGACAAGCGGTGACAAATTGGCTGCAACATTGAAAGAATACAGCAAGTATATGCGTTCAGACGAAAAATGCGTTGGCGAAATTCTTGCAAATCAAGCTAAAAAATCAGGCGGTAACGTTTCTGATTGTATGAAACAAACCGGCGGAAACCTTCGTGAATTAACAGGACAATATGCAAACGGTATTTTGGACAAACTTAATGCAGCAGCAACAGACGCATACAAATCAGATGAAAACCCTGTTGCAGATCTTATTCACCAAGCAAAAGAAGGTATTGAAAACAACAGAGGTTTAGACCGTTCAACATTTGTAGCAAAATTGGAAAAGGTTGGCGGAAAGCTTAATGAAGAACAACAAGCACAACTTCAAGATATCGCTATGGATTTGCCGCAAACATTTAACCACGTTCAAAGAATTTACGACAAATACGAAAACAAAAAACCTGAAGATATTTCAAGAAGATTGTTCTCAACAGCTTTAACAACAGCAGAACACATTCACCCGCACTCATTGGGCGGACCTGACAACACAGCTAACTACATCGCTGAATGTGCAGGTTGCAACAACCCGAGAGGCAATATGGACTATGCTGATTGGCTTAAGGTTCACCCTGAATACCCGAGAAAAGCTCAAGAACATATTGAACATATCGAAGCAAGAATTATCAACGGTGAAATCGGTTCAGATTACAACGATTGGCCGGTAGATGTTAAAGCTTCTCTTACTAAAGAATCAGGCGGAAGAATGAAACTTCAAGTTCTTAACCCCGACACAATTGCTAATATGAGAAAAGCAAGAGGTACAACGGGTAATGTAACTGTTGAAGATGTCAGAGCTGCTTACGAAAAACAAGAAGCTGAAAAAGCTGAAAAAGCATAAACAAATACTGATTTCTATTTGAAAAACGACCTTAACGGGTCGTTTTTTTTATGCTTGAATTTGTTTTTACGGAATAAGTATTTCATATTTCCACACAAACAAAAACGCAGGATATTTTTCAATCCTGCGTTTTGTAATTTTCAGATAAAAATTAGATTTGTTTCAAAGAATCGTTGTAGATTTGAGCAACGATTTCTTTTGAATCACCTGACGGAGCGATGCTAAGCAAACCAGCAAGTGACGGAGTTTCAAATGTCAAGTTAACTAATTTTTCAACATCGTTTTCAGTAAATCCGATATCTTCAAGTTTTTCTTTTACGTTAACTGAAGCAAGCCAAGTTTGAACATCTTGAGCAACTTTGAGCGGAGTAAGATTGTTATAATCCGAAATCATCGGAGCCAAAATGTAGTCCAAAACTTCTTTTTTATCGTTATACATAGCCTTAATAACAGCCGGGAGCAACATAGCCAATCCCAAACCGTGAGAGAGGTCAGGTTTTACGGCACTGAGCGGGTGTTCAAGAGCGTGAGTATAATGGAGTAAGCCGTTATCGAAGCAAACACCTGCCATCATAGCGGCATAAGCCAAATAATATCTTGCCGTTAAGTCTTCGGGGTTAACGATAGCATCAGGCAAATATTTTGTTACCAAATTAACAACTTCAGCTGCGAGAGTTACTGTGTAAGGGCTTGCAACTTTTGAAGTAGCAGCTTCCACAACGTGGTTAATAGCATCGATTGAAACGTATCTTGTTTGTTTCGGTGAAAGTTTAACCATCAACGCAGGATCATCAATTGCGTACATCGGGTAAATGCAATCATAAGCGATTGCAGGTTTATAATTCTTTTCGGGAATTGTTACAACGGCAAATCTGTTGGTTTCAGTTCCTGTTCCGTGAGTCAAGTTGATTGACACAATCGGTGCTGCTTTTTCGGGAGCAAACTTAAATTCGTATACATCACTTGCTGTTTTGCCTTCGTTTTCGAGCAAGATTGCAACAGACTTACCTGCATCTGTCGGAGAACCGCCACCGATTGAAATAACTGCTTTTGCACCAAATTCTTTAGCCATTGCTGTTGCTTCGTCAACGTGATGAGTTGTCGGGTTCGGAGTAACTTTGTCGTAATTTACATAACCTACACCATTGTCCTTCAATGCTTTTTCAACAACGTCCCATGCCCCTGTTGCTTTGTATGCGTTTCTTCCGGACATAACGATAACTTTATCGATACCTTTTGATTTCAAGTCTTTTGCTATATCTTGAATTTTGTTGATAGCACCAACGCCAAAGTAAACCGTAGTTCTTGTTCTGATTTCAGCAACTTGGTTTATGTCAATGTTCTTTTCCCACATAAAAAGTCCTTTCTTTTTCTGTAAAGTCGCAAATATTATAGCGTGAAAAAGATGAAGTTTCAATTATTCGTGAAAGTTTGTAAAATCACGAATTAAATTTCTATTAGTGAAAAATGGTGTAAAAATACCCCGACAAAACCTGCTATTAAGAAGTAATATAGCGGATTTTTTTTGAATTTGAAACTTAATGCAAAAAGTCCCAATAAAATCGCTACGCTCCATAAGTCTGTCACGTTATTTTTTAATAATCTTAAACCGACAACAGTCAAAAGTCCGCAACCGGCAGGTTTTAGAGAATCTAAACTTGCTTTGACATAAAAATTATCTTGAAAAGTTTTTAACGCTTTTGAAACAGAAATTACGATGAAATACGTCGGCAAAATTATCGAAACTGTTGCAAATATTGCAGCAAAGATTCCTGCCGTTTGAAATCCAGCGAACGTCGCCATGTTGATGCCAACAGGTCCAGGAGTCAAAACGGAAACAGCAATCATATCGGAAAGTTGTTTTGCACTATACCAACCGTATTCGTCGATTAATTGATATAAAAACGGAATGGTCGCATAGCCACCGCCGACTGAGAATAAACCGATTTTAAAAAATTCATAGAAAAGAAACCAGTAAATTTTCATCTCTCGCTCCTTTTCTTTTCAAAAATTTTGTAACTTACCCCGAAAATCAACGAGCAAACTATGATTATTGCTGGAGAAACCTTGAAAATCAGCGATGCGATTAGTGTTGCGATAAAAATTACCCACGAAAAAATACCTGTCATTGATTTTTGCCAGACTTCTTTAACAGAAAGGTAAAGAAGGATAACAACGGCAATATTTACGGACCAAAATATACTTTGAATAAAAGATAACTGCAAAAGTTTGTCGAGGACGGTTGCGATTGCAAGAATGCAAATTACGGGAGAAGTGATAATTCCTGCAAGAGCAACGGCAGCACCTCTTTTCCCTCTGAGCTTGTATCCCGTAAAAGCCGAAACATTTGCGGCAATAATGCCCGGAATACATTGACCTAATGCATAAAAATTGACCAATTCATCTTCCGTAAGCCAGTCTCTGTCCTCAATAAAGGATTTTTTCATCAATGGAACGATTACATAACCGCCGCCCAAAAGTTGGACGCCGAGCATGAAAAATTGTTTGTATAGTTCGGTTAATGTAACTTTTTCCATAGTCCGATTATAACACAGTAAAAATTTAAGTTTGTAACGTTGGGGGGATTTCTTTTGTGACTGGAGTTTCGTGGATTTTTAAGTCTGCTGTATCGCTGAAATTGTTTTGTAAATATATAACTTGTAAATTTTTATTTAAAATATTAAAAATAATCGTAAAAAAATAAAAATTTAATCTTGAAAAGACTTACTATAATTAAATTTTGAAGAATATTGCGTTTATTACGAAACATTATTAAACTTTGTTCATTAATGAATGTAAAAATTAATTTTGCCAATAATGCTCGGGGGCATGCCTGATTGTAAAAATTATTTAATAAAAATAAACTTGTAATTCATCCGCCGGAAGGATAGCATGTAAGAACAGTCAGGAAAGAATATAGGAAAGAAAAAGCGAGGTGATGGTCTAACCTATACAGACAACGGGATTTCAGGAAATGGTTAAAGGACTGTTAATCGATATGATTAATAATCATTAAAAAAGATTTAATCTTGGGAAAAAAGGGATTCACGAAAAAGTTTTGGCAAACAAAACTTTTTTTGTGTTTAAATATAAATATAATGTTGTGTTACTACTTAAAATGAGGATGAAACATGAAAAGAGCAATTGTTATTGTAGTTGATTCAATGGGTTGCGGAGCTATGCCCGATGCAGCGGAATTTAATGATTTACCGACTTGCAATACGTTAGCACACGTTGCACATGCAAACGGTGGTTTGAACGTACCGAACTTTGAAAAAATGGGTTTGGGAAATATTATTGATATAGAAGGTGTAAAAAAGGTTGAAAATCCGACTGCTCAATACGGTATTTTGCAAGAAATTTCAAAAGGCAAATGTACAACAACCGGTCACTGGGAAATGATGGGACACATTCTTGATAATCCGTTCAAAGTTTATACGGAATCAGGTTTCCCAAAAGAAATCATTGATGAATTTGTAAAAAGAACAGGCTGCGGCGGTGTTTTGGGTAACAAGGCTGCTTCAGGTACGGTAATTCTTGATGAATTGCACGAAGAACACGAAAAAACGAAGAAACCGATTGTTTATACATCAGCGGACAGTGTATTCCAAATCGCGATGAATATTGATGTTGTTCCGTTGGAAACACTTTATGAATACTGCAAAATCGCTCGTGAATTGTTGAACGAAGTTTCAAACGTTTCAAGAGTTATTGCTCGTCCTTATCAAATGGTTGACGGAAAACCGAAAAGAGTTTCAAAATACAGACGTGATTTCTCTGTTAAACCTTATAAGAAAACTCTTTGTGATGAAGTTGCTGAAAGCAACGGATACGTTTACGGTATCGGTAAAATCGAAGATATTTTCGTTGGCAAAGGCATCACTCACGCTATTCACACAGGTTCAAACAAAGAAGGTCTTGAATTGACTCTTGAAGCTGTAAAAAATCCGTTGCCGAAACCGGAATTGAAGGTTGCGGATTGTACGGATAAACCGAATAAATACTTTATCTTCACAAACCTTGTTGATACAGATATGTTGTTCGGTCACAGAAATGATGCAATCGGATATGCACATGCCATCGAAGAAATCGATACATACCTCCCTGCAATTCAAGATGCCATGACTGATGAAGATATCCTTATCATCACTGCAGATCACGGTTGTGACCCGACAGTTCCGGGAACTGATCACACAAGAGAACAAATCCCGCTTCTTGTTTACGGAAAAACTTTGAAACCCGCAAACCTCGGTACTCGTGTAGGTTTCGACAATATTGCAAATACAGTAAGAGAATGGTTGTTTAATTAATTTTTCTCTGCTATAATATTACCGAAAGAAATTTCAATACAAATAAAAAGGAGAACACAATGAAAGTTACAGTTTCAGATGATTGCATTTCATGCGGTGCTTGCGAATCAATTTGCGACGCAGTATTCAGCATTGAAGATAAAGCAGTAGTTAACGAAGCAGAAGTTGCAGCTAACGAATCAAGCGTTAAAGAAGCAGCAGATTCATGCCCTGTTTCAGCAATTGTTGTTGAATAGTTAACACTCAAAACTTTAAAGAAACCGCTCAGAAATGGGCGGTTTTTTTGTGACGTATTATTTTTTAAAATGCGTCCGCAATTGACGCAAGATAAGTTTATATTAAAAATATCGGGTATGAAATTAGGTTAAAAATTGTGAAAACTTTTTTTCTTCCCGCAAAAGAGTTTATAATATTAATATAAATATTTTGAAAGGTGATTAAGAATGGCTGTAAAAGATAAAGCGAAAGAAACCGAAAATGTTGCTGAAAATAAGGCAAAGGCATTAAGTCTTGCTATTGAAAAAATTGAAAAAGATTTCGGCAAAGGTTCGATTATGAAGTTAGGAGACAGACCTTCAGTTTCGATGGAATGCATTCCTACGGGGGCATTATCATTGGATATTGCACTTGGAATCGGTGGTGTTCCGAGAGGTCGTATTATTGAAATTTACGGGCCTGAAAGTTCAGGTAAAACGACGTTAGCACAACATATTGTTGCGGAATGTCAGAAAAAGGGCGGAATTGCTGCATTTATTGATGCTGAACACGCACTTGACCCTGAATATGCAAAAAATTTGGGTGTAAATGTTGATGAACTTTTAATTTCGCAGCCGGACACAGGAGAACAAGCTCTTGAGATTACGGAAGAATTGGTTCGCTCTGCGGCGGTAGATGTTGTTGTCGTAGACTCTGTTGCGGCACTCGTTCCGAAAGAAGAAATTGAAGGTGCTATGGAAGATAAACAAATGGGGTTACAGGCTCGTTTGATGTCAAAAGCACTCAGAAAATTGACAAGTATTGTTTCAAAGACAAACACTACGGTAATTTTCATTAACCAATTGCGTCAAAAAATCGGTGTAATGTATGGTAGTCCTGAAACGACAACAGGCGGTAATGCACTTAAGTATTATTCAAGCGTTCGTCTCGATATCAGAAGAATAGAAACGTTGAAGCAAGACAGTAAAGAATACGGAAACCGTGTTAAAGTCAAAGTTGTCAAGAATAAGGTTGCTCCTCCATTCAGAATTGCTGAATTTGATATTATTTTCGGTAAGGGAATTTCTAAATTGGGCTGTATCTTAGATATGGCGGTAGAATTTAGTATAGTTAAAAAAGCAGGTGCTTGGTTCAGTTACAATGATGAAAAATTGGGTCAAGGCCGTGAAAAAGCTATGGATTATCTTGAATCACACCCTGAAATTTTGGCGGAAGTTGATGCTAAGGTCAGAGAAAAAATTAATCCTCAACCGACGGCAGAAGAAAATCCTGAAAATACTCAAGATTAATCATATAAAATCATAATAAAAAGGCGAACCGTAAGGCTCGTCTTTTTTTATACAAATTTAATTTTAATAAATCCGAAAATTATAAACATTCAAGAATTTGATTGTTTGTTATTTTAAGACAATATTTTTCATCACAACTTGTCATTCTTTTGTCCCAAAGACAAGGACGACAATCGCAATTTGCGGTGATAACCTTGACATTGTCTCGTTCCGGGACTAATTTTTTTTCATCAGTTGGTCCAAAAAGTGCAATCGTCGGAACATTGAGAGCAAGTGCAAGGTGCATCGGGGCTGAATCGCAACAGATGACTTTTTTTGCTCCCGTCATCAAAGCTCCTAATTCCTTTAAATTCTTTGTTTTGCCGTAGAAATTATAGAAATTTTCACGACCGTCAACTTTTTTTAAAATTTCTTGAATACATTCATCGTCGTCAGGTCCGCCTGCCAATGCAACTTTTTCGCCACGATTGAGCAAAAGTTCGACAAGTTCTGCCCATTTTTCGTTGCCATAACTTTTGATGATATTTTTGCGGATACTCATTTTGCTCACACCCGGGTGAATTAAAATCATATCCTTGCAAGCATCTGAATATTCAATTTTGACTGATGGATTTTGGTACTCATCACCCGTAAGTTCCGCAACTAATGAGTGATACATTTTTCCTGCAAATTGTTGATTATTCAATTTGACAGCTTTTGTTAATAATTTTGTCGTAAATCCGCCGCAATCATAACCGATACGTGTCTTTATTCCCATAAAAAATAACAATACGGGAATCATTTTGTTTGAACCTGATGAAACTACCAAATCAAACCCGCTGAATAATGCTTTGAAATAAAATTTCAAAAGTTCGAGGTACTTGTTTTTTGATTTAATATCCGCCAAAATAACATGATTGATATCAGGGCATAAATCAACGATACTCTTGCTTCTCGGCTCAAGACAGAGCGTAATTTCAGCGTTTGGATATTTTGCTTTGACACTTTTTATAACAGGCAAAAACAAAATTTCATCGCCGATTCCGCCGAAATTAACCAATAAAATTTTCTTTACTTCATTCATAACTAAAACGGTTTTGTCTGATTAAGTTTATTACGCAATTCTCTGAATCTTGCAATATCTTCTTGAGTTTTGCCTGATTCTTTGAAAACAACTTGGCTTGACGGATGAACCATCAAAATATAATCGACATGGATTTCTAAGAAATTATATTTTCTCGGAGGTGCAGATGTCGTTCTTGAGAGGATTTCCGCATTTGTTACCGCCAAAAATCTCTTGTCCTTATCGTTGAGCAAGTCAGTAAGTTCTCTGTTTGTGTCCGTATATTTTGAAACGTAAACAGTTCCTTTAATGTCGTGGTCAACTGTTAAAATACATACGTCTATTGGAATTGTATCCGAATGTTTTGCCATCTGTTTTTCCTTTTTTCAATCGATTGGTTTAATTATATCGCAATTTTTTTCTCTTGGCTATTTGTTACACTTTTTATCAAATGTGTAAGTCATAACAAAAGCTTCATCAGGGCGAAGTACAGTTATAACGTGCCCTTCCCTGCTAAAATCGGGTTGTGAATTTTTTGTTATAACTTCTTTTGATTTTATAATTTTTTCAACGTTAACAATAGCCATAGCATTGTGATGATTACCGTTTACGATTACGACGACTCCTTTGTTTCCCAAAGTTCTTTCATAAGCGTATATTTTGTTACTGCTTGCGTTGAGACGTTTTACGTCAAGGAATTTAAAATCACCTTTCGTAACAATATCACCTAATTGTTTACGAAATTCTATTGTCTGTTTCAATTTCTTTTGCATAATCGGTAAATTACCACCAGGTTTGCGGGAGAAATTGAAAATATCGATTTTGTTTTTGTGGGCATAATAAACATCGCTGTCAGTGTAAGTAACTTCAGCCTTTTTGCCGTTGTATGGATATTGATATTTGTCTCCGCTTTGGAAGCCGTCAACATAATAAGGATTTACGGGCAAAGTTGCGTTCATATACATAATGCTTTCCGCATATGCGGGAGAAATTGTGTATGCACTTTCCAAATCGTGAGTGTCAAAACAACCCAAAATAGCCTTCGTTTCGCCTTTTTGTGCAAGTTCGTTTATGTGTTTGAAAACGAATTTAAAATCATCAACACTTTTGAAGTTTACAAAATCGAGCAAATTGCCATAGTAGCCGTCAAAACCTGCTTCTAAAAGTTTAACGTAATTTGCGGTCGGCGAAGGAACTTCTGGCGGTGCCCATGCCTCTGCTGTTTCTGCTACGAACATAAATTCAGGGTCTTTTGCCCTTGTGTAAGAAATCAATTCTTTCCAAAATTCATACGGTTTAATCGGTGCAACATCTGCTCTGATGCCGTCGACACCTGCATTTAACAATATATCGACATATTTTTTATGCTCGTCAAGTAATTTTTTGTTTAATGAACCGTCCTCATTTACGGTTTTAAAAAGTCTGACATCTGTCCAATCGACAGGAATCATAGCTTTTCCGTCTTTATCTTTGACAAAAAGTTCGGGATATTTTTCTGACATATCCAAAGAACCGCAAGCCGGAATGTCAACAATCACACGAATTCCACGCTTATGACATTCTGAAACAAATTTTTTTAATTGTTCGGTGTCGGACAATTTTGATTTTTTATCGACAAGATTTGGGTCAATTCCTGCGATTTCAGTCATTGAATAGACAGAACCGACTGTACCGATTGCGGATTTTTTACCGGTCGGGTTAATAGGCATGACGTGAATTGCATTGATGCCGTAATTTTTTAATTCATCAAGTCTTTTGATTGCGTTGAGAAAATTGCCGACCGTTTCGCCTTTTTCAATTTCAATGATGCCGTTTCCGTTTTTATCGTTTGCGTTGAATGTACGCATGTTAATTTCGTAAATGATTGCATTATTGTTAAGATATAAAGTTCTTAAGTCATTTTTTTTGCAAGTTTCAGCATTTGCTGAAACCGCTACAATCCCTATTGTTAAAGCCGTTAATAAAAATTTTTTCTTCATAATAAAAAAATTATAGCAAATTTTCTGCACATTGTCAGTTTTTATCATATAATTTTAATAAAAATACAAAACAGAGGTTCTTATGAAAGAAAAACTTGAACAATTATATCAGACAATATCGGCTGAAATCGAGAAGGCATCTACGGTTGCTGAATTAGAAGAAGTAAAAAACAATCACATGTCGAGAAAATCCGAACTTAATAATATCAGAAAACAATTGAAAGACTTGTCAGTTGAGGATAAAAAGGTTATCGGAGCTTTGACAAATAAGATTTCTCAAGACTTGCAAAATCTTATGAACGACAAGCAAGAAGTGTTGAAAACGGCGGAAAGAAACGAAAAATTAAAATCTGAAGTTATCGACATCACACTCCCCGGAGATTACATGCCCGCAGGCAAAATGCATCCGATTACAAAGGCAATGAACGAAATTGTTGATATTTTTGAAGGGTTGGGCTTTTCATTGGTACTTCCAGAAAATTCGCCCGAAGTTGAAACGGAATATGTCAACTTTGACATGCTCAACTTCCCTCAAGACCACCCTGCTCGTGATATGCAAGATACATATTATGTCGAAGGTAAGGACAATGTGATTTTGAGAAGCCAAACTTCAGGTGCACAAATTCGTGAAATGCTTACTCACAAACCGCCTATCAGAGTAATTTCTCCCGGTAGAGTTTTCAGATGCGAATCTGTTAGTGCAAGAAAGCACAATCAATTCCACCAAGTTGAAGGTTTGTTGATTGACAAAGACATTACATTTGGTGATTTGAAGGGTATTTTGAACGAATTTATCAAAATTTATTTCGAAGGTGCAAGACCGACAAGAATGAGAAACAGTTTTTTCCCGTTCACCGAACCGAGTTGCGAAATTGACGTTCAATGTATTATGTGTAACGGCAAGGGCTGCAGAGTTTGTTCAGGTTCTGGCTGGCTCGAAATTTTGGGTGCGGGCATGGTTGATGTCAATGTTCTTAAAAACGTCGGAATTGACCCAGAAGTATATTCAGGATTTGCTTTCGGTATGGGCGTAGAACGTATGGCTATGCTTAAATACGCAATTGATGATATACGTTTATTCTTTAATAATGATATGCGATTCCTTTCTCAATTCAAAGGAAAATAACAGGAGAAAATTATGACGGATAATGCAAAAACAGTAGAATTTGATCCGGGAATAGGTCCTCTTGCAACGGATTTGTATCTCGAAGTTTACGTAATTGAAAACGATATTGCCAATATGCCGCAGTTTGCGAGAAAGGCAAGATATTTTGCCGCTACGTACAGAAAAATTCTCAAATCATTAATTAATAACCTTGGTTTTTATAGAGGTTGTTTGGGTTGGGCATATTACATCGTGAATGAGCACAAAGGAGAGGCTTTTACGGGTAATCCTTTTGTAAATTACACGGAAGAACAAAAAGCACAATATGCACCTACGGAAATGGTTGATTTCTGCATTGAATATCTTCCGAAATTTGAATCTGATTTGAAATATTTTCACATTAAAAATGTAAAATTGCCTGAAAATGCGATGAATATTTTAAATCAATACAGAGAATTTTTGTCAATCAATGAAGGTTTTATTAACGCTAAAAATGCTGATGATATTAAACTTCCCGAAAATATTGAATTTTCAAAATCTCCTTTGGAAATAAAAGCAGAACTTGAAAAAGCAATAGAAAGCAAAAATCTTGATAATTTGATTAACTTATAATCTCTTGTGATACTTGAATTTTGTTTGTATTCCGTATAAAATACAACAAAAAGGAGCAATATGGCAGATTTGAATTTTGAACAATTAGCAAAAGATTGCCTCATAAACAGAACTGACGACGGTAATCAATCAGTTGTATTGATTGATAAACTTGAGGAAGAAATGTTGCGTAAAGAAGATTTTATCGCAACAATTAACTATTTCTTTGAAATCAGTAACGATTATAAAGTTGTTTCTTATTTATTCAAAAAGATGAGTAAATATAAGTCCTCAACAAGTGTTGCTCCGCTTGTTGACACGTTGGTTTTAAAGGAAAAATACAAGGTTAAATTCAAAGACGAAGACGTAAGAATGTGCATTAGGGTTAATGCGGCAAAAACACTTGCTAATATTAAAGATAATTCCGCCGTAAATCCCTTGTTATATTGCTTAAATAATAAAGGTGAAAATTATAAACTTCGTTTGGCTTGTGCGGAAGCTCTCGGTAAAATCGGTGACAAATATGCTGTCCTTCCTCTTTCGGAAGTTTTGAAAGACGAGAGCGAAAGTTCGGTTTATTTGAAGGAATCAGCGGCATTTGCACTTGGTATGATTGGTGATGCAAAAGCTGTCGATACACTTGTAAATGTTCTTGAAACAGGCAGAGAACTTATGGATAAGTTCACATTCCTGAAAGAACGTGCAATCGAAGCTCTTTCGAGAATTAATACAAGCAGCGATAAGGTATTTCATGCTTTGGAAAAATCTTTGAAAGACCAATCTGTTCAAGTCAGAATTAACGCTATTGAAGCACTTTCTAATCTTGATGATGACAGAGTTTCGAAATTGCTCTATACATGTTTGAATGATAAATCACCTGAAGTTGCGAGAAATGCGATAATTGCATTGTTTAATATTTCGGGAGAACAAGTTTTGAATGATATTTTGAACGATAATACTCTTCCTGAATATACGATAAGACTTGTTAAGGAAATTATTGAAGAAATCGAATCAAACGATTACGACGATACGGATGAATTATAATTAACAGAATGGGTTTAATCCGCTCATAGCGGGTTGGAGAAGTTATGGCAAAGTTTAAGAAACCGAAAAAGAAAAGTAAAAATAAATTCACATTTTTAATTCTTTTTATAGTAACTTTTGTTGCGACACTTTTTTTGGTTTCCGCGTTGTTTAAAAATTTTTCACCCCCGGTTGATGTAAATATAGGCGGAGAGGCAAATGTTGAAACCGCTGAAGAAAATGAACATTTTGCGGAACTTGATTCAAGGTTAAAGTGGATTCAATACGAAGACACAATGGGCGAAAGTATGGCAAAAAGTGAAGCTTCGGCTTTAGGAAACAGTTCTTCCGAAAAATCAAACGTTGAGGAAAAAACGAAAAAATCGAAATCAACTTCAGTTCCTAAAACTCAAAATACTGTTAAAAAGCAGTCGCCGTTGCTTGCAGAGCCGCCTGTTATGCAGTATTCATTTGATGAAGCTCCGGTTCCCGTAAGAACACCGAAGACTGTTTCAAAACCGCCTGTTCCGACTGTTGCGGAAGTTCAAATTAGAGCAAATTCAAATGCTTCTTCTCCAAATACCGTAACCAAAGTTTATATCGGATTTTATCCGACGATGGCGCAGGCAAATACGATTAGAAACCGTGTGTCTACGGCAGTTTACGGTTATCAACCTTTCGTAAGAAGATTGGGAAGCCAATATGTTGTTCAAGTTGCTTCATTTTCTGACAGAAGCAGAGCGGTTAGTCTTAAGAGTGAACTTGACGGAAAAGGTTTTTCGGCAAGATTATTAACGGAGTAGATTATGTGCGGATGGTTTTTCTTATTTTTTATATTAATTTTTTCCGCACTGCGGTATTATCATCACAAAATTTCCAATCAAATGAAATCGCTTGCAAAATCGCAACTTGATGATGGTGAACAAATCGTACTTTTCTTGCATGCACCTGTTTTTATGACGATTGTTTATTCTCTCGTTTTGGCGGTTGAAGCGGATAGTGTTTTACACTTATTTTTTATGGAAGGAATTGAGTGTATAGATACATTATTTTTAATAATGGTAACTGTTTTGAGTGTTTTGATTTTGAAATATTTACCAAATCTTTTCAAGAAAAATTTTTATGCCGTAACAAATAAAGCAATTAAGCCGATTGAAAAACAAGATGCAGAAACTGTGTTACTTTCAGATATCAAAAATGCTGTTTTTGACAACAAAGTTTTTTTGATTAAGTCGGTTTGTGTTGTCAAAAAAGACGATAGTGTTGTCAAATACTCATATATCAACCATTCAGAACAATTTTGCAATTATCTTAAATCGGTTATTGAATAAATTTTGATTGCATTAATCGACAAGTTCTGCATAGAGACACCAAGTTTGAGCTTTGGTGATTTTAACGTTAACAAATTCACCGGTCAAATCTTTTTCTGACGGGAAGTGAATGAGTTTGCCCGTTGTGGTTCTTGCATTCATCATCATTTTGCCGTGTTTTTCTTTTTGTGATTCACAGAGAACTTCATATACTTTGCCGACAAGTTTTTGGTTTGAGGCAAGTGTCATTTTGCAGTTTGTTTCGTGAAGTCTTTGGAAACGTTCTTCTTTAACTTCATCGGGAATGAAAATGTCCGTCATTCTTCCTGCTTTTGTGAAAGGACGGGGAGAGTAGATGGCGGTATTTGAATAATCGATTTTGAGTTCTTCAATCGCTGAGAGTGTGTCTTGAAACTCTTCTTCTGTTTCACCGGGAAAGCCTGCGATGAAATCGCTTGTTATTTCGACTTCGTCATAGCGGTTTCTGATTTTGTTGTAAATTTCATAGTATTGTTCTCTGTCATAGCGGCGGTTCATCGCCTTGAGAACTCTTGAATTACCTGATTGCATCGGAATGTGGAAAAATTTGCTCACTTTGTCACATTCTGCAACCGCTTCGATTAAATCATCCGTGATGTCGGTCGGGTATGAGGTTACGAATTTAATACGGAATTTTCCTTCGATTTTGTTCAATTCTCTCAAAAGGTTTGCAAGAGTAATGTTCGGGTCGTGCAAATCTTTTCCGTAACTATCAACGTTTTGTCCTAAGAGGGTAATTTCTTTTTTGCCGTCAGCAATTGCTTTTTGGGCTTCTTTTATGATTAATTCCGGGCGACGACTTCTTTCACGACCTCTTGTGAAAGGAACTACGCAGTATGTGCAAAAATTATTGCAACCTTCAATAATCGGAATCCAAGCTCCGACTGTGTCTTGACGGTTGAGTTTGAGTTCTTCGGGTTCGGGGTAAGGAATTGTTGTAATTTCGCAAACTTTTTCTCCGTTTTCAACCCGTTTAACAAATTCTGGGAACTTAAAAATATTATGAGTTCCGAAAATTAAATCGAGGTAGGGCATTCTTTTGAAAAGAGCGTCTTTGTCGATTTCAGCGGCACAACCGCAAATTCCTATTTTAATATCGGGGCGGTTCTTTTTTCTTTTCCCCCAAACACCTAATTGGCTGTATGCCTTGTCAACAGAGGTTTGTCTGATTGCACAGGTTGATACGATTAAGAAATCGGCTTCTTTTTGGTCGGTTGTTTTGTCGTAACCTAATTCCATAAACATGCCTTCTAATCTTTCGGTATCGGACTTATTCATCTGACAGCCCATTGTTTCGATATAAAATTTCTTGCTCATAATTCTTCCTTAATAAAATTATTTTACATTAAACAAAATAACTATGATATACTAATGTCAAAACAGGAGAAAATTATGTCAAATAGAGTTAAAGCAAGCCATATTTTGGTCAAAACAGAGGCTGAAGCCTTGGATATTAAAAACAGAATTGAAAATGGAGAGATTGATTTTCCGCATGCGGCAGGTCAATATTCATTTTGCCCTTCAGGCGGTGACGGCGGAGATTTAGGTTGGTTCGGAAAAGGTGTAATGGTTAAACCTTTTGAAGATGCCGCTTTCTCTGCGGAATTAAACAAAGTTACAAATCCTATCCAAACTCAATTTGGCTGGCACTTGATTTTGGTAACGGATAAAGAAGATTAATTATGAACGAAAAAGTTGTTGAATTACGAGAATTCCTTTCATCGAACGGGGCAGATGCAATCTTGATAAATTCTTCCGATGAATTTTTGTCGGAGTATAACATTTTGCCGAGAAATTCGAGGTTTAAGGTTACCGGATTTTCCGGTTCAATGGGCGATTGCATTGTAACGAAAAATAATGTTTATCAAATTGCGGACGGACGTTATCATCAGCAGGCGGATAACGAGGTCGACAGCAGTGTTGTGACTGTTATCAAAATGCAACAGGGAAGTTCACCTATTAACGAAATTGTCGGTGTGCTTGATAAAAGTTCTGTTTTGCTTGTTACGGCAAATAAAGTTTCGGCTGATTTTTGTGAAAAATTGAAAAAAAAGTGTGCCGAAAAAAATATTAAAGTAAAATATTTGAACAATGACCCGATTGAAGATTTGACACAAAATTCTTATACAAATGTTGAATTGATGAGGGTTTCCGATGAAATAGCAAGTCTTTCTCCAAAAGAAAAATTTGAATATTTTGCAGAAAAATTGACCGATAAACAAGTTCTTCTTGTTACTGTTCCGACGGATTTTGCGTATTTGACAAACCTTAGAAACTACGATTTTCCGTATTCTTCAGCTCCGAGAGCAAAGGCGATTGTGACGAAAAATTCGGTTACACTTTTTACAAATTCAAAAATTCCTTATGAATTTGAGGGTTTGTCGGTTGAACCGCTTGATAAATTTAAAAATGTGGTTGCACAATTTGTCGGCAAGGAAATTCTGACGGACAAATCGACTGTTTCGCAGTCTGATTTTATGCAAATTCACCCGTCAAATAAAGTTTCTTCGACGAAATTATTTGATATAAAATCGGAAAAATTTGATAGTGAAATTGAACATTTGAAATCTGCATTTGCCCGTACTGACAGAGTTTTGAAGAAAATGAATGATTTAATCAACTCTGATACGGAATTAACGGAATACGATTTATTTTGTTCAATAAATCAATTTTTCAAAGAAGAAGGAGCTTTGACTCAAAGTTTTAAGCCGATTATTGCTTCAGGTGCAAATTCTTCAATCATACATTATTCGGTTGCTTCTCCCGATAAAATTATTAAAGACGGTGATTTGATAATGATTGATTGCGGCGGATTTTTCGAAGGCGGACTTGCGACAGATATTACGAGAACTTTTGTCAAAGGTACTCCGACTGATGAGCAAAAGTACGTCTACACAAAGGTTTTCAAGGGTGCAGTTGCTGCTCTTTCACATAAATTTGACAAAGATGCAACTTGGCAGCAGGTTGATTTGATTGTCCGTAAAGAACTTGAAAATGAGGAAAAGAACGGTTATTTATATTCTCATTCAACAGGGCATGGTATTGGAATTTCAGTGCATGAATTCCCTCCGAGATGCTCGTTTCAAGACGAATTTGCACTCCCTTTTAAGAAAAATTACGTCTTTTCTGTTGAACCTGGGCTTTATAAAAAAGGCGTTGGCGGTGTGAGACTTGAAAATGCTGTTTATGCAAAATCTGTCGCTCCAAATCTTGAAATAGAGCCCCTTTCGCATTATCCGTTTGAAGAAAAATTGATAAATCTTGAAATGTTGACGGAAAAAGAATTAAAATTTTTAGAAGAATGGCAAAATTATGGTAAGAAAAATAACATCGGTATCTAATCCTACTATTGTTGAGTTTTCGAAACTTTCAACGTCGAAAGTACGTTTTTTGACGGGACTTTTTTTGGTGGAAGGTGAAAAATCTCTTGAAGATATTTTGGAGTCTGAAATCGAAATTCGAGACATTTTTGTTTCGGAAGATTATGATTTTTCTGATTTGCCGGAGGATTTGGTGACGATTGCCTCAGAGCCGGTTATGAAAAAACTTTCTTCGTCCGATAATCCGCCGAAAGTCATCACGGTTGCTTATCAAAGAAAATATGATTTGTTTGATTTTAACGGTATGAATAGGTTGTTGTTGCTCGATGGAATTTCTGACCCGGGAAATATGGGGACTATTATTCGTCTTGCGGCAGGTTTTGGTTACGATGGGATTATGCTTTACGGAAATTGCGTTGACCCGTATAATCCTAAGGTTATTCGCTCTGCTGCGGGCAATTTTTTTAAAGTTCCGTTCGCAACTCTCTCTGATGTTAATTCTTTAAAAGAATTTAGTTCATATTGCACCGTAATGACAGGGTTACACGAAACAGAATCTGTTTCTCCCGAAAATATTTCGCTTGGAAAACAATTCATTTTTGTTCTTGGCAGTGAAGCAAACGGAATTTCTAAAGAAATTCTCGATTTCCCGCACAAAAATACAAACATTCCGACTCAATCCGTTGAATCTCTAAATGTTGCAACGGCTGCGGCAATTATCATGTATGAATTTTCTAAAAAATATTAATTGATAAATTTTCAAAAAAAATGGTGACTTTTAAATGAAGCCACCGTTTTTTTTTAGAATTTTTTTAAATTTGCAAGAGTGCTGTCAAAAGATTTCATTCCTATTTTTGAAAATTCAACGAAATAAAGTGTTGTTCCTGCAATTGACTTGATATCTTTGACATATCCTATTCCGTATTGCGGGTGAAAAACTCGGTCATCCTTTTTGAATTCTTGATTGGACGATGTTACGCTCAAGGGCAAATTGCCCTGCTGACTTTGCTCTTTCGCCCTTGCTTCCGCAATTCTTCTCTTTATAGGATTGTCCTCAAGAATTTTTTTTATTTTTGCATCGTTGTCAGCCTTTCTCTCCTCTGCCGAGCGGGCATGCTTTGAGACGAAGCCTCGTTTTTGAGGAGCAACAAAGTTTTTTCCAAATCCTGTCGAGGATGAGGGACTTGATGAACTTTGGTTATATTTCGGGGCAACAAAATTTTTGCCGAAACCAGTGCCGTTGAAAGTGCCTGATGAAGATGATTTTACGGAATTTACGGCTCTGTTGAAAGAGGAGGATTTTTTCTCGTAACGAGGTTCAAAATCGTTGTCGTAATCGTCGTTATAACGGCTGAAACGGCTGCGGTTGTAATCGTTGCTCCTTCTCGGACGAGCATCTTCTTCGTTTCGGTTTGTTAAATTGAACGGAATTTCATTTATAAATCTGCTCGGTTCATAATAATTGTAATTACCCCACATTTTTCGACGTTCTGCGTGTGTGATGAAAAGCCGTTTCCTTGCACGGGTTACACCGACATACATAAGACGTCGTTCTTCTTCCATTTCGGATTCGTCAGCATGTCCGTTTGCTCCGCCGGTTGCTCTGCTGTGAGGAAATATCCCTTCGTCAAGTCCTGCCAAAAATACAACGTCAAATTCCAAACCTTTTGCACTGTGCAAAGTCATCAACGTCAAGGCATTGTCCTCTTCTTCGTAACTGTCGATGTCCGAAACCAACGCTACTTGGCTCAAAAATTCGCCCAAAACATCCCCTTCTTCCGTAGGTTCAAATTCTTCCGCGACATTTATAAATTCTTGCAAGTTGTCAGTTCGAGATTCCGCCGTAACCTCATCGTCGACTTCTTTTCGCCAATCGAGGTAGTGAATTTCGCCGATTAAATACGAAATAAATTCGGGCAATTTCATCGTTGTTTGCTTGAGTTGCAAATTCAAAATTTGTTCCCAAAAACTTTTCAATTTTGTTTTTGTTCCTGCGGAAAATTCGTCGTAATTGTCGATGTCGAGAAGGATTTCAGAAACTGGGATTTCCATCTTTGCAGAAATTTCCATAAGCTTTTTGACCGTCGTATCGCCCAACGAACGCTTCGGCTTGTTGATAATTCTTGCCAAACTTTGGGAGTCTGACGGGTTAGAAATCAACTTCAAATAAGCGACAATGTCCTTGATTTCTTCTCTGTCATAGAATTTTTGACCGCCGACAACTTTGTATGGAATCGAGCGAGCCATGCATGCTTCTTCAAGTTTTCTCGATTGAGAGTTCGTTCTGTACAAAACGCAACATTCCGAAAGTTTGTAACGACCTGTCAAATCACGGACGTTTCGCATAATGTAATCCGCCTCGTCATCGTCATCTCCTCCTTCGTAAATCTCGATTTTTTCCCCTTCTCCAAGGTTTGAATAAAGATTTTTTTCGGTACGCTCCATATTATTTTTGATGACAGCATTCGCCGCCTGCAAAATCATGCCCGTTGAACGGTAATTTTGCTCAAGTTTAATTATCTGTGCATCAGGAAAATTAACCTGCATATTAAGCAAAATCCGATAATCAGCACCACGCCAACTATAAATCGATTGGTCAATATCACCAACCGTGCAAAGACTTCTCTTTTCCGGTTTATACATCGGGTCGTCGTTCGTGTAAATCGACTTGATAAAATTATATTGAGCAAGGTTTGTGTCTTGAAACTCGTCAACAAGAATGTGCTTAAAGCGTTGAAAATACTTCTCTCGAACCTCTTTGTTATTTTTCAAAAGTTCGCATGCCATAAGAAGCATGTCGTCGAAATCCACGGCATTGTTGAGTGCAAGTTGATTTTGGTATTCCGTATAAACCCTCGAAAATTGTTCGTCACGATAAGACCTTGCTCTCGATGCGTAATCGTATGCGGTTATCATTCTGTTTTTTGCGTCCGAAATGACCGTCCGAAGTTGCTTTACGGGGTAAACTTTTTCGTCCATGTTCAACTTCTTCAAGGCATTTTTGATAATCGTATTCATGTCCGTATCGTCATAAATTACGAAATTTTTCTCGTATTTTTTGCCGTCTTTCGAAACGTATTTGTCGATGTCTGTTCGCAAAATTCTTCCTGCAATACCGTGAAAAGTGCCGACCCACATACGTTTGACACATTCTTCACCAAGCCATTTTGAAAGCCTTTCCTTCATCTCTTTTGCGGCTTTGTTTGTAAATGTTACCGCAAGAATTTCATAAGCCGAAACACCAGATTGAACAAGGTTTGCAATCCTTGATGTCAAAACTTTTGTCTTTCCGCAACCTGCCCCCGCAAGGATAATTAATGTACCCTCATTGTGCTGAACAGCCTGCTTTTGCTCGTTATTTAATCCCTCAAGTAAATTTACCATGTTCTCCACCTTGCTTACTGAAAGCATGATACCGCAAGCAGACATGCTTTTCCAAAAATCAAGATGTTATTATAACTTTTTTAAAGCAATAGACAAAATGGCTGTTGTACGGGCAATTTGGATTTTTGGCAAAAAAAATCAAGCACATCTTTGCTTGACTTTAAATTAACATCTCTCTCTCTCAAGTTGTTGCGATGAATTAAATTCTCTGATTAATTCAAAGCAACTAATTTCGTTTTAATTCCCATATCGGAACTCATTGTTTTGGCATTGGAAATAGCCATGGCACGTCTTTTTTTCGCACCTTGTAGCAAAAACTCTACACAACTCGAAATATTATTTTCAGATACCTTAAGTTTCTTAATCATTTCGTTGTCCCTTTTTAACTACATAATGTTTATCGGCAAAAAGACATGAAAACTTTAGGATTTTTTGTTGTTTTATTAAGATTTATTTACAAAATATTCTTTCTGTTATAATTCAAATCACATTTTTGTTGCAAACATTGGACTTTCTCCATTTTTATTAGTGTCAAACTCTTTTCGGTTCGTATTAAGCAAAAAAAATGCCGTCGCATTCGCAACGGCTAAATCTCTTTTTTTCCCAAATTTACTATTTTACTATTTCACTGCGGCTATCATTTTGCCGACACCCATATCGGAATTTACCGATTTCGCACACATAAGTGCATTTGCTCTCCTCTTCTGTGCACCTCTCAATAAGAATTCTACTGAACCTGAGATATTATTATTGGATGTGCTTAACTTCTTTATCATTTTATAAACCTTTTAATAATCTGTTTCACTTACATTTTTGTTATCGGTCCGACAAACAGAAAACTTTAATCTTTTGTTTTAAATGTTACAAAATCTTAATATTTTCTTGCCGTATTACCCAAAACTCAATAATAGCAAGAAAAACAAAAAACTCTCTTATAAAGAGAGTAATTCGATTTATAAATAATAAAAATAGAATGAGTCCGATAGACCAAACATAAAAAAGATAAGACCTTTTTCGCAACCCCGAACGGTGTTTGGATTTCGTATCGAACTCACATTTATATTATACAACTGTTTGTTGCCTGTTTAATCCTACTCGAGTATATATTTATAATAAAAAAACAAACCAAAGTATTAATTCTTTGGTTTGCTTTTTCTGAAAAAGGAATATATTAGAGGTTTTCGACGATTAAGTCGCCCATTTCTTTTGTTCCGACTTCTTTCATACCTTCAGACATAATGTCTTTTGTGCGGTAGCCTGCTTTAAGGACTTTTTTAACGGCATTTTCGATGTCATCATTTGCTTGAGAATTTTTCAAACCGTATTTCAAAAGCATGCCTGCTGAAAGGATTGTCGCAATCGGGTTAGCGATGTTTTGATTTTTGATGTCCGGAGCTGAACCGTGAATAGGTTCGAACATTCCGGGACCATCAGCACTTAACGATGCACTCGGGAGCATGCCCAAAGAGCCTGTAAGCATTGAGGCCTCGTCTGACAAAATGTCGCCGAAGATGTTACCTGTAACGATAACGTCAAATTGTTTCGGGTCTCTAATCAATTGCATAGCTGCATTATCAACGTACAAGTGTGAAAGTTCGACTTCGGGGTAATCTTTCGCAACTTCTAAAACAACTTCTCTCCAAAGTCTTGAAACGTCCAAAACGTTTGCTTTATCAACTGAACAAAGTTTTTTGTTTCTGAGCATCGCTGTTTCGAAAGCGATTTTTGCGATACGACGAACTTCGTCTTCCCAATAAATCATGTTGTTGTAGCCGACTCTTTTTCCGTCTTTAACTTCGACACCTTTAGGTTCACCAAAATATACGTCTCCGGTGAGTTCTCTGACAATCATAACGTCAACGCCTTGAACGATTTCGGGTTTCAAGGTTGAAGAAGAAATTAATTCGTCAAAAACTGTTGCGGGACGAAGGTTTGCAAATAAGTTCAAGCCTTTTCTGATACCCAAAAGAGCTTTTTCCGGACGAACTGCGGGAGGAAGAGTGTCGTACTTCCAATCACCTACCGCACCAAGCAATACAGCATCAGATTTTTTAGCAATTTCAAGAGTTTCATCAGGAAGCGGAACTCCGTATTTTTCGTATGCACAACCGCCGATGAGTGCTTTTGTGAAATTGAATTTCATGTCATATTTTTTGCCGACGGCATTCATGACTTTAACTGCTTCATCTGTAACTTCAGGGCCGATTCCGTCTCCGCCGAGTAAACAAATATTATATTCTTTCATTATTTTACTCCTAACTTTTTAGCGGTGTAATTTACCAAACCGCCCTCGTTGATGAGATTTTGAATAGCTTCGGGAAATTTATTACAAACATATTCTTTTCCCGTCGTAAGGTTTTTGATTGTACCTTCAGAAAGGTTAACTTCGATTTCGTCACCTTTTGAACATTCGTCAGAGAATGTCGGGTGTTCCAAAATCGGTAAACCGATGTTTATTGAGTTTCTGAAGAAAATTCTTGCGAAAGTTTTTGCGATGATAACGCTGATGCCTGATGCTTTAATTGCAATCGGAGCATGCTCTCTTGAACTTCCGCAACCGAAGTTTTCTCCTGCAACCATTATGTCGCCTTGCTTAACTTCTTTTGCAAATGTTTTATCTATATCTTCCATGCAGTGTTCTGCAAGTTCTTTAGGTTCTGATGTGTTTAAATATCTTGCAGGTATGATAACGTCCGTGTCTACGTCGTTTTCATACTTCCAAGTCTTTCCTCTGAGTATATTATCCATATAACCCCCTTTACAAATTCTATAAAAATATTATATACTGAACATATAGAATTTGAACGTTAATTATCAAATTCAACGGAGAAATTAAAATGAACGAAAATATCGGCGTTAACGCAGGAAAAATCTGGCAATATTTAGAACAAAACGGAGAATCAAAAATCGTTAGAGTAAAAAGAGAACTCAAACTCTCTTCTTGTGAACTTTATTTGGCTCTCGGTTGGCTTGCTCGTGAGGGTAACGTCGCTTTTTGTAAGAAAGGATTTTTCATGTGGGTTAAATTAGTTTAACCGCAAATCCGAAGAATTTATAAAAAGACGACGTAAGTCGTCTTTTTTTTTTGTGTAAAATTATAATGTAACGAAAGGACAAGTATGTTTGTAAAACACAAAAACTACAATTTACCTGACAAAGACGGATTTTTTGGGGAATTCGGCGGAATGTTCGTTCCTGAAAATTTCAAACCCGTACTTCGAAAATTAGACGAAGAATTTGAAAAGGCAATTAAAGACGAAAATTTTGAAAAAGAAGTTTATGAATTATTGAAAGAATACTCGGGACGTCCGACCCCGTTGTATTTTGCGAAAAGATTGACCGAACATTATGGCAAGGGAAAAATTTATCTCAAACGTGAAGATTTGAATCACACAGGTGCACACAAGATTAATAACGTAATCGGACAATGTTTGCTCGCAAAGAGAATGGGGGCACATAAGGTTATTGCGGAAACGGGTGCGGGACAACACGGGGTTGCAACTGCTACTGTTGCGGCACTTTTGGGTCTTGAATGCGAAATTTTTATGGGCGAAACCGATATGTTCCGTCAACGTTCAAATGTTGATAGAATGAGATTATTGGGAGCAAAAGTCAACTCTGTTTCTCAAGGTACGAAAACACTTGCAGATGCTTGCGACGCTGCGATTGAATATTGGTTGAATCATGCTGACGAAGTCTTTTATGTTTTAGGCTCGGCAGTAGGCCCTCACCCTTATCCGAAAATGGTTCACGCTTTCCAATCTGTTATCAGTGTTGAATCAAGACAACAAATTTTGGAAAAAGAAGGACGTTTACCTGATTATGTAGTTGCTTGTATTGGCGGCGGTTCGAACGCTATTGGTGCATTTGCGGCATATTTGGAAGATGAAAATGTCAAATTAATCGGTGCGGAAGCAGCAGGTGAAGGTGCTGATACAGACCACACGGCAGCAAGTTTGACCAAAGGTAAAAAGACTTATCTTCACGGCATGTACCAATATGTTTTGGTTGATGAAGAAGGAAATCCGAGAGAATCTTACAGTATTTCGGCAGGTTTGGATTACCCCGGTTGCGGCCCTGAACACTGTTATTTGCACGACACGGGACGGGCTGAATACTTCCCGATTACGGATACCGAGGCTATTGAGGCTTTCGAAAGATTGTCGAAGTTTGAGGGTATCATTCCTGCAATCGAATCTTCACATGCCTTAGCATATTTGGAATATTTAATGCCAAAAACGAACAAAGATGATATTATAATCGTAAATGTTTCGGGTCGTGGGGACAAAGATACTGAAAGAATATTAGAAATATTGACACAAAGGAAGTTATGGATAAAATCGAAGAAAAATACTTAGAGCAGGCAAAAAAGTTAGGTCGTGATTGCGAAATTTTGCCGGGTGGTGTCGAAGAATTGGCACGAAAATTGCAAAGAGCAGACAAAACAGGTAAACCGCTCAAAATCAAATTGGGAATGGATCCTTCAAGACCCGATTTGCACCTTGGACATACTGTTGTAATGCGTAAAATCAGAGAATTTCAAAAATTAGGTCATACGCTTCAACTCTTGGTTGGTGGTGCAACGGCGATGATTGGTGATCCTTCGGGAAAATCGGAAACACGTCCTGCACTTACTCTTGAACAAGTTAAGGAAAATGCACAAACGTATTTTGACCAAATTTCTAAAGTTATTGACGTTCAGTCGGCAGATGTTTTGAACAATGCCGATTGGCTTCACAAAATGACTTTGCCCGATATTATCGGATTGGCATCAAAAGTTACGGTCGCACAAATTATGACTCGTGATGATTTCAGCAAGCGTTACAAAGAAGGCTTGCCGATTGCAATTCACGAATTTTTCTACCCGCTTATGCAGGCATACGATTCAGTTGTATTGGATTGCGATATCGAACTTGGCGGAACTGACCAAAGATTTAACACTTTGCTCGGTCGTGAAATGCAAACTGCTTACGGCAAGGAAGAACCGCAAATCGTAATGCTTTTGCCGTTGCTTGAGGGTACGGACGGTGTTAAAAAGATGTCAAAATCTTATCCCGAACACTGTATCAGCCTTTGTGATAAGCCATCTGATATGTACGGAAAAATCATGTCTGTACCTGATGAATTGTTGTTAAGATATTATTCGTTGTTGACGGATTTATCGAACGAGGACATTGCGAACATCAAAAAGCGTCTCGAGACGGAAAATCCCCGTGATTTGAAGATGCAGTTGGGTCACATTATCGTTGAAATGTATTACAACACTGAAGAAGCCGACAAGGCTCAGGCAGAGTTTGTAAATGTAGTTCAAAATAAAGGTGTTCCATCAGATGTTCCTGAGTACAAAATCGTTGCGGACACAACGGTTGCTGAAATCGTTATGACGAACAAACTTGTCGAAAGCAAAGGTGAGTTGAAAAGGCTTGCGGCTCAAGGCGGTTTGAAGATGGACGATGAAAAATGTTCCGACATCAATACGGCGGTCACTTTAGACATGCTCCCTGTTGTACTCAAAGTCGGAAAAAGAAAGTTCTGTAAGGTCGTAAAATAATGAAAATTTATGAAAATTTAACTGAGTTAATCGGAAATACCCCTCTTATAAAAATCAATAAAATCAATGACGGAAACGCTCAAATCTGTGTCAAGGCTGAATATTTCAACCCTACGAACTCCGTAAAAGACAGAGCCGCATATTATATGCTCAAATGTGCTTTTGAACAAGGAGAAATCGATAAGGATACCGTGATTATTGAGCCTACAAGCGGTAATACGGGTATCGGACTTGCGATGTGTGCTGCCGTTTATGGTATGAAGTTGATTTTGACAATGCCCGAATCAATGAGTGAAGAAAGAAAGAAAATTCTTCGTGGTTTCGGTGCGGAACTCATTTTGACTCCTGCAAAAGCAGGCATGCAAGGTGCTGTTGACGAGGCGTTGAATTTGATGATGAAGTATAAAAATTCATTTATGCCGTCGCAGTTTACAAATCCGAATAATTCAAAAATCCATTATTTGACGACTGCTGAAGAAATTTGGGCTGACACAGAAGGAAAAGTTGACATATTTGTATCGGCTTTTGGCACAAGTGGCACACTCACTGGCGTTTCAAAGAGATTGAAAGAATTAAATCCGAACGTTTATACAGTTGGGGTTGAACCTTTTGAAAGTCCTCTTTTGACGGAAGGTAAGGCAGGAAGCCACGGTATTCAAGGTATTGGAGCAAATTTTGTTCCGGAAATTCTTGATAAAAATGTGGTGAACGAATTTTTGGACGTTAAAACAGAAGATGCTTTGAAGTATGCAAAACTTTGTGCAACAAAAGAAGGTATTTTGTGCGGAATTTCTTCCGGAGCTGCACTTTATGCGGCAGTTCAACTTTCAAAACGAGAAGAATTCAAAGACAAATTAATTGTCGCAATTCTCCCCGATTTCGGTGAAAGATATTTGTCTACAAAACTTTTCGAGAATTAATATGCGACTGTTAAAAAGAACAATTACACAGATAAAAGAAGATATTAAGACGATTTATGACAAAGATCCTGCGGCGAGAAATCTTGTAGAGGTGATTTTTTGTTACCCTGGCTTGCACGCATTGATTTGCCACAGGATTTGCCATAAATTGAATTATTGGAAAATCCCGTTTATTCCGAGATTGATTTCGCAAATTTCGAGATTTTTTACGGGAATTGAAATTCACCCCGCTGCAACAATCGGTCACAGATTTTTCATTGACCACGGAATGGGTGTTGTCATTGGGGAAACGACGATTATCGGAGATGACGTTTTGATTTATCAAGGGGTAACTCTTGGCGGAACAGGCAAAGAGGCAGGCAAACGTCACCCGACGATTTGTAACGATGTTGTAATCGGTGCCGGAGCAAAGGTTTTGGGTAATATAACAATCGGCTCGGGAGCAAGAATCGGTGCGGGTTCGGTCGTAATTGATTCTGTTCCTGAGCATGCCACTGTTGTTGGTATTCCGGGTAGAATTGTTCAACAAAAAGTCTATGTTGACGGGCAACTTCAGCACAACAGAATTCCCGACCCTGTTGCTTGTCAGTTGAACAGGCTTAAATATGAAATTGTTGATTTAAAAGAAGACGTTGAAAATTTAAAAAATAATAGTCATTGATGGCTTTAGATTTGTTAATATTGGGTACAAAATGGTTTCCGATATGATAAAATTGACATTATGAATAAACGTGATATTCTTGTGTTTTCCGCATTATGGATATATATAGGGTGTTTCTGTGTGATTTGTCCGCTTTTCCCTGATGCGGATTGGTTGAATTATCACCATTATAATTGTTGGGCATTTTTGAACGGAAGAATGGGATTGGATTTTCTTGCAAGCAATTCGAGAGCTTGCATAAATCCGTTGATTGATTTGCCTACGTATTTTTTGATTAATTTATTGAATAATCATCCGAAACTTTTCATTTTTGTTTCAGCGATTGATACTGCGGGGTTATTTTTTGTATTTTACAAAATTTTAGATTTAGTTATTGAAAAATCACACGAGTTTGCGACGAAAACATTAGTGATTTTATTTTCGATTTTATATATGATTTTAGCTCCCGCAATAGTTATCGGATTGGATTTTGCACGGAATGATACAATTATTGCATTTTTATTGTTATCTTCATTTTATTTATTTTTAAAATATTATTTGGAGGTAAAAAAATCCGAGACCAAAAGATTTTTTATGTTGTTTTTATGCGGAATTTTTTCGGGAATTGCACTGGGTTTAAAGCTTTCTGTTGCAAGTTTCGTTTTCGGATTGGGACTGTTATTTTTGATATTTTTCAAAAAATCACAAAGTGGAATGAAAGATTTATTTTTGTGGTTATGCGGAGTTGTCAGTGCATTTTTTGTGATTGACGGATGGTGGTTGTTGAAATGTTATTCAGTTTTTCAAAACCCTCTGTTCCCGTATTATAATCATATTTTCAAGTCTCCGTTTGCGGATGCGGTAAATTTTTCGGGCAACGATTATTGGTTAAGTTATCCGAAAAATCTGTTTGAATTTATTTTTTATCCGTTTATAAAAAGTAATTATTTTACGTACTTTTTTGAAAATCACGGTGTTGATTATCGTTTTCCGATAGCTTTTGTTAGTACGATTTTTCTGATTATTTGTATGAAAAAGGACAAATCGGAAATTATACAAAATCTTATAAAAAGAGAATATTTGATTGCAATATTGACGGTTGTAACGGTGAGTTACTTATTGAATTTGGTGTTATTCGGTTCTCCGTCGAGATATATTATTGCAAGTATTCTTTTTTACGGGTTGATTTTTTTGATAGTCGGGCTTTATTTAGGACAGCATTTTAAAAATCCTAAGCTTTTCTTTAAAGTATTTATTTTGTTGGCTGTACCGGTTTATTTATTCCAAAATTTTGGAGAACTCGATTATAATTTTTGTCGGGATAATAAATCGTGTATTTTAAATCAACCTGATTTGGGGTTTGAAGATGGCTCGGTTGTTCTGTTTTCATCAATAAATACATCTTTTCTTGCTGTTTCTCAAAATCAAAATGTGAAGTATACAAGATTGCAAATTCCTTCGGATATTTATGAAAAACATAAAGATTTTCAAAAACATATAGATGTTTATTTTTTCAGTAAATATTTCCCTTCAAAATATAGCGAAAAGTATTGTCAGGATTTGATTTCGAGTGATAAAAAATTATACGTGATTTTTTACGATGATGATTTTTTGACGTTAATTCTCGATTCTCTTGACAAGTACAATTTGCAAAGAAAAAATCCGCGAAAATTAAGGAATTGCAGGCAGCCTGAAGGTGAAATTTTTGGCTCAACGTGGGGCTTTGGCGGCAATTATGTTTGTGAATTTAATTAGAAAGAAATTATGCAACAATCAATAAAAAAAGACATTTTAATATTTTTATTTTTGTGGATTTTTTATTATTTAATAAGTTCAATAAATCCCGTAATGCCTGATTGGGATTGGATGAATTACCATCATTACAATGCTTGGGCGGTTCTTAACGATAGATTGGGTGTTGATTTTTTTGCAACAAATTCGAGAACTTGCATAAATCCGATTTGCAATTTAATAAATTACGTTTTGATGTTTAAACTCAATAATCATCCTGATTTATTTTTTGCAATTTCGTCTTTGGATACGGCATTTTTGTTGTTTTTTGCATATAAAATAGCGGACTTTGTTTTTTCGGGATTGAAAAATTTATGGATGAAAAATACCGCATTAATTTTTTCATTTTTATTTGTATGTTTGTCACCGTTGATGATTAATGAAACTGATTTTTCGCGAAATGATGCTTTTGTAGGGGCATTTTTGCTTTGCGGATTTTATATTTTTATAAAAAATTATTTTCGAAATTCCGATAATAAACGCTTTTTTATGTTATTTTTGTGCGGAATTCTTTTCGGAGTTGCTCTTGGATTAAAATTGTCCGTTTATCCTTTTGTTGTTGCTTTAGGTGTTTTATTTTTGCTTTTTTTCAAAAAAACAAAAAATTGCATAAAAGATTTATTTTTGTGGACAGGCGGTGTGTTAACAGCGTTTTTGGCGGTTGACGGATGGTGGATTGTGAAATGTTATGCCTCGTTTAAAAATCCGTTTTTCCCATATTTTAATAATATTTTTAAATCACCGTATGTCGATGTTTTGAATTGTTTGCCAAATGAGTATTTTAGCACAACTCCGAAAAATTTTGCAGAGTGGATTTTTTGCCCGTTTTTGCGTGGCGATTCTTTTGTGTATTTTTTGGAAAACGGAGGGTTTGAACCGAGATTCGGAATTACATATGTTGCTGTAATCGTTTTATTTATAATGCTTTGGGTCACATTCGTAAATAAAAATTATGAAAAATATTTTGGTTTTACAGACTCTGAAAACCTGATAAGTTTATTGATTTTTGTAAGTGTAACCTATGTTTTGGATTTGGCAACTTTCGGAACAAACGGAAGATTTATAACCGGAATTTTTCCTTTGTTCGGGATTTTGGTCGTTACATTGATTTTTGCAATTGCCAAAAATTCTAAAAAATTTATCATACTAAATCTTTCGATAATCCTTGTTTATGCAACGATAATGTCTTCTTTGGGCGGTTTATCTTTTTGGAGAGAATCAACACCGATTGAAATAAAATCGATTTCAAAATTGATAGAAGAACCGGATTTAAAATTTAAGGATAACTCGGTCGTATTGCTTTTGACACAAGGAACATCGTTTATCGTTTCTCACCAAAATCAAAAAGTTCAGTATGTCGGTTTTCAAATTCAATCGGATGTTTTTGATAAATATAAAGATGAAATATTTCCGTTAGATTTATTTTTGTATAGTAAATATTTTCCGTCGAAATATGCTGAAAAGTATGTTCGGGATTTGATTTCGAGTGATAAAAATATCTACGTGATATTTAATGCGGAAGACTTTTTGACCGTTGCACAATCGGCTTTAGACGGCTATAATAAAAATAGGTCTGTGTTGAGAAAATATAGTAATTGCAGACCGATTTCGGGTAAAGTATTTGGGACTGAGTATTTTGCATACGAAAAAAAATATGTTTGTGATTTTAATTGAGGTGAACCTTGTCGACAGAATACGATTTATCAGTTGTTATTCCATGTTTGAATGAAGAAGCTACGGTTGGTTTATGCATCCAAAAAGCTTTAGACAGCCTGAAAAAAAATAATATAAAAGGTGAAATTATAATATCTGACAACGGTTCGGTTGATAAATCGGTTGAAATTGTCAAATCATTTAATCTTCCAAACGTAAAAGTTGTTCACTGTGAAGAAAAAGGTTACGGAAATGCATTAAAGACAGGGTTTTCCGCGGCGAACGGAAAATATATTTTGATGGGCGATGCGGATGATACATACGACATGTCAAAAATATATGATTTTTATTCAAAAGCTGTTTCTGATGAAAATATTTCAATGGTTATCGGCTCAAGGTTCAGAGGCGGAATTGAAAAAGGTGCTATGCCGTTTCTTCATAAATATCTCGGAAATCCGGTTATTACAATGCTTATTGTTGTATTGTTCGGTGCTAAAATTACGGATTCTCAATGCGGAATGAGATTGTTTAAAAAATCCGATTTTGAAAAAATTGACTTTAAATCTGACGGAATGGAATTTGCTTCGGATATTATTATTGAATTTATGAAACATAATATGAAAATTGTGGAAATTCCGACAACATTGAGCAAGGATAGAGCGGGCAGAAAACCTCATTTGAGAACATTTCCTGACGGATATCGTGTCATAAAATTTATTTTGAAAAAACGTTTTCTGAATAATTAAAAAATATTTATAAAAAAATTATTTTGAGTGTTAAGACTGTCATGTTTTTAGTATGATGTAATCAAAGAGGAAAAAATAATGACAGACGTATATTTAGGAATAGATGTCGGCTCGGTTACAACCAAGTTGGCGATGGTAGATACAAACGGACAACCGGTAGATTGTTTTATGATTAGAACATCAGGTCAGCCGGTAAAAGCTGTTCAATCAGGAATGAAAAGCCTTTATGCACAAGCTAAAACGGATTATAACGTTCTTGGTGTAGGCACGACGGGAAGCGGACGTAATCTTGCGGGTGCTTTGGTCGGTGCGGATATTATTAAAAACGAAATTACGGCTCACGCAGTAGCTGCAAGCACTTACGTTCCGGATGTTCAAACAATTCTCGAAATCGGCGGACAAGACAGTAAAATTATTATTCTCAGAGACGGAATTGTTACCGACTTTGCGATGAATACTGTTTGTGCGGCAGGTACGGGTTCTTTTCTTGATCAACAAGCATCAAGATTAAATGTTCCTATTGAAAATTTTGGTGATGTTGCACTTCGTTCAACGTCTCCAGCTCGTATTGCAGGTCGTTGCGGTGTTTTCGCCGAAAGTGATTTGATTCACAAACAACAGTTGGGATATCCCGAAGAAGATTTGCTTTACGGACTTTGCCAAGCTCTTGTAAGAAATTATTTGAGTAATTTGGCATTGGGAAAAGAAATTCTTCCGACGGTTACGTTCCAAGGCGGTGTTGCAACGAACAAAGGCATGGTAAAGGCTTTTGAAGAAGCGTTGGGAATGAAAGTAACAGTTCCTGATAATCACCAAAATATGGGTGCAATCGGTGCGGCACTTCTTGCGATGGAAAATCACCAATTTACGGGTGAACCGACGAAGTTTAAAGGACAACACGTTGGCGATATGAAATTTAATTCACAAACCCGTCAATGTAACGGTTGTTCAAATAACTGTGAAATCGTTACTATTACTGAAGAAGATCCTGATAATCCGCTTAAAGAAGGTGAAAAACCGAAAATTATCGCACGTTGGGGCGGTACTTGCGGAAAATGGGATTTGGCATAATCCGATTTTTGACGAAAAAAAAAGGCCTCATTTGAGGTCTTTTTTTTATCTGCCGATAATGTTTATATAAACATTTGCCCAAACGCTAAGTGCGAAAAGGATAAAGACCCATCCCGAAAATTTTACGAGTAAATCGGTATATTTTTGAATTTTTTGCAAATTTTTAAGAAATGAAGCGAAAAGACCCGCCAATATTACAATTAAACATTGTCCGAATGCAAACGCGAAAAGCATGAAAAATGCTGTAACGTAATCTGATGTTTTTGTTGCAATTGCCATAATTGCAAGCAAAATCGGAGATGCACACGGTGCTGCCAAAAATGCAAATAATACTCCGATTAAAAACGGATACCAAAATCGGCTTGTAGAGTTTGATTGAGGAATTTTTTTGACGACTGTGGGAAGTTGAAAATCGATAATTCCCGCAAGTTGCAACCCCAAAACCATTAATACCGAACCGAAAATAATTACTAAAACAGGGATATTAAATCCGCCGAAAACTTTGCCGGCAGAAGCACACAAAATTCCGATAACACTAAGAATACTTGATAATCCCAATGAAAAAGCAAGTAATTTCATTCCCAAATCGGAAAAGGTTGTGTTTTTAGAACCGCAAACATAAGCTAAAATTAACGGCAAAAGAGCAATTGAACAGGGCGAAACGGACGAAATTATTCCGCCCAAAAATGACCCTAAAATGTATGATAATTTTACTAAAAATGTCATTCTTTAAAAGCCTTATTGATGTAATATTCAAATTCATTATACGGCATGGAACCTTCCGTACGTTGCTTTACGACACCGTTTTGGTCAATATATACGATTGTCGGTACAACATAAACTTTGTGTTCTTGTACCAATTTTTGAATTTCAGATTTATTGTCAGATGCATTAATTTTGGTAATTTGAACTTTTCCGTCGAAATTTTTCTTTGCCTGTTCAACGACAGGAGCCATTTTTCTGCATTCACCGCACATTGGTGTCGAAAAAACAATAACTTGCGGAATGTTAGAATTCTTTGCAATCGCAGATTCCATTGTCTTTTCGGGATATAGTGCCGTTAACACGAAATATATCACGAGCGGTACAACAAAAACTAATGAAACAATAATTTTATTCTTCATAAATTTCCCCTTTATATATACAGAATAATAATAAATAATATTTTTTGCAAATTTATTCTACAAAGGGGTAATAATTTATACTAAATCTTCGGGCAAGTAAAATTTGTTTTCTTTCAAAACCTCTCTGATTGTCTCATAAGACTTTATACCGCTTGTGAGTGCCTGATACTCTCTTACAACTGATAAAACATCGTCCGCACTCAAAATAACGTTTCTTCTTCCTTCTCTGTTTTCTAAAATTCTTGCCATAAAAACCTCTCTGTTATCATTATCTTTAATTTTTTTACTTTTTGAAGGCTTTTACCCAAAATTCAAATTTTTGATTTAAAAATCAATATAGACATTTGGACTAAGATTATTATCCTGTTGTATATAAAAATTTAAACAACACGGTAATTTTAATTTAAACATCACTTTCTTAGAATTATTTTGTAGACAAAAAAGGATATAAAAATGACTATTTTAACTTCTCCAAAAAGTGAATTGAACGTTTTTGATTCTCTTTTTATTGAAATGAGTATGAAAGCTTGCAACTTAAAATGTAAGCATTGTTATATAGATTTTTCAAATGAAAAACATGTCAAAAATTTTATTCCGTTTGAAAAAATTAAAGAAGCTCTTTGCGATTTAAAAAACGAAAATCTTAAATATATTCACCTTACAGGGGCAGAACCGCTTTTGCACCCCGATTTTAATGCAATATTGAGATATTGCCTGAAAAGAACATCAACCGTTATTCACACAAACGGTTATAGCATTAATGATAAAAAAGCCCGTTTCTTCAAAAAAGTTGAGGAAGAAAACGATAAAGGAAATGAAATTATTATAAAACTCAGTCTTGAACACTACGATGAACGAACAAACGACGAAATAAGAGGCAGAGGAAGTTTCCGAAAATGCCTTCATTCCGTACAAAGTCTTCTTAAATACGGCTTTAATCCGCTCGTTACGGTTGTTAATCACTTTAATGAGGATGAAGATTCTTTGAGAGAAAATATTAAAAATGTCTTTGATTCAATCGGATTTACCACGGAAGATTTCAATATTAATATAATCCCTCTCGTTAGGAAAAATGAATTTGCTAAAAATTTAACCAAAGTTAATTCTGTATATAAAAACCTCGATTGCTCTCACGGAAGAATGTTGACAAGCAGAGGGGTATATAACTGTCCGCTTACTACGGAAGACTACCGCGGACGCTCGGGTGCGGATTTTAAAGACTTCTCAAAGTCCGCTATGCTTGAATCTCCTGCTTGTAGCTATTGCATGGCAGAACAAAAACTTTTCTTCGGCTTAAACGTATAAGTCTCATTTATGTTGTGTCGTTTTCCCCCGCTGTAAACTCAAAATTTGCAGCGGGGTATTTATTAAAAAAATTTTTTTTAAAAAATTAGGCAATCATGAAAACCATGTAGAGACGGGAGTTTCCATGATTTTTTATGCCCATTTTTTCTTGAAATATTAAGAAATGTTAACAATAAGTCAGAGTTGAAATATCATGCAAAAGCCACTGATAGCAAGCGAAAGAGACAATTTTTAAAAATACTTGCATTAAACTTGAAAATATATACTCGATATATACGAAGTATTTACGCAATTTTTTTAAGTTCGTTGTTTTTAATAAAGTACGATAGAGAAAAAGATAGGA
>CACZSN010000021.1 GCA_902783835.1 uncultured bacterium
ATTTTTGCGGCGGAAACGTCTATAAGCTTATGGTCATATGCTTTCAAGCAAACTCTTATTCTTTGTCTCTTGCCGTTACTCATTTGTCTACTACTTTCTTTTTCTTATTTTCTACTTCCGAATTGCATGTAACATGAATATTACCGACAATATCGGCACTTACAAATTTATTATAAACATGATTTGTCGTCAACACCGTATTTTTTTTATTCAAAAAAAATCTTTACATTTGTTTATAATTTATTATCAAATTTGAAAAATTTTTACAAAATTTTTCATTTCATATAAAAATCATTTAGAAAAAGTTCTCGCAGGGACAGTATACTCTTAACATTAAGCGATAATCGTCATTCTGAGGACGGAGTCCGAAGAATCTGTTTCAACTCATTTTTCCAAGATTCTTCGTTTTTTTACAAAACCTCAGAATGACGTAATGTTTTTTCCAAGATTCTTCGCCTAAAGACTCAGAATGACTTAGCAGGTGCAAACAGAGCGTGTTGGAGTCTTTGTGTCGACAAAAAATCAAAAAAAGAGGAACTTTCGTTCCCCTTTAATAAAATATTTAAATATATTGCTTAGCCGTTTAAGGCATCTTTGAGCAACTTATTCAAAAGTTGCGGATCTGCTTTACCTTGAGTTGCTTTCATCGCTTGACCGACAAAGAAGCCGAACAATTTATCTCTTCCGCCACGGTATTGTTCAACTTGAGCGGGGTTATCGGCAACGATTTTTTCAACGATTGCTTTCAAAGCACCTTCGTCCGAAATTGTACTCAAACCTTGTTTTTCAACGATTTCTTTTGCACTTCCGCCATCGGTCATCAAAGTCATAATAATTTGTTTACCGATGTTATTTGAAATTGTGCCTTTTGCGACCAATCCGACCAATTCAGCAAAAGAATCCGTTGTCATTTTCGTTTCATTAATCGTGATGTGTTCTTTTTTCAAGTGAGCGGTAACTTCTTTCATAAGGAAGTTGTTTGCAATCTTGGCATCTGCACCCAATTCAAGGACTTTGTCATAGAAAAGAGCGGTTTCCATTTGTTCGACGATAACGTTTGCATCATATTCAGAAAGACCCAATTCTTGGTATCTTGCACGTTTTTGAGCGGGAAGTTCGGGCATTTTTTCTCTGATTGAATTTACCCATTCGTCAGAAATTTCGAGCGGCATCAAGTCCGGTTCGGGGAAATATCTGTAATCGTGAGCATCTTCTTTACCACGCATTGAGCGAGTTTCGCCGTAATTGTCATCCCAAAGTCTTGTTTCTTGGATAACTTTTCCGCCTTCTTCAAGGATTTCGATTTGTCTGTCGACTTCGTACTCGATAGCTCTTTGCAAAGCACGGAAACTGTTGACGTTCTTGATTTCCGCACGTGTTCCGAATTCTTTTTGACCAATCGGACGAACAGAAATGTTAGCGTCACATCTCATTGAACCTTCTTCCAAGTTTCCGTCGCAAACACCGATGTATCTAAGGATTGTACGAAGTTCTTCCATATAAGCACGAGCTTCGTCCGAAGAACGCATATCGGGTTCTGAAACGATTTCCAAAAGCGGTGTGCCTGCTCTGTTCAAGTCAACCAATGAATATTTTGAATCCGCAATACCAGAAGCACCTGCTTGGACGAGTTTTCCGGCATCTTCTTCAAGGTGTGCTCTTGTGATACCGATTCTTTTGCCTTGGATATCAATGTAACCGTTTACACAAATCGGTTCGTCATATTGCGAAATTTGATAGCCTTTCGGAAGGTCTGCGTAAAAATATTGTTTTCTGTCAAACTTACAACGGTGAGGGATTGTGCAGTTTAATGCAAGTCCTGTCAAAATCCCCATGTTGACACATTCTTTATTCAAAACAGGCAAAACACCGGGCATGCCGAGCGTAATTGCACTGATTTCGGTATTTTGTTCCTGACCGAAATCTGTTCCGTCAGGTGCAAAAATTTTAGATTTTGTTTTTAATTGTGCGTGAACTTCAAGTCCCACAACAGTTTCATATTTTTTTCTTAATTCTTCCATTGAAGGCATTTTATCTTTTCCTTTATTTTTATATTTGCCAAAATAATAACACAAATATTCAGGTTGATAAATTCAAAAAAAACATTAATTATATAAATATGAAGAAATTTTTAACTTTTTTATCAATATTAACGATTTTTATTTTCGGGCAAATTTCAGGAGCGACGACACTTTCAGGCGGAATTTCCGCAAGTGACAGAGTACCTGTCGGATTTTTCGGAACGTGGAAAGTCGTTGCGGTCAGGACGGTTACGACCAACGAAAAAATGTTTGCACCCTCGTCCGTCGAAATTTGGAACTTATCGAAACTCAATGACGTCATAACATTAACAAACCCCATTTCGGGTGCAAGTGCTTCTATTACAGTGAAAGATGCAACTTCCGATACTTTCACCTTTCAGAGAGTAACAGGCGATGGTGAAGAAACAGTAACCGAAACAGCAAAATTAATTTTAAATGGGGCAAATTTCACAGGTTCTGATACAATGGTTGTACGAACCTGCAAAAAAGGCATGCCCGTAAAAGTAGAAAACGTAAAATACACGCTCAAAGCCTACAAAGTATCAGGTTCTGACATTAGAAGCATATTCAGTTCATGGTAAAGGATTTGTTATGACCGATAAAAAAGAACTTTCGTTTGATACCGTTATTTTAGGCGGTGGACCGGCAGGGCTTTCTGCCGCTATTTATGCCGCAAGAGGCAATATCTCAACCGCAATCGTAGACTTGACGATGTTTGGCGGACAACCGAGCAACTATTTGGAATTGGAAAATTATCCGAGTTACCCAAATGTCGGCGGTTACGACCTTATGGAAAAGTTTGAAGAGCATGCAGATAAGTTTGGTGTCGAAAAATTTCCGATGCAAGAAATTCAATCTGTTGACCTCAAATCCGAACCCAAAATTATTGAAACTTTAGACACAATTTTTAAGGCAAAAACCGTTATTATCGCAACAGGTGCTAAGGCTTCAAAATTAGGCATTTCAGGCGAAAAAGAATTTCTCGGACGAGGTGTTAGTTACTGTGCTGTTTGCGACGGTGCTTTCTACCGTGACAAAACAGTTTGCGTAGTCGGCGGCGGCAACGCGGCAGTCGAAGAGGCATGCTATCTCACAAAATTTGCAACCAAAGTCTATCTCATTCACAGACGAGATAAATTAAGAGCGGACAAAATCGTTCAAGAACGTGCATTTGCAAACCCTAAAGTCGAATTTGTTTGGAACACAATTCCTCTCGAAATCAAAGGAGAAAATAACGTCGAAACACTCGTCGTTCAAGATGTTAAAACCAATGAAACAAAAGAAATTAAAACAGACGGTGTTTTCCCCTACATCGGTTTTACCCCGAATGTTGACCTTTTCAACGGACAAATCGAACAAACTCCGCAAGGTTTCATCGAAACGGATACAAGACTTCAAACGTCTGTTGACGGTGTATTTGCAGCAGGTGACGTTCGAAATACTCCCCTCAGACAAGTTATTACCGCAGCAGCCGACGGTGCAATCGCCGCTTGCAGTTGCGTAAAATTCCTCGAAGAACAACAAACTTTGACCGTTCATTAATCGTCATTACAAGGAAAAAAGACAGTAACTCAGTTTTGTTGGTCGACTAAAGTCGACCCTACGTTTTCAAACCCAATACACAGACGTGAACTTAAAGGGACAAAGTCCTTGTATTAACACAAATACCAAAACTCAAAATGCAGACGCAAACTTAAAAGGACGAAGTCCTTGTATTAACACAACCACCAAAACCTAAAATGCAGACGCAAACTTAAAGGGACGAAGTCCCATTACCCGACTGTTTCGTCGTTTTCAACCTTTATCAAGGCATTACAATGAGGGCAAGAAATTTCTTGTCCTTTATATTCTTGAGGAAATTTCAGTTTCGTTCCGCAAGTACATTTTTTAAAAATATAGTTATTTGCTTTCCAAACCGTATCGAGAGCTTCACGTTTACGTTCGACCAATTCTTGCTTTTGCTGTTCTTGAGCCTCTTTAGCCTTAACATCCGCAAGCGTACCAACCGTAGCAAGAGCAACGGTACCGGCAACAAGTGAACCGTCGACTTTACTTTGTTTTTCCTGATTAGGTTTTTTAATTTCAAGATGTTTAGTGCCGTACAATTCCTCTTTTGTCAAAATTGTTCTGCGACGTCCCGAAGTCTTTTTGAAAGCCTCATTATATGCATCAAAATCGGCTCTCGTCATAGTCTTCAAAATTTCTATACGTTTTTCTGTCGGAGGATGTGTCGAAAACAAATCTCCAAAAAGCGAATATCTGTTTTTATAAATAATTTCAGTATCGAGCGGATGGACAATGAACATCGCCGATGTAATCTTGTCAGCATCACGGAAAACGTAAACAGAGCCTGAAATTTTTGCAAGTGCGGTAGCAAGACTTTCCGGATATCTCGTATATTGCACGGCACACGCATCCGCAAGATATTCACGTTTTTTGGAAAGCGAAAAATACAAAAGTCTCGCCGCAAGAGGGGCAATTATCATAGCAAATATCAAAACAACAAACATAATAAGTACGGCAGCTCCGCCTCCCTTAAAAGCACCGCCGTTTGATCTTGAATTACGACTTTTTCCGCAAAAACTTCTGACAATGCAATCAGAGACCAAAACAATCGTTCCGAGCATTATTCCCGCAAACAACATATATGTTGTGTCTCGATTTACAATATGAGCAATTTCATGGGCTACAACCGCCTGCAACTCATCCCTGTCAAGAGTTGTCAACAATCCAGTCGTAACCGCAATTGCTGAATGTTTCGGATTCATGCCCGTAGCAAAAGCATTGGGCATCAGACAATCGATGATATAAATTTCAGGAGGAGTCGGCAACCCGGCGGCAAGAGACATTTCCGCCACAACATTTTCGAGGATTTTGTTTGCACCTTTCGGAATTTTTTTGGCATGGTTCAAAGCAAGAATCGCTCTTTTTCCGTCAACGAATGTTATGACAAGCAAAAAAAGCCAAACGATTGCCGAATAAAAAAGACCTTGCAAAATCGCCAACTCAAGCGTAACGATTTCTTCTTGAGACAAGGCGGCAAAAGAATTCGCCGACGGCGGATTTGTATAACATGAAAAAGCTACACCAAGACAAGCACCCAAAATGAGCAACACAAAAAGCATTGTGAAAATCAAAATTCCGCTTTTTCTTTTATTTTCTTCAATTTGATGCCACATAATTTGACCGTTTTAGCCTAAAAACTTACTTTCGGAGCGGCTTTTTCTTCTTCCGCAACTTCAAAGAATGATCTGTTTTCAAAATTAAAAACAGCCGCAAACATATTTACGGGGAATTGTTCTTTTTTGTTGTTATATTCCAAAACCGAGTCATTGTAGAATTGGCGGGCATAACTGAGTCGATTTTCGGTTGAAGTCAATTCTTCCTGAAGTTGTAAGAAATTTTGGTTTGCTTTCAAATCAGGATAATTTTCCGCTACCGCAAACAAAGATTTCAATGTTCCCGAAAGTGCATTTTCTGCCAGAGCACGGCTTTTTACATTGTCCGCATTTACATTTATCGCCTGTTGACGAGCTTTAATAACTTTTTCAAGTGTAGCGGCTTCATGTGCGGCATAACCTTTTACCGTCTCTACAAGGTTCGGAATTAAGTCATAACGACGTTTCAACTGAACATCGATTTGCGACCACGCATTCTTTACTCTGTTTTTTAAAACAACAAGTGAGTTATAAACTCCTGCAACATAGATGAGAATTAAACCCATAACTATTGCGGGAATTAAAGTAATAATCGTTGTTTCTGACATTTTTTCTCCTTATTTTTTATGTATTTCTTGTATTTTAAAATCCGTACCGTTTCAGTATTTTCAAGCTTTTTTAATGTTAAAAACTTCACCTAAAAATTTTACTGTTTTTGTTGAGGTTTCTTTTGAATTTGAAAAATTTACAAAACTGCCGAGTTCACCTTTATCAAACCAAACTCCGTGCAACGAAGGACATCTGTCCAAAATTGTGTCACCGACTTTGATTTTTTCCATAACTTTACCGCAAATCGGACATTTGCGACCTTTTTCGCCCTTAATTCTGACCGCTTCGTATGCAAAAGGATTATATTTTTCATCTTTTACCCCTAAAAGCCGCCACTCGTCCGCATCAAACCAAAATCCGCGACAAGTCGGACACCAATCGAGCTCGATTTTATTTCTCTCTACAACGATTAACGATTTTTCACAGACAGGACAATTCATTAAAAACCCTCAAAAATCATACAAATACAGTACCACATTTTCGTTCATTTGCACGATTTTTTAAGAAAATTGTTAAAAATTTTAATAAATATATTTATAATATATGACATCATCAGAAAAATAATTAATATAACCTCGGACAGGGAGATTAAGGAATATGATTGAAGGATTACAAAATTTTTTCAGCGGAGCAACTCAAGCAACCTCTGCAACACAAATTGCGACTCCGATTACGAAAACTCAAAGCTATGCAAACCCGTTTGCTAACCCGTTTTTGAGCCAAAATTTGGAACAAATAAACCGTCGTAATGAATTTTACGGCAAAAATCAACCCTTCGCAGGCGGCTATTTTGCAGGCTATTACAACAACAAACCGAATATCGTCGGAAGAAAATTGTTCGTGGAAGTGTAACATATCTCAATCATTTGAGACTGATTTTTTTAACCTGAAGTCCTTGCGACTTCGGGTTTTTGAAGATTATTGAAAAAGATTTTAACGAAAAAAACATGTTGAGATTTTAACTCGGATTTATTATCATCATGCATGTTCTTGTGAACAGGTTAGACTATGGCTAAAAAAGAATTAATGAAAAAGACAAACGCACTCGTTCCGCAAAGTATTGATGCGGAAAATGCTCTGCTCGGAGCGGTTTTGACAAGCCCTACGGCTTATGCTCGGGTTGCGGATATGATTAAGCCGGAAGATTTTTACAAGCCGGCTAATCGTGATGTCTACGATGCCGTAAGGAATTTATACGAAAGAAATGAACCTGTCGATATCGTAACCGTTTCCGAAAAATTAAAAACATCAGGAAAACTTGAAGAAATCGGAGGAAGAGATTACGTTACCGATTTGGCTTTGGACACCGTAACCACTGTCAACGTCAACTATTACGCTGATATTGTCAAAGATATGTCCATCCGCAGAAACCTCATCGCTGCAGGTTCCGAAATCGTAAACATGTCTTACGAAAACAATGATCCTTCCTTGGTTTTAGACTGTGCTCAACAATTGATTTTCGGTGTTGCTTCACAAAAAAATACCACGGAAGTCGAAAATATTACCGATTTAGTCTACAAAACCTATGAAGAAATCGAATACCGTTACAATCACATGGACGAACTTTCCGGAACACCGACGGGTTTTTACGATTTTGACCAAATGACATCAGGATTACAAGCCGGAAACTTGGTAATTCTTGCTGCTCGTCCTGCGATGGGTAAAACCGCATTTGCCCTTAATATAGCTCAAAATGTCGGTTTACGAACAAATAAATCGGTTGCCGTTTTCTCTCTTGAAATGTCAAAGCAAGAACTTATGAAAAGACTTCTCGCTTCCGAAGCGGAAGTTGATGCAAGAAGATTGACATCGGGACATTTGCAACCTCAAGATTGGGAAAAAATCACGAAAGTTATGGAAACTTTCAGCACGGATTCAAAAATTTATATCGATGACACCGGCGGACTTACCGTAACCGAACTCAGAGCGAAATGTAAACGTCTGAAAATGAAAGAAAGAAACTTAGGTTTAATCGTTATCGACTACTTACAACTTATGCAAGGTAACAATCCAAACGACAGAAACCAAGAAATTTCAGCTATTTCAAGAGGTTTAAAAATTCTTGCAAAAGAACTTGAAATTCCGATTATTGCACTTTCGCAGTTGACCAGAGGAAACGAAAAACGTGACAACAAACGTCCTATGCTCTCTGACCTTAGAGATTCGGGTGCAATCGAACAAGATGCCGACATCGTTTTGTTTATACACAGAGAAGAATATTATCAACCTGATAATCCTGATTTGAAAGGCAAAGCGGAATTAATTGTTGCAAAAAACAGAAGCGGGCCGGTTGACACAATAAACTTGTTATTCCAAGCAAATATCACAAAATTCAAATCACCTGTTTCTACAAATACGTTCTAAAACTATTTGTCAAACGGTTTTCGACGGATTAAAATTGCGTAATTTTCGTGGATAAATTACAAATCATGTCCACGGAAAGATACGTGCAAATCTGATTTTTGCTTTTTTATTTCTTGCAAAACGTTGACGACTCTGTCGACGGGTTCGTATCTCAAACCGCGTCTTTCCGCTTCATCAACCGTAAATTCAACAAGTTCAAACAATTCTTTAGGCAATTTGTCTCTGTTTTCGCCGTACCAAGTTAATTCAATGTCAAAAGAAACTCCGCCGAGTCCGAATTTTTCGCATTGATTGAAATATTTTTTAATTTCTTCCTTATCATCGTTAATCTCAGGAATAATTATATATTTAGTTTGGACGGAACCTTTTTGATATTGAGCTTGGCAATATTTTGCGATATTTTCCCAAACTTGATAATAAACATCAGCCCCTTTTATCCATTTATACATTTCCGGAGAGCCTGAATCCACCGAAATAACAGTATTTGCGATATTAAATCTCAATCCTTCCGCAAGAGCTTCTGAATATTTTACACCGTTTGTCAAAACTCTGACAGGATGAATATCATTATCGATAAATAATCTCATCAAGTCCTCAAACCCCTTGCCAATAGTGGGTTCTCCGCCAGCAATCGTTATAAATCCGCCCTGTCTTAATTTTCCCGCATCCACAATTTGTTTTATAACCGGATAAACGTTGTAATCATTGGATATTTCGGATTTTTCACCATGAGCTAACGAACAATATACACATTTCAAATTGCAAACCATACCCTGATTAAAATTTATACTCGAAATGTAGTCTTCGTCATCATAATCACGGGTTTCAAGGTAGATACAATTTTCGCATTCGGGAATGCCTTCGCCTGATTTCATTTTGTTGCGATATTCTCTTTTTAGTGCAAAAAATTTATCCAAATCCAAAAGTTCTCCGCGATAATTATCGATTAATCGCTTAAAACCTCCGCCTTTAGTTGTTGTTCGGCAGCAAAAATTGATTGAATCTTGTGCAAAATCAAGTCCATGTTCGATTAAATCACAACTTTTATAAATCATTTTCGTCCGCCTTTTTCATTGTAATCGTATTATATTTTATTTAACTTTTTTTCTTGATGCAATTGTATCAATCAAGCCTTGGAACAACGGATGAGGATGTTCAGGTCTTGACTTAAATTCCGGATGGAACTGACAAGCAACAAACCAATCGTTTTTGGGGTATTCAATCATTTCACAAAGCATTCCGTCGGGCGAAACACCTGAGAACACAAGCCCTTTATCCGCAATCATTTGCTTATATTCATTATTAACTTCATATCTGTGTCTGTGACGTTCAAAAATCACATCCGAACCGTATGCCTTATGAGCTTTCGAGCCTTCAAGAACGTGACATTCAAATTGACCCAATCTCATAGTCGCACCGTAACCTTTAACGTGTTTTTGTTCCGTCATAAGGTCAATTACGGGATAAGGGGTACCTTCGCTGAACTCTGTACTGTTAGCCTGTTTCAAGCCGACAACGTTTCTTGCAAATTCAATAACCGCACATTGCATGCCGAGACACAAGCCCAAGAACGGCAAGTTATTTTCACGGGCATATTTTATAGCATTAAGTTTACCTTCAATGCCACGAACTCCAAATCCCCCGGGAACGACCAATGCATCAACATCTTTTAAAATTTCTTTTGTTTTTGCATCATCAGTACACTCATCCGATGCAATCCATTTAATTTTAATGCTTGCATTATGTGTATAACCGGCATGTTTTAAACTTTCAACGACAGAAATATATGCATCAGAAAGGTCTGTATATTTTCCCGCAATCGCAATTTTAAATTCTTGTTTCGGGTTTTTAATTCTGTCGTTAAGTTTAATCCATTCCGCCAAATCAGCTTTGCGGTCTGTGGGCATTTGTAATCTTTGCAAAACGACATCCGCAAGTTTTTGTTCTTCAAGAGCCAAAGGAACTTCATAAATACTGCTCATATCACGGCATTCAATAACCGCATCTTGTGCAACGGAACAGAAAAGTGCCAATTTCTCAAGTTCCTTTTTCGGAACTTCCATAGACGTTCTGCAAACCAAAATTTCAGGCTGAATACCATAACTTCTGAGGGTTGCAACGCTGTGTTGAGAAGGTTTTGTCTTAATTTCTCCCGATGTCGGCAAATATGGTAACAATGTGACGTGAATACTTAAAGAATTGCCGAAACCGGCTTCAGTCCTGAATTGACGTATAGCTTCAATAAACGGCAAACTTTCGATATCACCTATCGTTCCGCCGATTTCCGTAATCAAAAAATCAGGATTAAATTGTTTTGTCGCTTTGACAATTCTTGATTTAATTTCGTTGGTAATGTGCGGAACAACTTGAACCGTCGCCCCCAAATATTCACCTTTACGTTCTTTTTGAATTACTGTTTGATAAATACTGCCTGATGTAACGTTGTTGATATGACCCAAATTTGTATCCGTAAATCTTTCGTAATGACCAAGATCGAGGTCTGTTTCCGCACCGTCATCCGTTACAAAAACTTCGCCGTGTTGGAAAGGACTCATCGTTCCGGGGTCAACATTAATATAAGGGTCAAATTTTTGTATAACAACCGAAAAACCTCTTGCTTTGAGAAGTTTTCCCAAACTTGCCGCAACTATCCCTTTTCCGAGCGATGAAACTACCCCGCCCGTAATAAAAATATACTTAGTCATATCAAATTCCAATCTTTAACAAGCCGTAATCAGTTGATTTTCGGAACTCTGAAGAAACCGTCTTCTTTAACGGGTGCATTTTGCATAAGTTCTTCTCTTGTTTGTTCGTATTTTACAACATCTTCTCTCATTACGTTTGTAACGGGAATTGCGTGAGGCATAGGTTCTACACCTGTTGTATCAACTTCATTCATTTGTTCAACATATTTCAAAATGTCGCCTAATTGCTTTGAATATTTTTCGATTTCATTATCCGTTAATTCAAGTCTTGCAAGCTTTGCGACGTGTTTTACATCTTCTTTTGTAATCATTTTTCCACCAATCTTTTATACAAAAATTTTAGCATAAAAATCAGATTTATTAATTAAAATATATCAAATAATCAATATTTCTGTCCTGATATTTTGCCTTAAGCTCTTCGTATTCTTTAATAAAAGCCTGTTCATCCGTAATAACCGCAGGAGGAATGCTTCTGTTTTTCATTCCGTAAATCGCACCGTCATAAAATTCATCTTTCAATCCGGCTTTTTTCGCTTTGTACATAGCATAATCAATCAAAAGACAAATGTGCGGAACATCCTGATTATAACGCGAAAGATACCTGTCCTCGATTTCCCAAATAACGTGTTTTACCCCGCAAGAACAGCATTTTTCGATAAATTTATCAATTTCTTCAATCGTATCATTTATTCCAGCAATAATTATAAATTTCGCCTTAACCAAATCCGGTGCAGCTTGAACTTTAGCGTATTTTTCAATGTTTTCCCAAGTTTTGTCAAAGCAAGGTACACGTTTGATTTTTTCATAAGTTTCTTTCACCGCGGAATCCGGCGAAATAACAATTGAAACAAGATTTTTAGCCAAACTTCTTGAAATAGCGTTTGAGAAAATAATTCCGTTTGAATGAATACGAACTCTCATTTGAATATTGAAAAAGAAATCCAAAAGTTCCTCAAATTCAGGCAAAACGGTAGCTTCACCGCCTTGGAAAGTTACCTCGCTGTAATTTCTTAAATAAGAACCGTCTTTATATTCCGCAAGGCTCTTAATCAAAGGCATAACATTGAAATAGCGTGTTCCGCCAAAAGCATCCTCATTACAGTAAATACAACGTGAATTACATTTATTCCAATGATTAAAATTTATAAGTGCAACAAATTCGTCATCTTGTGTAAAATCACTGTCTTCGCCCAATCCTCTGCAACCCTTACAAGCATGAACATCCGCAATTTTCGGAGCTTTCAAGGATTTTTTCAACTCAAAAAATTTATCCCAATCAACAAGATTATTTTCATCAAGTTTTATAATAAACGGATTTCCGTCATTATTTGCCGTCCTCGTAAGACAGCAATCACATAAGCAATCTTTTTCGACCGAAATTCCGTGTGTTAAATGAAAACAATCCATTTCTACCTCTTTTTGCCAATTATATCAAGATTTTTTCCCCCTGACAAGGTTGCCAAAATCATAAAAATTTTAAAATAAACTCAACTGTTTTGTAAAATGTTTTTCTAAAAACTTCATCCTGTGATATTTTGTCGTACCATATTTATCAATCGCGGAAAGATGCTCGGCAGTAAGATATCCCTTATTTTTTGCCCAAGAATATTGAGGAAATTCTTTATCCAATTCGCACATGTAACCGTCTCTGAAAACTTTCGCCAAAATGCTTGCAGCCGCTATGCTTGCTGACTTTCCGTCACCTTTAACAATATATTTTTGCGGGAACGGAAAATCCGGTATTAATTTATTTCCATCGACAATTACGCTGACTTTTTCGCTCTCAAGCCTTGAAATTACTGAAAGGCATGCTTTTTTCATACAATTTAAAGAAGTTTTTAAAATATTATTTTTTTCAATTTCTTCAACACTGCCTAAAACGATTTCATATATTGCGTTTTCGACAATTATATCAAACAATTCTTCTCTGACTTTTTCGGATAATTTTTTGGAATCATTGAGTTTTTCAAGTTCTTTAATCAACGACTTATCGGGATTTTTGAAATAAACGGCAGCGGCAACGACACCTCCGGCTCCGGGACCGCGACCTGCTTCATCCGTTCCAATCAAAAAATTCCCGTCGGCTCTTAATTCTTCATCAAAAAGAAAAAGATTATTCTTCTTCATCGAGAGTTAACCTGCCAAGTCTTCCGTCTCGAAAATCCATCATCAACATTGATGCTGCACGCAAAATATCAGGCTTGGAACTTTGTCCGATAAGATTTCTTTTTATTGCTATTTTTTCAAGTGAAAATTCTTCTCCGTCCTCAAAACCATAACGATTTTTGATAACTTCGGGGTACATTTCCGCCATAATTTTCAAAAATTCTTCAGCGATACTCTCGAGTTCATAAGCATTTTCACCGATTGAATCAACAAATGCCAATCGCAAAGCCTTTTCTTGCTCAACTTGTTTTACGGGAATAATACCGGGTGTGTCCAAAAGGTCAATTCTCGGATTAATTCTAACCCACTGTTGCTGCCTTGTTACACCCGCTTTTGCACCTGTCTTTGTTTTTGTTTTTTTAATTAATTTGTTGATAATACTCGATTTACCAACGTTAGGCATGCCGACTATCATAGCTCTTGCAGGACGGGGCAAAAGACCTTTTTGCAACATTTTTGTAATCGCGGGTTTGCTCAAATCCGCAATTTTATTAACGATTTTTGTAATGTCTTTATTGTCTGAATTGCTTGTAAAAAGGATGTCACATTCGGTTTCACGTTTTAATTTTTCAACTAAAACCTTGGTCTTTTCCATATCTGCAACATCTGATTTATTCATAATAATCAATCTCGGCTTTTCCCCGATAAGCTTTTTGACATCGGGATACATCGAACTCAACGGAATTCTCGCGTCCGCAACTTCAACAACCACATCCACAAGATTTAATTGTTCTTTTAATTTTCTTTCCGCCTTCGCGATATGACCGGGATACCAATGAATAAACTGCATACAAATTCCTTACTAAAAAGCCATAACCGAGATGATTATGGCTTTTAAACTTCATTAAACCGTCAAGCAACCTATTTTTTGTTTTCGATTTTTTCTTTAATACGAGTTGCTTTACCTGTTCTTTCTCTGAGGTAGTAAAGTTTTGCACGTTTAACATCACCTTTTCTGATGACCGTGATTTTTTCAATACGGGGAGAGAAAACGGGGAATACACGTTCAACACCTACACCTTGGAAAGTTTTTCTTACCGTGATTGTCTTGCCGACACCCGAGCCGCGTTTTTTGATGATAGTACCTTCAAACGCTTGGGTTCTTTCTTTGTTTCCTTCGATAATTCTGACAGAAACTCTGACTGTATCGCCGGGGTTCAATGCCGGTAATTCTTTATTAACGGTTTCTTTGTTTAAGTCTTTTACTATAGGATTCATGATGACTTAGTCCTTCCTTATTTGAAGTTTGCTTTATCATCATACGGAAAACATGTTTTTTATACAAGTCTTTTTTTAAATTTTTATTAAAAATTTTTTTACAAAACCATTCATCAGGTGTATTCCGATTGTTAAAATCACTTGTTATGATACAATTGTCCCCTAAAATACTATCGCAAAAAATCTTAAAACAGGATTTAATGTTTACGGGGAAAGAATTTGAAAGGTTTATTATGAATGGTATTTTAAATTTCTTTAAAGACATTTTTATGATTTTACCGGAACAAGATTGTGTCGGATTATCAAGAATCAATCCGATTAAAATGGGTGTCAAAAAAAATAAAAAATCTGCTAAAAAGTCAGAACCGACACTTTCCGAGTTAATGAAAAAAGCTCATAAAAAACTTGAAGTTTAATCATTTAATGCGTTTAAGGTCGGCATGAGCTGACCTTTTGCCGTTTTTGGGGGGATTTTCACAATCAATTGACAAAAAACACCGAAATTACTATCATTAAAAGAAAAACGGTGTTTGCATGACGAAGAAAGAAATTTTTACAAATCCGGCTTTTTTGCCTCCGATTGAAGAATATGTTCATTATCTTGAAAAAGCCTATCAAAAGGGTAGTTTGACAGACCATGGCATATTACTTGAGGAACTTGAACAAAGACTCAAAAAATACCTGAAAGTCGTTGATTTACAATGCGTTACGAGTGCGACAACGGCTCTTCAAATTGCAATAAAAGCTCTCGGCATTGAAGGCAGAGAAATTATAACAACTCCTTTTTCTTATGTCGCAACAACTTCAGCGATTTTAGCGGAAAAATGCACTCCTGTTTACGTTGACATTGAACCTGATTATTTCAATATTGACGCAAACAAAATCGAACAGGCTATAACCCCGCAAACAAAAGCAATCATGCCGGTTCACATTTTCGGACGGGCTTGCAATATCGAAAAAATTGAAGCGATTGCGAAACAGCACGGTTTGAAGGTAATTTACGATGCAGCACATGCATTCGGAGCGAAATATAACGGTCAATCGATTTTGAATTACGGCGATGTTTCCGTAGTTTCCTTGCAGGAAACAAAACTTTTCCATACGGTTGAAGGCGGCATTATTACAGCGAAAGACCCATTTGTTTCGGAACAAATTAATCTTATCAAACAATGCGGTCACATTGGAGAAGATTTTGTTCGAGACGGAATAAACGCAAGGCTTTCAGAGCTTCATGCCGCTATGGGATTAGCAAATCTTGACCATATAGAAGAAATTATTGAAAAAAGAAAAATTCTCAGCGAAACTTATGATGAAATCCTTAAAAATGCTGTAATTTTGCCCCAAAAACAACAAAATTTGGATTATAAATATCCGTATTACGTCATCGTTTTGAACTCAAAAGAGCAACGAGAAAAGGTTCAAAAGGCACTCTGTGACGAGCAAATCTACGCTTGGCACTGTTATTCGCCCACTCTAAACACTCTAAAATACCTCAAAACAACACAGCCATGCCCGATTGCGGAAGATTTGGTTTCAAGAATGTTAATGATGCCGTTATATGTTGAGCTTGAAAAAGAAGATATAGCAAGGGTTTGCGAAGTTGTTTTAAAAGCCGTTCAAGAATAATTTTATAAATTTTCCGGTTTATAATAACAAGTACAACGTCCGCAAGCCAAAAATTTTACATTTTTATCCAAATAATTACGTGTTTTTTGAGCAATTTCATTATTCCAAAGGGCAGAAAGAGGTTGTTCCAAAATATTTCCGAGATTATTGTACAAACAGCTCAAAACGGTACCGTCGGGTAAAATTGTCGGGATTTTGTACGGAGACGGACATCTCCAATTCGGTCTCAAATCATAAACTTTTTCATCATCATAATAAGCGAGTCTTTCTTCCTCCGTCAAATCCGGAAACTCCTTGACAATCGGGGCATACGAAGATTTTAAATCTTTAACGATTTCATTCATTTTTTTGACATATTCTTTTGAAAAATCAATGTTTGAACGCATCATGAGGTGCTGATTATAAGGGTTTTCAAAAAGTTTAACCATTTCATCACGCATTTCGAGTCGTTTTTCAAAAGAAGCATATCTTGTATGATTAAGAGTGATGTCTTTCGGTTCAAATGGAAGCATTTCTTTGACGAAATCCCTTATTTCACCGACATTTTCAGGCAACATAACAAAATTTATACAATAATAAAGATGATAATCTTCTTCTGACAAAGATTTATTGAAATCATACATAATTTTCAACGCATTTACAGCTTTTTCATAAGCACCTTTAGCGTTTCTGATTTTGTCATGAGTTTGACCGATTCCGTCGATTGAAATTGTTATACCGCAATAATTTCGCTTTATTGCGGGTAAATATTCTTTCAAAAAAGAACCGTTTGTAACGACATGCTTGTTAAAATGATGTTTCGTTGCGGAATCCAATATTTTTTCAAAATCCTTATGGAGCGTGGGTTCTCCGCCTAAAAATATTAAAAATGCATTGGGATAATCTTTTTTTATATCGGAAAAAATTTTGTCCCACTGTTCGACGCTTAATTCCGAAATGGGCGGCAAACCGTCCTGCGTACACATTTTGCAGGAATAGTTACATTTTTGTGTTAAATATATCAAAATTTCTTGAATATTTTGTGACATTTTTCCTCTGACATTATTTTAATAGGGAATAAAAACTATTGCAATCAATTTATTGACAGTGCGGGGCGAAAAGACTATCATTGAAGGAACAGTTTCAGCGGTAAAATCGAGGAAAAATGAAAGTCAGCGTCATCATACCTGTTTATAATGCGGAAAATTGCATTTCAAACTGTATTGAGAACTGCAAAAAACAGACGTTTAGCGACTTCGAGGTGATTTTTGTTGATGATTGTTCACAAGATAAATCAGCAGAAATAATTGCCGAAAAAATCAAAGATGACAAACGTTTTCACCTGATTAAACTAAACGAAAATCACCGTCAGGGTTATGCAAGAAATATCGGGCTAAAACACGCTCAAGGTGATTATGTGATGTTTTTTGATGCAGACGATGATTATGCCTCTGATTTTATTGAAAAGATGTATAAAAAAATTGTTCATGACGGTGCGGATGTCACGGCTTGCAAATTTTCCGTCATAAACGAAAAAACGGGAGAAATTGAACAAAATCACGATTTTTCAATGTTTTCAGATTTTCCGAAAAATTTACACGACGGATTTCATTATACAGACGTACCGTCAGTTTTGGACCTGTTTAACAAATCAAATACCATCTGGGATAAAATTTACAACAGAAAATTTTTGGAAGAAAACAATATTGATTTCCCGACAAATTTATTTAACAAAGAAGATGATGTTTTCGCATTAAGGACAATGTTTTTGGCAAAAAAAATCAGCGTTCTTGATGAAACACTCTACCACTATAAAATTGACCCTGAAAAATATGACGGAAAATTTCAAAAAGAAGCCATCTACGATTGTTTTTTAATGTTCGACATAATCAGAAACGACCTCGAACAAATGGGGTTACTCGAAAAATTATATTTCTCTTTTATGAAATATGAAGTTTTTACCCTGAAATATTATTACGGCATGTTAGAACAAAAAGACCACAAAGATTTTTTCAAAAAACTTCAAAAATCTTACCAAAAATATAAAAATGTTCCCCCTGAAATCAGAAATTCCGACAACGTAATGTTTTCTTTAATCGACAAAGTTCTTGAAACAAAAGAGTTCTCTGATGAAACAGACAATTTTTTAAAAAATTTTTAAAATCTTTATAAAATATTGTATTTCATACACTTATAAATTATGATAAAATTATAATGTTAAGGAAATATTAAATGAAGTATGATATATCAGCCAAATATCAAGTAAAAACAGACGTTTACGATGAATTATTTGAAAATAATAATCAACCGCGTAAAACAACACAAACTCTTTTGAACAGATTAAATGAACTTGGAGCGGATGAAGCGGAAAGACGTCACAAAAGGCTGAATTATACGCAATATTACAGAACTTTAGCACCTTCGGACAACACAAACACAAGTCTCGATTCCGTTCCGCTTTTTATCACGAAAGAAGAATGGAAAACCTTGCGAGCAGGACTTATTCAGCGTGCGAAAGTCTTTGATATGCTTGCCGATGATATTTATGGCGAACAAAAAATTATCAAGGATAAAATTGTGCCGCCTGCATTGATTTTTGCAAATCCGGATTTTTTACAAATGCTTTGGACAGGAAAATCAACAGGCAAAGGCTTTATAAGCCTTATGAGCACCGATGTGGTAAGACGTTCGGACGGTTCTTTTGTTGCGGTAAATGACAGATTTCAAATCCCCGAAGGTTTAGGCAGTGCAATAGAAAACAGACTTTCTTTGGCTCGTTCTTATCCTGAATTTTTACACGATTTGAATGTAAAAAGACAGGACAAATTTTTCGACAATTTAAGACAATCTCTTTTGAGCGATAATTCAAACGATGAGGCAAATGCCGTACTTCTTGCCTCTGAACCCGAACGCTATCAACGAACGGAAGATTCTATTTTGGCAAGACATTTGAAATTGCAACTTGTCGAAAACGACGATTTGTCCGTAAGAGGCTTCAATGTGTACTTAAAAACTCTTTCGGGATTACAAAAAATTGATACGATTTTTCGTCGGGTTGAAGACGGGATGTGCGATCCTCTTGAGTTAAGAATTGATTCCGGAGAAGGTGCAGTGGGCTTAATCAGTGCCGTTCGAAACGGTAATGTTAAAGTTATGAACGCTCTTGGAACAGGGATTTTGGAAACACCTATCATTAGAGCATTTTTGCCCCAAATAGCTAAATATTTTTTAGGCGAAGATTTAATTCTTGAACCCGTAAAATCATATTGGTTAGGCGATAAAAAATATTGCGATGAAGTACTCAAAAACCTTGACAATCGTATGTTTTACAACGCTTTTGGCAAAACCGAATGTTGGATTTATGAAAAAATGACAATGACCGCACAACTTTCACTTGCGGAAAAAATCTTACAAAACCCTCAAAACTTTACGGCGGAAGAATACGTAAAAACATCCACAACTCCGTACGTAGCAGAAGATAATTACGAACGGGGAGATGCTCATTTCAGATTTTATACCTCAAATACCGACTACGGTTTTGATGTTTTGGCAGGCGGCTACGGTTGGGTTACAAATTCAAACGGGAAAAAAGTTATCGAAAAAGACATTTGGGTTTTGGGAGACAACGTTCAAAGCGAATCTTCAAAAATAAAAAAAGATACGGAACAATTGGCTCTATCCCGTGCAGGCGGTGATTTGCCAAGCAGAACGGCAGATAATTTCTTTAAATTGGGACAAAATCTCGAAAAAGCCGAACTTTTGGCACGAAACGCAAGAAGTATCGCGAAAAGGCTTGCAGACAGAGAACTTTGTGATTTATGTTCTCCCGTACCGAACCTTTTTAAAGTTTGGCAGGAAGATATAAATTCAAATTATGAATTTGAAAATACTCTTTGGAATTTAACAATGAAAAAGACTGAAGACAGAGGTTTACAGCCGATTTGCAAGCAGGTAAGATTTTTGGCAATTCAACTCAGAGAACGAATTGCGGAAGATACATGGTTATTTATAAAAAGTTTCGGAGAACATAAATCACCTGAAGGTAAAGGAGCAGCGGCACTTTTACCGTATTTACAACGAATAATTACAGACTCTGCGGCATTTCAGGGTTTAATCTCGGAAGGAATGACACGCGGTCACGGTTGGAGATTTTTGGATTTAGGAAAAAGACTTGAACACGGAATTATCACACTTAAACTGATTAAAAATCTTTTAAGGACAAAAAATGATGATGAAAAATCAATGCTCAATGCACTTTTGGAAGTAGGCGACGGTTCGTTGACTTATTTCAGAAGATATGGAACAAAGTTAAATGCGGCAGCGATTTTGGACTTATTATTATGTGATGAATCAAATCCGCACAGTGTTGCATATCATGCAACTAAAGCAGAACAAATTATTAACGAACTTCCTTTGGCGACGGAAAACATTTTCCTGACACCGCTTGACAGGGAAATTTTGAAATTGACATCACAATTGAGACTTGCAGATGTTCAAATGTTGATAAAAGACGAAAATGGTGTTCGCACAATGCTTTCAAACTATTGCGATGAAAGAATTAAAGAATTTGAAAACATCGGTGAATTTTTGAGTCGGGAATACTTAAATCATATTCCTCAAAAAGGTATCAAAACAGCTATGGCGACTGAGGTTTAGATGAAATACAATATTACACATGAAACAGAATATAATTACTCTATACCGGTAACAATCAGTCAACATTTAATTCATCTTGAACCGAAAAATTCCGCACGACAAAATTGGCTTTCTCACGAAGTTACGATTTTTCCCAAACCGGCATACTGCGTATCAAGAGAAGATATTTACGGAAACAAAGTCACGGCTTTTTCAATTGAAGAAGAACACAAAATTTTTAAAGTTACGGCAAAAGGGACGGTAGATGTTTCAGACATAAAAATGCCCGAAACCTCCGTTGCTTGGGAAGATATCCGAGAACGGCTTTCCAATCCGAAAACACCGGAAGATATTGAAGCATCGATGTTTTTATATCCTTCACCGTTAGTAATTTTTGACGGAGCGATAAAGCGTTATGCACAAAAAAGTTTTTCCGAAGGAAGACCTTTTGTTGAAGCGGTTTTAGACTTAAACAGCAGAATTTTCAATGATTTTCAATACACGCAAGGTTTTACAAAAATAGGAACATTACCTTCCGAAATTTTAAGAGACAGAAAAGGTGTATGTCAGGATTTTGCACATTTTATGATTGCATGTTTGCGGTCATTGGGCTTGTCTTGCGGATATATCAGCGGATATTTGCACACACGAAGAGAAAATGAGCAACCGAAATTAATCGGAGCGGATGCTACTCATGCTTGGGTTTTTGCATATTTGCCCGAAGTCGGTTTTTTGGAATTTGACCCGACAAATAACTGCATAGCCGGCGAGGAACATATCATTGTCGGCCGAGGCAGAGATTTCGGGGACGTAAGCCCCTTGAAAGGTGTAATTACAGGGGGCGGACCGCACACGTTAAAAGTTGCGGTAAATGTGGAGGAAATCAATTAGAGGAGTGATTTCATGAAATTTGAAAACTATGATACTGAAGGATTTTTTGACGAACTCTTTTTTGACAATAATCAACCCCGACCTTGTGCCGAAGCGTTGATTGATACGATAGAAGAATTACCTGACGGAGAACTTCAAAGACGACAAAAAACTGCAGAAGCTTCGTTTATGGATACAGGTATAACGTTTGCCGTTTACGGAAATAAAGACGGTTCGGAAAAAATTATCCCGTTTGACGTAATTCCGAGAATTGTCGAAGCAAATGTTTGGGCAAAATTGGAAAGCGGTTTAAAGCAACGAACGGAAGCTATGAACTGTTTTTTGAATGATATTTACGGAGAACAAAAAATACTGAGGGACAAAGTTGTTCCTGAAGAATTAATCAAAACCTGCACGGCATATCGCAAAGAATGCGAAGGACTTGTGCCGCCGAGAAAAATTTGGGCACACATTACGGGAACAGACCTTGTCCGTGACAAGGACGGTACATTTTACGTTTTAGAGGACAATATGCGTTGTCCGAGCGGGGTTTCGTACGTTTTGCAAAACAGAAGGATTTTGAAACAGACATTTCCTAAAGTTTTTTCAAAATGTGCAATCCGTCCGGTTGACGAATATCCGACAAAACTTCGCAATATGCTTGAATATCTTATGCCGAATGTTGAAAAACCGAGAGCGGTTGTATTGACACCGGGAGTTTATAATTCAGCATATTATGAACATTCATTTTTGAGCCAACAAATGGGAATTCCGCTTGTTTCGGGAAATGACCTTATTGTCAAAGACAAAAAGGTTTATGCAAAAACAACACAAGGTCTTTTGCAAGTTCACGTTATGTACCGTCGTATAGACGATGAATTCCTTGATCCGCTTGCATTCAGACCGGATTCACTTTTGGGAGTTCCGGGATTATTTGAGGCATACCGTGCCGGGAACGTTGCACTTGCAAATGCTCCGGGATGCGGTGTTGCAGACGACAAGGCAATTTACACGTTTGTTCCCGCAATTATCAAATATTATTTAGGTGAAGAAAATATAATTCCTAACGTACCGACATTTGTTTGCGAAGACCCCGTAAAAATGCAACACGTACTTGCAAACCTTGACAAAATGGTTGTCAAAGCCGTCAGTGAATCGGGCGGTTACGGAATGCTCGTCGGCCCACACGCAACGCAACAACAGCGTGAAGAATTTAAAGAAAAAATTAAGGCAAATCCGAGAAATTACATCGCTCAACCGATGATTTCCCTGAGTCGGGTACCGTCAATCGTTGATGACCATTTTGAAGGTCGTCACGTTGATTTGAGACCTTATATCATTCAGGGCAAGGAAATTTACGTACTTCCCGGAGGTTTGACAAGAGTTGCCCTCAAAAAAGGTTCTGTTGTTGTAAACAGTTCACAAGGCGGCGGCTGTAAAGACACTTGGGTTATCGCACCTGACAAAGGAGCTCCCGAACAAGGTCAAAGCCAACAATATATGCAACATCAACAACAACAACAGCAACAACAAGAAAGGAGAGAAATATGTTAAGCAGAGTAGCAGATTCTCTTTTTTGGATAAGCAGATACATCGAACGTGCGGAAAATATTGCAAGAAGTATTGACGTAAACCTTTGCCTGTTGCTCGATTTACCGGGTGAAGACAGACATTGGGATCCTGTAATTCAAACGGCGGGTTGCTCAAGAGATTTTTATCAAAAATATGCAAAAGCCACATCCGAAAACGTTATGGATTTTTTGACTTTAGATACCGAAAATCCTGCAAGCATAATAAATTGCGTCTCAATCGCCCGTGAAAATGCCCGTTGCATAAGAGAAACAATCACTTTGGAAATGTGGCTTCTTATCAACAAATTTTATCACAGACTTCACGAAAAAAATATAAAAGCTGAAATGCTCAACAATCCGCACGATTTTTTCACGGAAATCAAGGAATTTTGTCAGCTTTACGTCGGAATACAAGACGGAACAATGAGCCACAACGAAGGCTGGAACTTTGCATGGCTCGGCAAAATGCTTGAACGTGCCGATCAAACTTCAAGAATTTTGGACGTAAAATATTATATCTTGCTCCCCGATGTCAGTATGATTGGAATGTCACTCGATACGGTTCAATGGACGGCATTATTGAAGTCTGTCAGTGCGTTTGAAATGTTCAGAAAAACGTATTCCTCAGTTACCCCGCAAAATGTTTCGGAGTTTTTATTGCTGAATAAAGAATTTCCGCGTTCGGTAATGTATTGCCTCGAACACGCTGAAAGAGCTTTGAACAAAATAACAGAAACAAAATTCTCAAATAACGGCGAAAAAACAAAACGTGTTTTGGGCAAATTGAAGTCACAACTTGAATATGCAACGATTGATGAAGTCATATCAAAAGGCTTGCACGAAACAATCGACGATATTCAACTTCGACTTTCGCACGTCAATGCCGCAATCAGAAACGATTTCTTCGACTGCACTTGGCAAGCATAAAAATATAAAAACAATAAAATTCTTCGTCATTTTGGCGAAGAATTTTTTTAACTGAAATATCTAAATACCTAAAAATTTTTCCGAAAAAGGCAATTTTTTCTTCTAAAAATACTTATTATATCTGTAGGCTTTCTTCGTCTATACATTTCTAATAATATCTTTTCGCAATACTATGTTTACTCCCGTAAATATTAGGGTTATAAGTATTTGTTAAGTTTTGTTGCGAGAAGTATATCAAAAAAGTCAATTTTTTCCTCTCCCTAAACTTTATATAAGAGTAGAGAGAAAGAGG
>CACZSN010000022.1 GCA_902783835.1 uncultured bacterium
AGTACAGGCTCCTTTCGGAGCCTTTTTTTCGCTTTCGATATTTTCTCGGTCTGTTTCAAGCAAACTGTTAATAAAAAAAAGACGGATAAAATCCGTCTTTAGAAAATAAATTTACGGATACGAAATTATTTGATTTCGTAAGTTACGTTGACGACAGCGGTAACTTTTTTCTCAATTGTGAATGAGTCATTAATTCCCATATCGCTTACGTTTGAAGAATCCGGTGCTGTAATTTGGAATACACCTGTTTTAACGGATAAAATTCTTCCTGTTTTATTGCCGTTAACTTTGAGGGTTGAATTTGCACGTTGTTTTGCGTCTTGCGAAGCTTTTTCGAGCAATTTTACTTTCAAATCGGCAAGTTTTGAATATTGATATTCAGGATTTTGAGAGTTAATCAAAATTCCTTTTTCGGTTAACGCTTCAATACTTGTTGATAAATTTTTGATTTTTTGAACATCATTTGATTTAACTTTGATATTTTGAGTGTAATTATACGCTGCGATATCATCGGTAATGTTTCCGTTCGGAAGTCGTTTATTGGATGTCCAATAAGATGAGGGTTCAACGGAGATATCTTTTTCCTCAATTCCGTTGTCGAGCAAGAATTTTTTTACGACGGGAATTTGAGTTTGAATTTGTTTGTAAGCTCCGCCGAGAGTGGGACTTTTTGTATTAATACTTATTGACCAAGTTGCAGAATCTGCCGTGACAATTTCTTCGGCAGAGCCTGTCATGTAAATTCCTCTTTGGGTGACGTTTTTAGTACCGACAGAAACGGCTACAATCAACCCTAAAGCCAAAACTACGGCTAAAATTGTAAGTTGATACTCTTTAAGTTTTTCACAAAATGGACACATAATTTTTCCTCCTAAGACTAAGAATTTTATTATAACGGTTTTTTCAGTAATTTCAATACTATTTGACAAAATATTTTAACAATAATATTATATTTCTAAATTACCCGATAAGGAAAGCAGGGGTGTAAGTCCCTCACTGGTCCGCAGCCGTAAGAGTCGGAATGCTTATCGACAAGGTTACCTCGAGACAGGAGATTTTTAGTTCTGTAAATATCTCCGAAGGTGTTTCTTTTTTCAAAATTTAAGTAATCAGAAACACGATTAGGACAGAATAGTAAAGGAAAAGTATGAGAAGTAAGATTTTGACGGCACTGTTGTCGGCAACACTGCTTGCGAATTTGCCTGTTTATGCAATTTCGGATGCGGATATGCGTGATGACGGTCAGGAAGCCGAAGTCAAAAAAGTTTTGTACGGTAATTTGACCGACAAACAAATTTATTCATTAAATAATTATGCCGCAGATGCGAAGACATCGGGTGCAAGTGTTGATATTATTACAAGAGAAGATATAAAAGAACAAAATTCTCCTTTTATCTCTCAACTCTTAAATCAAACTATGAGTTTAACATACGGACAAGGTTCAGGCGGTATGGGACAACCTGCAAAACTTATAATACGCGGTTCCGACAGAGTTTTATTCACGGTTGACGGTGTCAGAATTGACAGAGTTGAAGGTACGGCAAGAACGACGGAAATTCAAAACTTCCTTTTGTCTGATGATTATGAACGTATTGAAATTGTCAGAGGTGCAAACGGTACAATTGCCGGTCATACTGCATCAGGCGGTATGGTTGCTTTGCAAACAAGACGCGGTTCAGGCAGATTGAAAACCGAAGCTGAATCAATGTTTGGAAGTTACGGTTCTTTCAAAGAAAGATTTGCCGTAATGGGTGGTGGAGACAAGTTTGACCACTACACGGCCGTTACTTGGTTCAAAACGGATGACGGTACGGAATACGAAGGTTACGGTATGAGAGGCAATAACTCTTATAATAACCTTAATGTTGTCGGTAATTACGGTGTGCGTTTCTTGGACGGAAAAGCAGAACTTCGAAATATTTCAAGATACACAAGAGCTAAGAAGTTTATGGAAACCAATCCGGATCACGATTGGATGGGAATTCACCCCGAAAAACTTGATGATTATGCACTCAATCACTATTTTACAGACAGTTTAACGTGGAAACATGAAGTTAATGACAGGTGGGATTACGATTTGCACGCAAACGTATTCCATTCAAGATACACTTCTCACTATGGCGAATACGGCCCCTATACATATTGGGGTTGGACAATGACAGACCCTGAATCAGTTTCAACATATAACGGCACAAGATTCAACATGGGTTCTCAACAAAATTTCAAACTTGCTGACTGGAACAAATTGTCGGTAGGTTATAACTACGAAGTCGAACACGCACGTTTCGGTGCAACAGGTATGGATTCCGAATCTTCAAGCACGCAACAACATGATGTATATGCTCAAGATTGCATTAATATTAAAGATATGTTGTTTATCCGCGGCGGTGCAAGATTGATGACAAACTCAAAATATGGTACTTGGGTATTGCCGAACGCTTCAGCGGCATTAGTATTACCGACATTTAAACTTGAAGGTTCAAAAACAACATTACGCGGAAGCTGGGGTATGAACGTTAATAACCCGACTTTGTATCAAAGATATGGCTTCGAAGGATACGGTTATCTTCCTAACCCGAACCTTGACCCTGAACGTGTAAATTCTTGGGATGTCGGTATCAATCAAAGTTTCTTCAATGATAAATTAAGTTTTGATTTCGGATACTTTGACAGCAGATACAAAGATTATATCGGTTACGAATATCCGCAATATAAAAACGTTTCTAAGGTAAATATGAGCGGTTATGAAGGTAAAATCACTTGGAAACCGAATGAAAAGTTTAAGGTAATTGTTAATTACACTTACACGGATGCAGAAAATAAAGAAACTCATTCTCAAGTAAATCTTGTATCTAAAAACAGAGTAAACGGTGTGATTGTTTGGTCTCCCGTTGAAAGATTTAACGCATATATCGGTGTGGAAGGCGGAGATGCAAGAAACTATGACCTTAAAAGAAAACTTTCCGGTTATGTAGATGTAAATCTTGGCGGTATCGTAAGACTTTTCACTTGGAAAGATGCAAAATTCTATCTCCAAGGCGATTTATATAACCTCTTAAATCAAAAAATCGCTTGCGGTTATCACTACGGAGATTCTTCTAAAGGAAACAAAATCTTTAGACAAGGTCTCAACTTCAGAATCGGTATGTTCGTTAAATACGATTTACCTGAAAAGAACAAAGAAACATTATAATTTATGCTATAATTGCCTTGCCCGTTGCGGCAAGGCTTTTTTTTGCGAGGAAATATGCGTAGTTCAAAAAAAATCATTATAATTCTGACACTATTTGTGTTTTTTATAGTTGCTCTGTATTTAGCAACTTTTGCAGGGCACGATAGTTTCGGATTTGGACTTTTAAAGAAATCTTTCGATTTGAAAAATGACACAGATAGTATTTTACTTGAAGTGTTGAGATTTCCGAGAGTTTTAAAGGCTGTTGTTGCGGGTGCGTGTCTTGCATTGTCGGGCATGATTTTACAGGCCGTTTCAAAAAATCCTTTGGCAGAACCTTTTATAACAGGTATTTCTGCAGGTGCAGGTCTCGGAATAGTCTTATCAGTACTGCTTTTTAGCGGATTTGCATATTCTTTTTTCGGATTTGTGGGGGCACTAATTTCAGCACTTTTGGTAATTATTTTTTGCGGTATCGGAAAATTTACGGTCACTAAATTAATTTTAACGGGACTTTCCGTTAACATGTTCGCAAGTGCCGTAATATCTTTTATCTTGCTTACAAACCCCGATGATACTTATACTTTAACATATTTGTTAACAGGAAATATTTCCGAAAATACGGGCATTTCCGACTTAACACTATTTGTGTTATTTATAATAATGATGTTTTTATCTGCTTTAATGATGCCCAAAATGAATTTTTTGAGGTTGGAAGATGATTTTATGCCGGAATTAAAGACTCGCAGAAAGGTTTATAATGTCGTATTGATTGTTTTATCGGCAATTTTGGCGGGCATGAGTGTTTTAACGGTCGGAATTTTGAGTTTTGTCGGAATAATTTCCCCTCAAATTACGAGAATGCTTGTCGGAGTGGATTACAGATATGCTTTTTTTGTAAATATTTTACTCGGTGCAATTTTCATATTGCTTGCTGATTTAGTGGCAAGAGTTGTAATTTATCCGATGCAAATTCCGCTCGGACTTGTTGTTGCTTTTGTAGGTGCACCGATTTTTGTATATTTCTTGCTCAAAAAAGGAGGTTTGTTAAATGATTAAGGTTAATAATCTTTCTTTGAAATTTGATGATAAGACTTTATATAAAAATTTGGATATTTATTTTGAAGACGGCAAACTGTCCGTAATTACGGGGCTTAACGGTACGGGAAAAACCACTTTGCTCAAAGTGCTTTCTAATGAATTAAAAATTGAGGATGCAAGGGTTTATTCCGATTTCAAAAAAATCTTTTTCTTACCCCAGAAGGTTTCTTATCCTTTTGGTATAACACTTTTCGAGTATGTTGTGTCGGCATATTATTCAAATTCTTTTAAATGGTTTACGACAAAATCGGAAAATGAAAAGGTTTTTGATACCCTTAAAATGCTTGGAATTATTGACCGAAAGGATGTTCTGCTTGAAAAATTAAGTTCAGGTGAACTTCAACTTGCAAATATTGCGGTAGCGTTAATTTCCGGGGCGGATTGTTTGCTTTTGGATGAACCTACTTCTAACTTGGATATAAAAAATCAAGTCTTAATTTGTTCAATGTTGAAAGATTTAACGAAAAAAGGTTTAAGTTGTGTTATGATTACACATGACTTAAATCTTGCTGCGGAATATGGTGATTATTTTGTCGGTATTTCCTCAAATTGTGTGATACAAGGGAATAAGTCGGAATTTTTTACAAATGAAAATTTGAAAAAAATATTTGGTTTAAATTTCAATGTAGGGTATGAAAATGAAAAAATTTATCTCAAAATTAATGATTAGTCTTATGACGGTGTTTTTTGCCGCAGATTTTACGGAGGCAAAAACTTTTGTCAGCATGTCTCCGGCTTTAACCGAAATTATGTATGCAATCGGTGCCGACGGAGATTTGGCAGGTGTGTCAACAGAATGCAATTACCCTGCTTCCGCTGCCAATAAAACTAAAGTCGGTAACTCATATTATATTAATAAAGAAGTTCTTTTGAAATTAAATCCGGACTACATATTGTTGGCAGAAGGTGCAGGTTCGGCTTCTTTGAAGTTTGATAAATTGGGAATAAAGCCTTTGCTGTATAAAATGCATTCTGTCAATTCAATTTATGAAACCATTCTTTCTTTAGGACAGTTAACGGGTAAGGTTGAAAATTCAAAAAATGTTGTCAAAAACTTAAAAAATGATATTTCTTCCGCAAAAACTCATAATCCTAAAAAGGTTTTGTATTTAATTCAGTTGAATCCGTTAATTACTATCGGCAATAAGTCTTTCATTTCCGATATAATAAAAACTTCCGGACAAAAATCGGTAACTGATGATTTGACCGCGTTTTACCCTGCCGTATCAGCGGAGTATTTGCTTAAATTAAATCCCGATGTAATTGTCGTAAGTATCAAATCAGACGATAAATTGCTCAAAAAACTTTTCCCGAATACGAAAATTATCTATCTTACAAAAGAACAAAACGACCTTATTAATCGTCCCGCTACACGTATAAATAAAGCCGTTCGCTTCTTTGCTGAATTATAATTTTCTCTGAAAATATTTTATAAAAATCCCTCGTCAAAAAACGTGGGATTTTTTTTGAATAAGTGTATTGTAAACATATGTAACGAAAAGTATGTATTGTTTTGATAAAAAAGGCAATAAATTTGAGTTCAAATACTTTATAAGAGAGTAAGCAAAATAATTATATTTTGTTTGAGATAGAGATATTAGGACAGAAAATTGAACGTACAAGAAGTACAAAATTTGAATAATATCAATGTAACGGCTCCGAACCAAGCGGCTCGTTTGAGATACGGTTTTGGCTCTTATGCACAATCAAGAGTTCAACAAGACCTTTATAAACTTTCTCACAACGGTCAAGTTCAAAAGAATCCGGTTGAAGCACTTTACGAAAAATTCTTAGCAAAATATAATCCGAATGCTTTGATGAACAAGTATATGACGGAAGCTTCGGTAGAAGTTATGCTTCAAAATGCCCCTGTCGTTAAAGAAATTCTTGCGGAAAAGGGTGTTAACGCAGTTGTTTGCATAAACAATTTGAAGGATATCAGAAATTCCCACGTTAATACGACAGTAGAAGTTGCAGTTTCTTTAGCAGAAAAGATGAACCTTTCAAAAGAAGACAAACAGGCTGTAGCACTTGGCTCACTTTTCCATGATTTTGGTAAAATCATGATTCCGGAAGAAATTCTTAACAAAAACGGTAAGTTGAACCCGGAAGAAAGAGCTATTGTAAACACTCACAGCAGAATTGGTTACGAACTTTTAAAGACGACAGGTATGGATTCAAAAGCATTGTCTATCGTAAGAAACCACCATACAGCTGCTTCAATGACAAATGATAAGCTCTCTAAAATCGTTTCAGTTGCTGATGTTTATTCTGCATTGACTGAAAAAAGAGCTTATAAAGGCACAATGACTCCGGAAGATGCTTTGTGCATTATGGATTCTTTCGTAATGGAAGGCAAATTGGACGGTGAAATCGTTGAAGTTTTAAGAAGTTCTTTGAAAATAGGAGAACAAGCAGCTTAATATATTTTTGAAATGAAGAATAAAGAGTGTGGGGCGATTGCCCCGTGTGAGTTTGTTAATAATGACCCTCAAGGGTCATTTTTTTTATTTTAAACAGACAATAAAAAATCGGGACGACAGGATTTGAACCTGCGACCCCTTGCTCCCAAAGCAAGTGCGCTACCAAACTGCGCTACGTCCCGATAAGACACATAATTAAATGTATTATTAATATTAAATTTTTACTTCAAAAAAGATAAAAAAGCAATAAAAATTTTTTATAGGGTTATATTATTCCGTTCATTTTTAAAATCGGTTGAATGGCTCGAGACAGGTCTTTTTCTGTAATAATGACGTTTGCTGCATTTTTAAGAACTTCTTTTCCGCAGAAAGAAACGCGAGTATCGGCATGTTTGAACATGCTCAAATCGTTTGCACCGTCACCGACGGCGACGGTATCTTTCGGGGTAATGCCCAAAAGATTTTGGAGGGTAACGAGCATTTCGCCTTTACTTGAGGAGAACATCATTTCTCCGCCGACAAGTCCTGACATTTTTCCGTTTTTAAAATGGAGAATATTTGCAAAATCCGCATCGAGACCTAAATAGTGTTTTGCAGGGGTTGTTGCCGTTTTAAAACCTCCGGAGAAGCAAACGGTTTTAAAGCCGGCATGCTTAAGTTCCGTAATAATTTCTTTTGCGCCGTTCATCATTGGTAAATTTTTACAAATATCTTCAACTTTTGATTGTTCAAGACCTTTGAGCAGGGCAACACGTTCAATTAAGCTTTCGAAAAAGTCGATTTCGCCGTCCATCGCACGTTTTGTAATAACGGCGATTTTTTCTTGTAAACCGAACTCTTTAGCTAAAAATTCCAAAGTTTCGCCGTCCATTAAAGTTGAATCGAAGTCAAATACGGCAAGTTTCATTATTAAATTCTTTCTTTTTTGAACTGTTGTTTTCTTAGTTTAATTTGTCTGATTTTAGTTTTAATGTCAGCAGCCATTTGTTGTTGAATAAATTCAACTTCTTTTTTGATTTTAAGCACGGCAGCTGTTGGGTTAGCACTTGTTTTTTTAATTTGAACAAGGCTGTCTTTGAGGTTTTGGATATCTGCTTCTGCAAGTTCAATGATATCAAAAACTTCTTTAATTTCCATTTTTGTAAAGTTGTGAGCGGAAAGATTTTTGGTTAAAGTTTCCAATAATCTTTCTTTCATTTCATCTCTGTTTTGTTGAGCTTGAACTTTTTTTGGTTGTGATGAATTTGATTTACCGAAAAAATTAAATAAACCCATAAAAATACCTCTGCTATAAGCATAGCATTCAAAATAATTTTTGTCATTAATATCAACTTAATATTGCTTTACATAAATTAAGAAAAGAAAAAAGAAAACAATAAATCCCGAAAATCCGCCTGAAATGTAAAATTTTTTAGAATTTAAAAATTTGAGCAATATGAAAAATTTTTACAAAAACATCTGAAAGTAGTCAAAGCATTATGTTTGTGTTATGTTGTTGATGTCGTTTAAAAAAACGGCATGAAAAACGAGAAAATACAGATTAATAAAGGAAAAACAAATGGCATTACCTAACGTAGCATATTTTTCAATGGAAATGGCAATTGACCAATCATTGGCTATTTATTCAGGCGGTTTGGGATTCTTGGCAGGTTCACACATGCAATCAGCAGGATATCTTCAAATGCCTATGGTCGGTGTTTCTATTCTTTGGTCATACGGTTATTATGATCAACGTATCGGTGAAAACGGAAACGTTGAAGTTGCGTATATTCGTAAACACTATGACTTCTTAACTCAAGTATCTGCAACAACTGATGTTGAAATTTTCGGAGAAAAAGTTAAAGTTAAAGCATATAAAGTTGACCCCGAACTTTTCGGTACTTGCCCGATTTACTTATTGACAACTGATGTTCACGAAAACTCTGAATGGGCAAGAAGAATTACTCACAAACTTTATGATTCAGACGAAAAAATCAGAATTGCACAAGAAACAGTTTTGGGTATCGGTGGTATCAGACTTCTTCAAGCAATCGGTGAAAAATTTGATTGCATTCACATGAACGAAGGTCACGCACTTCCTGCTGCATTTGAACTTTTAAGACAATACAAAGGCGACTTGGATAAAGTAAGACGCAGAACCGTATTCACAACTCACACTCCTGTTACTGCAGGTAACGAAGTTCACTGGGTTGACACATTACTCCAAGGCGGTTTCTTTGCCGGTGCTTCAAGAGAAAAAGCTGTTGAATTAGGCGGCGAACAATTCTCTCTTACAGTTGCAGCACTCAGAATGAGCCGTTTGGCAAACGCTGTATCTCAATTGCACGGTCTTGTTGCTAACAAGATGTGGGAATGGGTTGACAACAGATGCCCGATTAGAGCTATTACTAATGCTGTTAACGTTCACTATTGGCAAGATAAGAGATTTGCTGAAGCTAAATCTCTCCAAGATTATCTTGATGCAAAAGTTGAATTGAAGAGAAGAATATTCAAATATGTTGCAAACGTTACAGGTAAAAGATTTGATCCTAACGTTTTGACAATCACTTGGGCAAGACGTTTCGCAGATTACAAACGTCCCTGGTTGCTCTTTAAGGATATGGACAGAATTAAAAAACTTCTTGATGAAAATAAACTTCAACTTATTTTCGCAGGTAAGTTCCACCCTGCTGACGTAATGGGCAGAGAAAACTTCGACCAAATCTTGAAATATTCAAGAGAACTCAGAAATGTTGTTATTATTCCCGGTTACGAACTTGACCTCAGTGCTAAACTTAAAAAATGTTCTGATGTATGGCTTAACACTCCTATCAGACCTTTGGAAGCATCAGGTACTTCAGGTATGTCAGCTAACATGAACGGTGCTTTGCACTTATCAATCTTTGACGGTTGGGCTGTTGAAGGTACATTCCCTGGAATTAACGGTTACACTGTTGAATACCCCGGATTTAAAGATGAAAACCTTCCGCTCGAAGAACGTCACCAAAAAGATTATGAATGCATCATGAACATCATTGAAAAACAAATCATTCCTACTTACTATGATAAAAAACTTCAATGGGCAAGACTTATGCGTCAAGCTGTCAGAACTTCTGAAGGTTACTTCAATTCTGATCGTATGGTTATTGAGTACTACAACAGACTCTATAAACCTATTGCTCACGATGCAAACGAAGGTGGTTTGGATAACGATTTTGAAATTACCGAAAACCCCAATTACGATGATTGGACTTTCGCTAATATCAAATAGTTTGAAAAAGTATTTACATTTAAAAAAGGGACGTAAGTCCCTTTTTTTTTGTATAATATGGTTATGGACAAGCACGATTTAAGAAAAATTCAAAAAGAAAAACGCTCTATGCTCAACATTCAACTCTTGAGTGATTTGATTGTTGACAATTTTTTTGATTTGGATGAGTTTAAGTCTGCTAAAAATATTTTTACTTATATCCCTTTTGGTGATGAAATTTCTACCGAAAGAATTTTAAATCTTAAATCAAAAAAAATATATGCTCCTAAAATTATAGGTAAAAATATCGTTATGGCTGAATATTCTCCTGCAAATTTAAAAAGAGATAAGTTCGGAATTCTTGAACCTGTTTCGGATAATATTAAAGTTCCTCATTTTGATGATATTATTATTGTCCCCGCACTCGGTTGCGATTTTTCATATAACAGGCTCGGTTATGGTGGCGGTTTTTATGACAGATATCTTAAAAACACTAATGGTGTTAAGGTCGTCTTAATCCCCCAAGAACTCCTGCTCGCGGAAGTTCCGAATGATATTAACGATGTAAAAGTTGATATCATTGTCACTGAATCTTTAGCATTTAGAAAACACTAATGGTGTTATCGCAAGATAAATCATTGAAAACACGAATAGTGCTATTGAAATTTTGGTAAGATTTTTGAGAAAGCAAGAAAACACAAATAGTGTTATGTATAGATTTGTGAATTTTTTTTATGGAATGTTTCAATAGATATTAAATCTTTGCCACGTGTGATTTTTGAGGTAAAATTATAGTATACGAATGTGGGGAATTTATGGAATTTTTTAGAAAGAATAGAAAATTAATAATTATAATTATCACTTTATGTTTTGTTGTTACACCGTTGATATTGGCTGCTGTATCAGCATTTCAAGGATAATTAAATGATAAGAAAGTCGATAAAAATATTTTTATCGCTTATTTTGGCTCTCATGATTTTGCATGTCGCAGAGCCTTGTTCTGCATTGACATTAAGTGAGATAGCAAAGAAAAGAAGTGCAACACGTGCAAAAATCCAAAAATTGAAAATTCTTGAAACTCAAGAAACCAATAAAATGATTAGAAATCAACAAAAATTGGAAAAAAATGAGAGGGCTTTGCAAAATTCACAGGCACAATACAATAAAGCAAAGACAAAACTTTCAAATCTTGAATATCAATTGGACGTTTCCAAGGCTGAATTTGCACGTAATGAGTCGATAGCTCGTCAAAGAATACGTCAAATTTACAAGAAAGAAAGAATGAGTACATTTATGTATATTCTTTCTTCAAATGACATTAACACGTTTCTTGACAGGTTATATTATCAAAGTTTAATTGCAAAGAGAGACAAGCAAAATCTTGAGCAAACAAGACAAAGAGCTATGAAGATAGCGAGATTGCGTGCACAAGTTGATAATGAACGCAGAATTTTGGCAACTTCTATTGATGATATGAATTCGCGTACGCATCAAATCCGCAAACAAATCAACGGTAATGCTGCGATGATTAGCAAATTAAAGAATGACAGAGCTGCTTTTGAACGTTCCGAAAGAGAATTGGCAAGACAGTCAGCAAGCATTCAGGGAATGTTGTCAAAACGTTCATCAAAAGGCAGTGTTCCCGCGGCAACCGGTGTGTTCTTGAGACCTTGCGGCGGAAGAATTACATCATATTTCGGATATCGTATTCACCCTATATTTAAATCAAAAATTTATCATACGGGTGTTGATATAGGTGCTCCGGCAGGCACACCTATCAGAGCCGCAAATTCAGGCAGAGTAATCTATACTGGCTGGTATGGCGGTTACGGTAAGGTTGTAATCATTGATCACGGAAATGTTCATGGCAGACCGACATCAACGCTTTATGCTCACCAATCGAGAATTGCTGCATCTAACGGTCAAAATGTTTCACGCGGTCAAATAATCGGCTATGTCGGTTCGACAGGTTACTCGACAGGACCTCACCTTCATTTTGAAGTCCGTATCAACGGCCGCCCGGTTAACCCCTTGAATTACATTTAATAAAAGGCATTAATTGTGAAAGTTCAAAATAAATTAAAAATTCAAATATCATTATTAATAATGGCGATGGGCCTTTCGGCTTCCGCTGCCGATTTGAACAATCCTGTCTTTGAAAGAATGTTGTACGGAAATCAAAATTTTCAAGTTCAGGAAAAAACCGTAAATTTATTTGGTAACAGGGATAAGGCTAAAAAGTCTGATAAACAAAAAAAGAAATCTATTGAAGTTGAACATTTTGATTCATCAGAAAATCAGGAAGAACAAACTTTAACCGATGCTGATTTCATAAAATCTCTTAAACAGGCGGATAAAAAACGTATCAGAAATGATAAGTTTGAGTTGAGTGTGACCGAAGAAGGCGGTGCTTCAGTTGAAAACTCCGATTCCGAAAGTGCTTCAAACCCTGAAGATATGATTATTAATGATCCTTCTGACAAAAAGTTCTTTTCTAAAAATAAAAAAGCTAAAAATGAAAATCAAATCCCCAATTCCGCAATTTCATTAACGGCTGATGAAACTAATTACAATCCCGAAACAAATGAAATTGAAGCAATCGGAAATGCTAAGTTTGAAATCAGCGGTCAAGATTTTGTTTTGTATGGCGATAAAATCATCTTTTCCTACGAAACAAGTTCCGTTAAAGCATATCAGAATGTTAAAATTATCAAAGATGAAAACGTAACGACCGGTGATTTTATTTATGTAGATATGTCTACTGCAAGCGGATGGATTCAAAGTCCTGTAACATCAAACTATTCAGTAAGCGTTAAAGCTAAAGAAGCTTATGTCTATTCTGATAAAATTCAAGAAAATGACGGTGTTATGAAAATTCTCGAAGACAAGAGAATTGATGCTATGGGACAGGGTTATTCAAATATTTTGAACCAAATATCACTTGATGTGGGTGATTCTTATTTGCAAAAACCTGAGCCTACTTCTATGAAGTTTAAGGTAAAAGAAATTATCGTAAACCCCAAAAAAGATCACAATGACATTATTTTGAAAAGAGTCAGTGTGTATTATAAGAAGTTAAAGTTGGCGGTTATCCCTGAAATCAAAATTCAGTCGGATAAAAACGGTGCCGCTATGCAGGCAAATATCCCGGAAGTCGGCGGTGATACGATTTTGGGTATGTATGTAGGTCCTTCTTATGTTATGGATTTGCCGCTTTCTTCCACTTTGCGTATTTCTCCGTTGTTGATGTACGATACCGATAAACACAGAATCGGTTTTGGCGGTGCTGCAACATTTATGAATGAATATAACGAAACTCAAGTTGCTTACGGTACCGCAAAAAAGAATTTCACATTGAGAGGAAAACAAAAACTTACTGATAATTTGTACTTGCTTTATACTCAAAATACATATAACAGTGAATGGTTTATGGGTGCAAGACGTCCGAAATACGGAGTTTCTTTAGTCTATAAAGACAGGTATTATATTGAAGATTTAGGTGCTCGTTACGAACATTCATTGAGTTTAGGTGCTTTTGCGGATACGGAGCATTCAAGTTTCCGTAAGAACGGTGAAGGCAGAGTTCGTTGGATGGGACAACTTGATAAAGATTTTTATACTTACAGAAACAGAGCAAACAATTTTGCGGCATCTTTAGGTCTCGGTTTACAAGGTATGGTTTCTCAGTACACAACGGGAGACACATTTGCCCTTGGCAGAGTTTATCCTTATGTTTCAACTACATTTGGCAGATGGGCTCAATCAATTTCTTATTTTCATAGCGGAGTCGGCGGAAGCACACCGTTTATCTTTGATGACTATTATTACGGAAAATCAAGTTTACAAATCATTGAAGGCTTGAAAATAAACAAATACCTTTCTGTCGGATATGTTGCAACGATGTCATTGTCAGGCCGTGAATCATATTATAACGGTGCGGGAAGAAACAAAGATGTTGATGATTTCTTACAAGAAAACCAATTCTTAATCAGCATCGGCCCTGATGAAGCTAAAATTACTTTAGGTTATGATTTTATCAGACAATCTACAAATTTATATTATTCAATGCTTTTGGGTTCAAAAGACATGGATATTAAATTTGATAAAACAGTGATTAACAACCCGTCAAATCTTACGGAAGAAAAGAAAGAAAACGGATTTGTTGCCAAAATGAGAAAACTTAAATACAAGGTATTCCCTGCAACTAATCCTGATTTCAATCCTGCAACTGATTTGTATCCGCAAGTTCCTGCTAACGGAGATGAGGCAATTGATTCAGAAATTGATGATTTAGATTCACAAGAACTTCGTCAACAATTAATGCAATCACCGTTAAATCAAATTTATCAAAACCAAGAATTAATGCGTGATGACAGGATGTAAATTTAAAAAATCCGTATGACTCGGTGAATTTTCGGAAATTATTTTTTATCTTTTATTTGGCAACCTTTATCTTTTCCGTCGATGTAACCGTCATAGTCGTTGTCAATTCCGTCAAAGCAAGAACCAACGGATTCAAGTGATTCAGCTCTTGGATCAACCGTTAAATATTTGTTCGGGATGGCTTTCCATATTTTCAAAAATCCGCTTTTCAAATCACTGACAAGCTGTTTGTCTTTGATTTTTAAACAATTTTCATCATTGTAAACATTACCGCTTTTGGTTAAATTCATTGAGCCGACAAATGCAATTTCGTCATCAATAATCTCTGCTTTCATATGCATTTTGCCCGCAAAATTTTCCGTTTTGACAGGAATATTGTTTTTTCTCAAAAGAGTATGAACGGAATATTTATTTCTTGCACTTGTTGCGTCTGTTATCAATTTTACATCGACGCCTCGCTTTTTCGCATTAATTAACTCATTTGCGAATGCGGTGTGAGTTGTTATGAATGATGGAACGTAAATGTATTTTTTCGCCTTTTTTATTTCCGGAATAATTTGAGAGGAAATAACTTTGTCTTTCGGTGAAAAATAAGGGGTTATTGTTCCGTTACCTATTGAAACTTCTTTTGTCTCAACTTTTGATTTAGAGGAATGAAATTTTCCGTTTAAAAAATTATTAAATTCCTGTTCATAAATATTTGCAATTTCTTTTGAGTTAATAATAATTGTTGTGTTCGCATTAAATCCTGAAAGACAAGTATCCGTTATGTTCGCAGTTCCCGTCCAAACTTTTTGCTTATCAAAAATCAAAAATTTATTATGCATTAATCGAAAGGCATCTTTTTTATTTGTTGTATCGTCGTAA
>CACZSN010000023.1 GCA_902783835.1 uncultured bacterium
CAATGCGGCTACCTGTTTGAGCGTAGCGAGTTTAGCCGCTCAAGTTGAATTTACAAAACAAGTTACGAAGTTGCAGTGGGCGGTTTTGTGGTACTTTTGGCGGCAAAAGTACCTAAAGAAAAAAAAGTACCTAAAGTAAAAATGTTCTTGTAATGACGATGAATGCAAACCTTAAGTGATAATCGTCTTTCTGAAGACGGAGTCCGAAGAATCTTAGAAATAACCTTGTTAAAAATACTTCGGCTAAAGCCTCAGTATGACGATGTTTGTCATTCTTAGAGACTCGATAGGTTAATCTTTCGGTGTTAAATGCGTCCTATTTGATAATATGTAAAGCCTTTTTCTTCCAATCTTGAGGCATTATATTGATTTCTTCCGTCAAAAATTACAGGTTTTTTGAGGAGTGATTTAATTTTGTCGAAATCTGGGCGTCTGAATTCATTCCATTCTGTCACGAGTAGAAGTGCATCTGCACCGATTACGGCATCGTAGGCATTTTTGCAATATTCAATTTTATTGCTAAAAATTAATTTTGCCGTATCTATTGCTTTAGGGTCGTATGATTGAATTTTTGCACCGGCATCAAGGAGCGAATTAATAATTGTGATAGACGGAGCTTCTCTCATGTCGTTAGTTTGCGGTTTAAAAGCGAGACCCCAGAGAGCAAAAGTTTTGCCTGATAAATCATTTCCAAAATGTTTTTTAATTTTTTCAATAAAAATCATACGTTGATTTTTATTTGTGTTATCTGTTGCGGAAATTATGTTCATTGGGCAATCAAATTCATTTCCTGTTCTAATCAAGGCTTTAACGTCTTTAGGGAAGCAGCTTCCTCCGTAGCCCAAGCCCGGGAACATAAATTTGTTGCCTATTCTTGTATCCGTTGTCATTCCGATTCTGACCATTTCCGCATCAGCACCGACTTTTTCGCAAAGGTTTGCAATTTCGTTCATAAACGAGATTTTCGTTGCGAGGAAAGAGTTTGAGGCATATTTTGTCATTTCGGAAGATTTTACGTCCATAAGAATAATTCTGTTGGCGGTTCTTAAAAACGGTTCGTAAATTTCTTGCATAATTTTCGTGGCACGTTCGGAGTTTGAGCCTATGATGACTCTGTCGGGGGACAAGAAATCATCGACGGCATTACCTTGCTTAAGAAATTCAGGGTTTGAAACGACGTCGAAATCATATTTTGTGTTAGCCTTGACGAGTTCCGTAACTTTTTCGGCAGTTCCTACGGGAACGGTTGATTTGTTGACGATAACTTTGTAGCCGTTCATTGATTTTGCGATTGATTTAGCAACGTCAAAAACATATTGCAAATCAGCGGAACCGTCTTCTCCTTGCGGAGTTCCTACGGCTATAAAGCAAACTTGGGATTGTTTTACGGCATAATCAATATCGGATGTAAATCCGAGCCGTTTTTCCTGAACATTGGATTTGACCAATTCTTCAAGACCCGGTTCGTAAATCGGTATAATACCTTGTTTTAATTGATTTAATTTCTCTTCGTTGTTGTCGACGCAAAGAACATCATTTCCCATATCCGCAAGGCAGGTTCCTGCTACCAAACCGACATAACCTGTTCCGATAACCGTAATTTTCATTTTTCCCAAACTTTCTTGATTTAAACCACACGAAAATTTTATTACAAAAATAAAAATTTATAAACTTTCAAAATCTTTTAGCTATATTTTTTGCTTAATTTTACAAAAAAATCCCGTCCTTTTTACAGAGCGGGATTTTTTAATATTTTGTTCAGCTCGATTAAGCTTCTTTTGAGTCTTGTCTGTTAATTCCTTTGTATCCGTGAACATCGTATACTTCAACGAATTGGAAGAATTCAAACATTTCATCTTCTGTCAAATCAGCATCCAAGCCTGTATTCCACGGGTTAGTAGAACGAACTCTTACTTCACCGTCATTATTTTTAACTGATTCCAAAGTGTAAGCGTGGAAAGAGAATACACCTTTGTCTTTAGCAACAGGTTGTTCAGTTCTGCTGCCATCGGGCCAAGTACCTGCTGCGAGCATATATTTACCTGCTGAAGGTTCTTGAATCAATTCATGGAGTGCTTGTTTGTCTTGAACTGAATCCAAACATTTTCCTTCAAAGCCCAAAACGTCCATAACTTGGTGTTGATAACCGCCCAATGAACCTCTGTAATATTCTTTTTGAGTTGTAAATTCTTTCGCATCAGGAGCGGTTTTCAATGCTGAGAACTTCATACCGTATCTGTCTTCTTGATATTTGATATCAATACCTGTATCATCACGTAGAACAACTGTTTTATTCTTCGGATTAGCCATTGATTCTTCAAAATCTGCCAATCTTTGTCTCATACCGTTCCAATCTTTTTTCATGATTGCTTTTTCTCTCGGGTCTGATTCAGCTTGATATTCAGCCTTTTTAGCGGCAATTTTTTCGTTCATGATAGTTCTGAAATCATCTTCAGCTTTGACTTTTAATTCAAGACCGAAAGCATCTTCCAATAATCTCATACCTTGTGCACCACGCATAATCATTTTCGGATTTGTTGAGCTGTCTAATTGACCTTTGTGTGCAACATAATCAGCTTTTCCGTTAGGATATTTAACGTGAATGTCGTCACCGTCTTGTTCAAAAGCATCATAAAGAGCGATTCTTGCGTGAGGGTCTTCCATTACTGTGTTGAGGGTTGAAACGCAATAGCAATCACCGATTGCATATTGATTTGATGCAAATCTTTGTGCCGGCGGGAACAATTGCATAAATGTTTCTTTGTCAACTTTCAATTGGTGAGAAGAATCTTCACCGTCTTTAACATAAATATTATCTTGACCTTCAACTTGGAAAACGTCACCGATTTTAGTTTGTTTAACACCGTCAGCTTGAGTTGCTACCGGCGGAACATAAACATCTTCAACTTTTTGACCGTTTGCATAGCAGTCATACATCATTTCGATATCTGATTCCATTTGGTCGCACATTTTGCCGTCTTTCCAATAATCGGCAATTGTTTGAGGATGTAACTTGCCGTCAGCAATCAAAGCGAGTTGCATTTCGATGTTACTTGTTTCAACATTACCTTTTTCCATAGCATGAATGAGGTTTTCTCTATATTCACCTTTTACAACGTCAGATGCAGGGTGATTATTCAAAAATGCTCTCGCTCCGTACGGATCTTTGTCTTTAGGAGCTTTAACGCCCATATTAGCTCTTAACAATTCTGCTGAAGGAGCAGCTAAATCTTGTTGTGGAGCTGTTTGATATTGAACTTGTTTCTTTTCTGCTTTTTTAACTTGATTGTTAGCGTTTACACTTACATTTTGTACTACACCGATTGCATTTACGTTCATAAAATCACTTTCTTATTTATTGTCATCCTTACACTTACTCGTATTATAAAACATAACGTGAAAAAAGTTGCTAAATTTAATAACCTTTGGTTAATTTCTGTAAACTTTTCATGCCTTTTGATTATTTTTTCTGAAAATCTTGAAAAAATATTCAAAATATACAAAATAATAAAATTAACTTTACATAAAAAATTTATGCGATAAAATTTAGGTACTCACCAATCCTCTGTGCAGGTTAGGGCGAGGTATCGGCGGAACGGCATGAACGATTTTCAGGTCGTGTTGGTACGAAATGTAACAAAGTGTCGTTGCGAGCGGGCGTAGCCCAATGTAATGCAACAGAAAGGAAAAATTAAAATGGCAAATATTAAATCTGCAAAGAAAAGAATTTTGGTCGCAGAAAGAAATCACGACAGAAACGTAGCTTACAAATCTAAAGTGAAAACTGCGGTTAAAGTTGTTTTAGCTGAAGCAGCAGCCAAAAATCAAGATGCAGTTAACGCAGCAATCAGCACAGTTTACAAACTTTGCGATCAAGGTGTTTCAAAAGGAATTTTCCACAAAAATACTGCAGCAAGAAAAAAATCAAGATTGGCTAAAGCAGTTAACAAATTGCTTGCTGAATAACCCAACGTTCAGACAGTCAAAAGTTTTAAACCCTCAAGAAATTGAGGGTTTTTTGTTTTTGTACTCTGCCGAGAACAACAATCCTGTTCGGTTATCGTCATTCTGAACCACGAAGTGGTGAAGTTTGAAAATGTAGGGTCGACTTTAGTCGACCGGTATATTAGAGAAATTTATTATGTCATTCTGAGGTTTTGCAAAAAACCTCAGAATCTTGGAAAATGTTTGCAATAAAAACAGATACTTTGCTACGCTCAGTATGACTCTACCGTCATTCTGAGGTTTTGCAAAAAACCGAAGAATCTTGGAAAAAACCTTGCAATAAAAATAAATTCTTCGGGATAAATCCCTCAGAATGCCGTGGATGTTGGAGGTATAGATACTTCGGCTAAAGCCTCAGTATGACCGGAAATGTCGATTGAAACAGATATTTCTTTACGCACAATGTGGATTTCGCCATTAGCTCTTTATCCTGACGATTTTGATGTATTTGAGAAAAAATCAATAAGTATCTAAAAAGTCCGTTAATAACTTCTTTTGTTTTCTTGAGATAGAGATTTGCATTTTGAAATCGGGTGTGTCAATTTGAAAGACTAAAACGAAATAAGAGCCTAAAAAGCAATAGTCTTTAAAACTTCGGTCAAATACAAATTCTTTTTTCCCTGAAGAAACAACGACAAATTCAGGATAAAAATCCATGTCGATATGTTTGCCGTTCCTTATCGGTATTGAGTTCCAGCATGGTTGGGAAGCAAAATGTGCATAAGGTTTGCCGAATTTTTTAACTATTTTTGAGGACGGGAAAGACCTTAAGTAAATTAAGAGGCAGACGGAGAAAAGCCAAGCTATAAAAACAAAAAACGGAGTATACGGAGTTAAATCGTGTTGCATAATTATTTGATTTTTATTGTCATTTTTACATTTTGAAATCCGTCGATTTTGTTAGAATAATTTTCGTCGGTTTTAACGGATAAAATAGTACAATTGTCAGTTATCATAAGGTTTTCGTCCTGAACGAAGTCTTCGTTAGGAAGAATTTTATCAATTTTGCCTGAAAGTTTCGGAGTATTATTTTTAAATTTAATCGAAACGGGTTGTTCGGGCATGATTTTTGAGAATTTTTTTTGTTTTTGGGAAACGACAATTATTAGACGGTTTGAGTTAATGGAGACGAGCAATTTTTCTTTATTGATACTTTCTCCTTTTTGTGCGAAAATGCTTGTTATTTCGCCGTCTTCAGGTGCTTTAACCTTTGTGTTTTCCAAGTCTGTTTTTGCTATAATTATTTTATTTTCGATGTCATCCAATTTTTTTTGAATGTTTTCTGTTTCTGTTTTTGCCGCAAGATAAGTCGTATTGGCATTTTGCATTTCATTTATGCTTCTGTCAAAGTCATTTTTTGTAGAAATATTTTCGTCGAACATAGACTGATTTCTGTCACAATCTTTTTTGGCTATATCGAGTTCAGCCGTGCGTTTTTCAAGGTTTTTTTGAGCTGTTAAAAGTTCTTTTTTTATTTGAATTTTTTCGCCTTCAAGTCTTTTTAATCGCAGTTCATATTTTGCGGGAAAAATTTTGATTAATAAATCCCCTTTTTCAACGCTGTCACCTTCTTTCACGGTGATTTCAGAAATATCTCCGTCGATTTTTGAGAAAACATTTTCGTGCGTGGAAATTATTGTTGCATCGTCAATATTTATTTTTCCGTAATTTTGTAAAAACAAAGCGGTTGCAATCGCGATGAAAGCAATCGTATATAGAAAAATTGTTCGTTTTTTTATATTTAAAATTTTAGTCTTAATCTTTGATAAACTTCCCAAAATAAATCTTTCTTTTTGGCTGTACTAAGTATTATTTGCCCGAAAGTCGGAGTATATTAACACTTAAATTCTTTGACTAATTTACCGCTTTTGTCTTTGACTGTTTTGGGGTTATACATTAAATCACGACGTTTTTGAACGTTTTCGTCTTTGATGTAATCTTCGTATCTCATTTGATAATTCAAATAACCGTTTGGTGAGACTTCGATTATTCTTGTCGCAACGGTGTTTATGAATTGATAATCCTGAGATGTGAAAAGAACCGTTCCCGAAAAATCGATAAGAGAGTTGTTTAATGCCGTAATCGATTCCAAATCGAGGTGGTTTGTGGGTTCGTCCATAATTAAAACATTTGTTTCCGCAACCATCATTTTTGCGAACATGCAACGGACTTTTTCGCCGCCGGAGAGGACTCTTGCTGATTTTTCGGCTTCTTCTCCGGAGAATAACATTCTGCCCAAATATCCTCTCAAATAACTCGTGTGTTGATCGGGAGAGTATTGTGCAAGCCATTCGATGAGGTTTTTATCCGTGTCGAAAAACTTTGTATTATCTTTCGGAAAATAACTGTGAGTAGCCGTTACACCCCATTTGATTTCTCCTGAATCAGGTTCTTCAAGACCTTCAAGCATGTTAAAAAGTGATGTCAAAATGAGAGGGTCTTTTGCAATAAATGCAATTTTTTCGCCTTGTGTAACGTCGAAAGATAGTGTCCTGATTAAAGTTTCGCCTTCGTGTGTTTTCTTTAAGTCTTTGACTGAAAGAACATCGCGACCGGGGATTTTTACGTAATTAAAATGAATTCTCGGATATTGACGGCTTGAGGGTACGATTTCTTCAAGCGAAAGTTTGTTCAACATATTCTTTCTTGACGTTGCTTGGCTTGCCTTTGAAGCATTTGCGGAAAATCGAGCGATAAATGTTTTCAACTCTTCCATTTTTTCTTCGATTTTTTTGTTCTTTTCTTCACGTTGCTTTTTGATTAACTGAGTTGCTTGTTGCCAAAAACTGTAATTACCCGTGTAGATTCTGATGTTTCTAAAATCGATATCGGCAATGTGTGTACAAACTTTGTCGAGGAAATTTCTGTCGTGAGATACGACTATGACCGTGTTTTGGAAGTTTATCAAAAATTCTTCGAGCCAACCGATAGTTTTGATATCGAGGTGGTTCGTAGGTTCGTCAAGAAGCAAAATGTCGGGGTTTCCAAAAAGTGCTTGAGCGAGCAATACACGGACTTTTTCACTACCCGAAAGTTCTGACATTTTTTCATAATGTAGTTCATTTGGAATTCCAAGTTCGCTGAGTAAAGATGCAGCCGATGATTCCGCTTGCCAACCGTCAAGTTCCGCAAATTCCGCTTCAAGGTTTGCAACCTTTATTCCGTCTCCATCCGAAAAATCAGGCTTCATATAAAGTGCATCTTTTTCTTTCATAATGTCGTAAAGGTGCTTGTGACCCATAATTACGGTATCAATGACAGTGTATTCATCAAACTCGAAATGGTTTTGTTTTAACACCGCAATCCGTTGATTTTTTTGGATATGAACCTCTCCTGTCGTCGGTTCGAGTTCCCCTGACAAAATTTTTAAAAGGGTACTTTTCCCTGAACCATTTGCCCCGATAAGTCCGTAACAGTTGCCTGTCGTGAATTTCAAGTTGACATTTTCAAATAATGGTTCTGTTCCAAATCTTACGGATAAATTTTCTAAAGTAATCATAATAAACCTCTTGCGTGTGTTTATTCAAAATTATTATAAACAGTGTTTCAAGTCAAATTAAGAGAGTTTGTCATATTCTCTTCGGATTTCTTGAATGTCTTGCCACATAAGCCATTTCGGGCTGCCTTTTGTTCTCGCATCGTTTCTTAAAAGATATGACGGGTGAAAAATCGGCATCATTTTTGAACCGTACGGTCCGTCGAACCATTTGCCTCTTGCCCTTGTTATTCCTCGTTCTTCTGGGAGCATTGTGTTAAGTGCAACATTTCCGCATACCAAAATAATTTTGGGTTTCAGAATATCAATTTGTGCCTTTAAATAATTAAAACAGGCTTCTTTTTCCTCGGGTAATGGATTTCTGTTCTCCGGCGGACGACATTTTATCGTGTTGCAAATGTAAATATCATTTCTCGTAAAACCAACAGAGGCAAAGATTTTGTCCAAAAGTTGCCCCGCTTTGCCGACAAACGGTATGCCCTTTTGATCTTCCCAATACCCTGGGGCTTCTCCGATGAGCATGATTTTATGGTTGGGTACTCCGTCTGAAAATACAACGTTCGTACGGCTTTTGGATAGTTCGCATTTTTCACAGTTTAAGCATTTTGCCCTGATTAAGTCTAACTCTTCTTTCACAAAAAATCCTTTCTCAATGAAATTTTACCATAAATCACAAAAATAACTGATGAAATATTTTGTAAATTATAAGAAACAATTCCCCGATTTTGTCCGAAAATATGCTAAAATCAGGCAAAGAGGTGCGTTGATGATTTCGGATAAAAAATGGCAAATTTTGTTTTTTGTGACACTTTTAATTTGGTGTTTTGCTCTTGCCTATCCCATAAATCCCGATTATGACCTGTTTGCAAGACTTATAGTCGGAAAATCGTTCATAGAAAATGGTTTTATCTTGAAACACGATTTCTATTCATATACTCCGACTCATTTGTGGTTAGACCACGAATGGGGTGCAAGTGCCATTATCTATTGGGTCTCAACCTTGTCGAAATTTTTTAATAAGTCTGTTTTGACTACATTATCGGCTTTTAAGTCTCTTTTAACGTTTGGAATTTTTGCGATTGCCACTATTTGTGTTATTGCTCGTAATCCTAAATATTCTCCATTTAATATTCTTTATTTCGCTTTGGCTGTATTTGCCGCAAATATTGTGTTTGCATCCACTGTTCGATGCCATATGTTTTCATTTTTGTTTTTCGCACTATTTGTGTTAATCCTTGAGGCATATAGGTTACAAGGTAAAAAATGTTTACTTGCAATTTTGCCGTTATTGATGTTTTTGTGGGGAAATATCCACGGTGGTTGCCTTAGCGGACTTGGTTTGATTTTAATTTATGCGGTTGGAGAATTTTTGAATAAGAAATATCCAATACCGTATTTGATAACACTAATGGTGTCATCGCTTGTCCTGTTTGTAAATCCGTACGGTTTTGAGTATGTGAAATTCTTGTTTACGGCAGGCACAATGAGTCGGGAATGGATTTCTGAATGGGCATCTCCATTTGCGACAAATTTTTATGCCTTTAAATTCAAAATTTATTTTATTTTTATGATTTTGATTGCTTTGTTGAAAGGTGTTGAAAACAAATTTGACCTTAAAAACGTTGATATGACTAAATTGCTACTATTGGTGTCAACGGGATATCTCGCAGTAATGCACACAAAGTTGTTGCCCTTCTTTGTTATTTCAAGTGCGATTTTTATGTTCGATGATGTTTTATCGATTTTGAACAAAATTCGTTCGTTGTCACTTCTTGCAAATGACAAAAACAAATATGTTTATGCTGTTATATTATTGCTTTCTCTGCTCTCTTTTAATTCAGTAAATACAGTTAAAAACACTATTAGTGCTGATGAAAAATATCTGCCGTATGATGCGGTAGAATTTCTTGCAACAAATAGTGTTAAAGGTAACATTCTTGTTGATATGACTTATGGAAGTTATGTTGGATACAAACTTTATCCAAATAACAAGATTTTTATGGACGGTCGGTATGAGGAGGTTTATTTTCCTGATTTGTTGCTTGAAATGAAGGATTTTTTCACTATGAACGGTGAAAATTTTGATGAGATATTAACAAAATATCCGACGGACATTGTTTTGCTGCAAAAAAATCATACGGAAAATCTTACAAAATATTTAGTTCAAAAGAATTGGCGAGAGATATTTTCTGATGAAAATTTTGTGGTTTTAGTTAGACCTGATTATCCAAAAATTGCAACAAAGACGGCTACTTTTGACCCCCAAACGATTTTTGATACGGAAATATCTGCGGAAATGTTAAAGAATTTCAAGGAGTGAAACTTTTTGAAAGTATAAAAGTCTAAATATTCTGATGATGTAAAATTTTTCATTTGTACTATAATTAGAGTCAGGAGAACGAAAGTGAAAAGACTATTATTAAGTTTAATTATATTAGGCGGAATGCTTGTGCCGACGGCAAGTTTGGCATCTGAGCAAACCATGCTTTACGACCAGGTTTGGAAATTAATCAATTCAAAATATGTTGATCCGGGTAATAACCACCAAAACTGGTACAAATGGAGAAAAAAATACGACGCTCATATCAAAACGAACGAGGATTCATACGTTGCTATTTCAACAATGCTCGCAAGTTTGAATGACCCTTATACTAAATTCCTTGACCCTAAAGAGTTTAAGGAAGAAACGAGCAGTATCAAAGGTTCGTTGAAGGGTATCGGTGTTCAAATCGGTGTTAAAGACGGTAAATTGCTTATTATTGCGCCGATGGAAGATACACCGGGCGAAAAAGCGGGTTTAAAGGCTGAGGATGAAATTCTCGAAATTGACGGAAAATCCACGAAGGGTATTACTGTTGATAAAGCTGCTGACCAAATTCGAGGTGAAGAAGGCACAATCGTAAAACTTTTAATCAAGCGTAAAGATTGTCCGAACAAGATTTATGCCGTTCCGAGAGCAAAAATTGAAATTAAAGCTGTATCGACAAAATTGCCCTCAACTACAACAAAATTAGACCCTCGTGTCGGTTATATCAGATTGAGTTCTTTTATCAGTCAAAATGCAGCTGAAGAGTTTAAAAAAGCTCTTATGGGTTATTCAAATAAAAAAGGTATTATCATTGACCTTCGTTCAAACCCGGGGGGACTTTTGACGAACGCAATTACGCTTTCCGATATGTTCCTTGATGGCGGAGTAATCGTCAGCACGGTTGACAGAGGCAGATATAAGGATACTATCAGAGCAAGCAGAAATTACATTTGTGATAAACCCGTTGTAATTTTAATTAATGGCGGAAGTGCGTCAGCAAGTGAAATTTTCTCAGGTGCGATGAAAGATAACAACAGAGCGTTAATTGTCGGGGAAAAATCTTTCGGCAAGGGACTTGTTCAAGAAATCAACAAGCTTCCTGAAGGTTCGGGTTGTAACATTACAATTCAAAGATATTTGACTCCGAGCGGTTCCGATATTCACAAAAAAGGTATCAAACCTGATATTGTTGTAAAATTCACCGATGCCGATATTAAGGCAAAACGTGACGTTCAACTTGAGAAAGCAAACCAACTCTTGGTCAAAATGATTACTTATCAACCGAAAAAGGGCTAATCCTCTTCCGGTTTGAGTTTATCTTGAATAATTTGTACGGCCTTTAATAATGGGTCGATAGCAGTTGAAAACGGCGGTGCATAGGGTAAATCAATCCCCATGAATTCGTCGATTTTCACTGCACTCATAATGGCGAACGATGCCGTCGATACACGTTTTTCGGCATCACCTGTGCCTATTCCTTGCACACCAAGAATTTCTCTTGAATTTTCATCAACGATTAATTTCAAGGTAATCATTGCAGCTTCAGGCATGTAGCCTGCCCTGTCCTCGTTTGTGACGGTTGTTGTCAAAACGTCATAACCGATTTCTCTTGCCTCACGTTCGGTAATTCCTGCCATAGAGACCGTATAGTCGAAATAGCGGCTCACAATAGCACCTACGACCCCATTGAAGTCGCAATTATCGTTTGCAATATTTATCGCTGCACAACGGCCTTCTTTGTTTGCCGTTGAGCCAAGAGGCAGCCAGCAGTGGCGTTTTGTGACAATATGAAATTTTTCGCAGCAATCCCCCACTGCATAAATCCCCGGGATTGAGGTTTTTAAGTGAGAATCGACCCAAATGCTTTTATTTATACCAATTTTAAGCCCTGCGTCTGCGGCAATCTCACTGTTCGGAACAGTTCCTGCACAAATTACCACAAAATCTGTTTCGATTCGCTTTCCTTTAGACGTTATAACTGCGGTAACTTTGCCGTTTTTGCCTTCAAATCTCACGGCCTGTTGTTTATTATAAAATTTTACTTTTTGTCCGTCTCTTTTTAAAATGTATTTATGAATTTCTTGTGAAATATCATCGTCGAACATGCCCATCACATGCGGGTTTTTGTCAATAATGTTTACAAATAATCCGTTTTTTATAAAGGCTTCCGCCAGCTCTATTCCTATAAATCCAAAGCCTACAAGCGTAACCTTTTCCGACCTGTTCATAGCCTCTTTAATCGCAATTCCGTCTTCAAGTTTGCGAAGAGTGAATACATTTTGCAGATTTACATTATCTATCGCCGGAATGTACGGTCTTGCTCCCGTTGCAATAACCAAAATGTCATAAAAAATCTCAAATTCTTCATCGTTCTTCAGATTTTTAAATAAAACAGATTTTTTTTGAGGGAAAATTTTTATGGCTTTTTTTTCCAAAAAAACTTGAATTCCGTGCTTTTCAAAATCTTCGGGCATTCTTACTTGCAACTCCTCTATGTCGGGAATTATGTCCGCAATATAATACGGCAAACCGCATGCGGAATAAGAAATATTTACTTCATCCGTATAAATTTGAATGATAGCATCAGGATCTTCCCGTCTTAACTTTGCGGCTGTTTTAGGGCCTGCCGCTCCGCCTCCGATTATTACAACTCTTTTCGTCATATTTTTAAAACAGGACTCTATATTTCAAAAGTCCTGCCCTTTCTAATTAAAATCAAACTCCATCCTCTGAATTTCAATTTCCGAAATATTCAATAATTCATTTTCAATTAAAATTGCCTGCTCTTTTTGAGGTATTTCAAGCAATATTAATGCATCTTTCGGACAAATATTTCCTAAAATATTATGAATTCCGAGTCTCGTTTTTATATAACAACCGAATTTCGTAAGAATTTTTTGAATATCGTCGGATGTTTCAATCCGATTTGTCGTTTTTACACCTAAAATTACCGTCATTATTCTTTAATCTCTATTTTCTTTTGTCTTTCTTCTTCTTTAACCATTTTTTCAAGTTCGATGGTCAAAATCCCGTTTTTCAACGTTGCGTCACATTTGTCAATGTCAACATCGGACGGAAAATATAAAGTTCTGCAATATTCTCCGTATCGAAATTCACTCTTGTGATACTTTTTCTTGTTGTCATTTTCTTCTTGCTCAAGTTTTTTGGATGCTTCAATTTTTAAAGAATTTTTGTGTAAATCAAGTGTGATATCTTCTCTGTTTATCCCCGGAATTTCAACTTTTACAACGTATTTGTCTTCGTATTCTTTGATGTCAACTGGCATCGCCATACCCTTCATTTCTTGCTCAAATACGTATTCCGGAAATAAATTATCAAAACTTTTGTGCAAAATTGAGTTGATATCATCATTCAACATGCTCAAAAATGTATCAGGCTTTTTTATTAAATATTTCATTGTATAACTCCTTGTTCACTTAACAAGGACAATATCAGACAAAAAAACGGTACTCACATTACCCATGAGTACCGTCTACGAAAGGTTAGTTATTTTGTTGACAATTTGACCTCTTAAGGTCAATAGAAATCTTACGCTTCTTCAGCGTCCATTTCTTCCAATTGCTTCTTTTTCAAATTATAAAGAACCATATCTGCCAACAAATCAAATGATGCAGAGTTTTTGATGTCTGCTGAAAATTCTTTTACCAATGATTCACGAACCATTTTTTCCAAATATAATTCTGTCGCTTCAACATTGTTTTCTTTTTCACCGCAAATTAAATCGAAATATTCTGAATTTGCTTTTACCTCTGAAAACATTGACATAGACCACTTCAACTTATCTGCAACGTTTCCGAGTTCTCTAACTACTTTTAAATTCTTCATATTAAACATATTACACTTACCTTTCGTATTATTTAACTTAACTTACCTTGATAATTTTATCATTATCTTTTGGGATTGTCTTTCATCACACTTTCGATACTTTTATAATGAAAGTGAAAGTGAAAAATTTACTTTTTTTTGATTGGTTTGTTACATTTCTTAATGATTAAAAACAAAAATCAAAGTATTATTGCTTTTTCAAAATGAATATCATACAATCAGAGGATAAGGAAGGACTTTGGTTTATGGGCAAATGCAAGAGAAGGAACGGAAGCAAACCTGTTCTTGACCATACATTAACAAGGGAAAAAGTAATTGCCGAGGTTGTTTACAGGTTAAAGCATTCATCCGTGGATGATGAAGTCAGAAAAATGCTTTTGCTTTTTGGAATATCTAAGGAAGAGCTTACCGAAGCCGGTGCTACGTACGAAGAAGTTATTAGCCTTAAGAAGATTTAAAATGGAAAATTGTAAATTAAATATCGGGGTTGTAAATTTTCCCGTAAATTGGGGAAATAAGAAAAAAAATTTAGAAAATCTTAAAAAATATTGTATTGAAGCTGCTGAAAATGGTGTAGAGATGGTTGTTTTCCCCGAAACATGCCTTTGCGGGTATGATTATGACGGAGAGAATGATATTCATAAAGAACTTGCGGAAAGCCTTGAAGGAGAATGCGTTTCAATAGTTAAACAGTTTGCCGTAAAATACAATATGTATGTTATTTTCGGACTTGCGGAACTTGTAGACGATAAGGTGTATAACTCCGCAGCGATTGTGTTTCCGAACGGTGAAGTTGATGTATATCGAAAAATGCATTTACCGTTTGATGAAAAGAAGTGGGCAATTTGCGGGAATGAGCCGAAAATTTTCGAGACAAAATGGGGTAAAGTCGGTGTGTCTATTTGTTATGATACATATTGTTTCCCCGAACTTATCAGATATTATCGTGCGATGGGTGCAAGGTTGGTTTTGAATGTGACGGCATGTCCTGATAACGCTTGTACAATGGGAGCTGCAACCCTGTCATTACCTGCTTATTCTTTTATAAATTATGTTTATATTGCATCGGCAAATTTGTGCGGACAGGAAAAATACAGCCATTTTTCAGGCGGAAGTTGCGTTGTTATGCCCGATGAAACCAAAGGCGGTGTAAAAACAGTCATTGGAACGTTTTTCGGTGAGAAAGGAAGCGATAAGATTGGATTGTTTAATGGTGTTATCGATTTGTCGCTTGCGGATAAAAATACCGATATTCCTATATATGATGGCGATTTTCGGGCTGAAAAATATGCCGAATTGTATGACAGAGTTGCAAAAAACAATTAATTTTGCGGAAATCTGCTGTTTTTTGTACGTTCGTGCTGTCTTTCGCGTGTATCTTTAAATTTTTGCACGTTTGTACTATTTTTTTCGCACAAATCCGCTTATTTGTATTAAAATATAGGTATTCATTTATTTTAAGGAGAAAATAATGCGTGAAGAAATCTTATCCGTTTTGGAAAAGAACAGCAAAATTGATATAAAAGAATTGGCGGTAATGCTCGGAACTAATGAAGAAACAGTTTTCAACGAAATTACGGCTATGGAGCATGAAGGTATCATTTGCGGATACCATACATTGATTGATTGGGACAAAATTGACAACGAAAAAGTTACGGCTCTTATCGAAGTTCGGGTTACACCTCAACGAGGACAAGGCTTTGATTTTGTTGCCGAAAGAATTTACAACTATCCTGAAGTTCACTCGGTATATTTAATTTCGGGCGGATTTGATTTGTTAATTACGTTGCAAGGCAAATCTTTGCGTGAAGTTTCAGCATTTGTTTCAGATAAATTGTCCACAATTGATTCTGTTTTGAGTACGGCTACTCACTTTATTTTGAAAAAATATAAAGACCACGGAACGATTATGGCTGCAAAACCGAAAGATACAAGAGAGGTTATTTCATGAGAAATCCTTTATCGAAAACCATTGTAACGATTAAACCTTCAGGAATCAGAAAATTTTTCGATCTTGTTAATGAAATGGAAGGGGTAATTTCTTTGGGCGTCGGCGAACCTGATTTCGATACGCCTTGGCACATAAGGGATGAAGGCATTTATGCTCTTGAAAAAGGAAGAACATTTTACACTTCAAATTCCGGTTTAACGGAATTGAGACAAGAAATTGCAAACTATATCAAACGCACTCAGGGTGTGGATTATGACCCCAAAAAAGAAATCATGGTTACGGTCGGCGGTTCAGAGGCAATCGATGTTGCTTTTCGTGCGATGCTTGACCCCGGCGATGAAGTTTTGATTCCCGAGCCGAGTTATGTTTCGTATGTTCCCTGTGCGGTACTTGCGGGCGGAAAACCTGTAATTATTGATTTAAAGGCTGAAAATGATTTCAGATTGACGGCAGAAGAAGTAATAGAAAAAATTACGGGCAAAACAAAAATTTTGGTATTGCCGTTCCCTAACAATCCGACGGGTTCTGTTATGGGAAGGGAAGAGCTTGAAAAAATTGCGAAGGTTGTTATTGAAAAAGACCTTTATGTTCTTTCCGATGAAATTTACGCTGAATTGACATATAACGGCAAACATGTCTCCATTACTTCGATAGAAGGAATGAAAGAACGTACTGTTTTAATTAACGGTTTTTCAAAAGCGTATGCTATGACGGGCTGGAGACTGGGCTATGCGTGTGCTCCCGAGGTGATTTTGAAACAGATGTTAAAAATTCACCAATATGCGATTATGTGTGCACCGACAACAAGCCAATATGCGGCTGTTGAAGCTCTTAAAAACGGTGATAAAGATGTAGAAGAAATGCGTCGTTCATACAATCACAGACGTCGTTTTTTGATGAACGCTTTTCGTGAAATGGGACTTGATTGTTTTGAGCCGTTTGGAGCTTTTTATGTCTTTCCTTGCATTAAAGAATTTGGTATGACAAGTGAAGAGTTTGCAACAAAATTTTTGATGGAAGAAAAAGTCGCAACTGTTCCCGGAACTGCCTTTGGTGCAAGCGGTGAAGGATTTTTGAGAATATCTTACGCTTATTCTCTTGAAACATTAAAAATTGCAATGGGAAAATTGGCTAAATTCATAACAAAATTACGAAATGAAAAAGCCTAAATCCTTTATTAATGCGGGTTGAGAATTCGACCCGCATTTTTTGTGCCTGTTAAATTTTTTGTGATGAAATTCCGACTTTCAATGGCAATTTGTTAATTTTTGCAAGACAAACCGCTTCTGTTGAAAGTTCTTCAAACGCAATCATTTTGTAACTTTCAAAGCATGAGGACAACAAAGTCGCAATTCCGCCTTCCGCTTCAAAATAAATTGAATGAGCATTTCTTATGTAATTTTTTGCATCATCTGAACGGTCGCCTTTGCCAATGGTTGCAAGGATTTGAGGAAATTCAGGCAAAAACTTGTCCATTCTCTTAGCGGTCGTTGGTCCGATTGGTCCTACGATTTCCGACGGAGTTGCGGAACACGGTGCTGCATAAAAAATTATTTTGTTCTCTATGTCAAAAGGCAACGGCTTTTTAGCTTTTTTATATTCAAACATTTTTTTGTGAGCGGCATCTCGGGCAATCAAAATTTCACCCGAGAGCAAAATATTTTCACCCTCTTTTAAATTTCTAATGCCTTCAATATCACCTGTTTGCACCTCTTTTGCCGTACTTTTTGAGGTTTCGATTTTTTCAAAATTTTCAACTATTTTTGAATATTTTATTTCATCATTTTCAAAAGTTGCACTTGCAACTCGAAGAGAGTGGCAATTAAATGCGATTGCAACGGGCAAACTTGCCATGTGGTGGTTCTTTGCGGTGATTTTTAAATCAGCAACAAGAAAATTGTCCTCTGCGTTTTTATTCACATTTGAGAGAATTTTTTCTGATAATTCGGGCATATCATTTTTTGTATTAAAAAATGCCTTTTCCGCAGTTGCCATAACACTTTCGGCTCCTGTTCCGATTGCAATTGAAATAAAGCAAGGCGGGCATGCATTTTTTGCACGTTCTTTTATTATTTGTGAGACTTTTTCGGCAAATTCGTCCTCTGTCGTTGAGGGAAGCATCATTTGCACCTCTGAAACATTGTCGCAACCTGCTCCTTTTAATAAAACTTTCACGGTTAATTTATCGCCAGAAACGTACTCTACGTCTATTAAAGCAGGAGTATTCGTTTCGGTATTTTTCCCTGATAAAAATTCATTTTCAACGATTGATTTTCTGAAAAACTTTTCAACGTAACACTTTTTGACTCCTTCGTTGATTGCGTTTACAGGATTTGATGAAAAAGAAATTTCGTTTCCTACTTCCATAAAAACGTGAACCGTTCCTGTATCTTGGCAAAGCGGACGTTGAATTTTGTGGGCATTTTCTGCATTTTGCAGTATGTGTGCCAATTTTAAAGAGTTCGTTTCATTATATTTCGATAAGACTTTTTCATACGGATATGGCGAAAGTTCTTGTCCTGCTTGCAAACACAGGTTGTAAACAACTTCCTTTAAAACTTCACAATCGATAATCTTCATAAATACCGCCTTTTTGCTTATTATAGCCTAATAATTTTTAAATTCAAAAAGATTATAATTCGGGCATGGTGTATAATCATGTCATGCCACATTTTTTTATTAAAACCGAAAATATTAAAAATAACGTCATTGAGGTTACGGACAGGGAACTGTTAAATCATCTCGTGAATGCTCGTCGTGTCCGGGTGGGCGAAAAGGTCTTGTTTATTGACGAAAATAAAATTCAATATGTGACAAAAATTTGTGATATTGAGAGAAAAGTTTTGAAGGCTGAAATTGTTGATAAATATCCTTCTTTTCGTGAATTGGCGATTGATTTGACGGTTGCAAGATGCGTTTTGAAACAAGATGCCGATTTTTCCGCAATTCAAAAAGCAACTGAACTTGGTGTGAAAACAATAATACCGCTGCTTTGCGATAATTGTGCGGTAAAAGAATCTGTCGTTCGGGCAAAATCTGATAAATTTCAAAAAATTGCGGATGAGTCCGTAAAACAATGTGAACGTGCGGATTTTCCAGTTGTTACAGAACCTGAAAATTTAGATGAATTTTTAAAAAATAAATCTAAAAATTATGATAAAATTTTAGTTTTTTCTGAACGTGCAAAAAATTTTGGGATAAAAAAATATTTTGCTCAAAATCCTTATCAAGAAGGAGATAAAATCCTTGCCGTTATTGGCTGTGAAGGCGGTTTTTCTGATAGGGAATTTAAACTTTTTGAAGAGTTAAATCTTTCTGAAATTTCGCTCGGCAGATTAATAATGAGGGCTGATACGGCACTTACGGCGGCACTTTTCGGGATAATTCAAGAGGTCGGCGATGAATAACGCTCAAAAAATCAAAAGTTTTATTCAAAATGATGAGTTTATCAACCTCATAAAACCATATCTTAAAGGGGTGGATTGCTTTCTTGTCGGCGGATTTTTGAGAGATTTGGCGACGGGCGAAATTTCTCATGACAGAGATTTGATTGTGAAATCCGATGTGGCGGAAAAACTTGCGAAAACAATTGCAGACAATACAAATTCTCATTTTGTGCCTCTTGATGAGGAAAATAAAATTTACAGGGTCGTAATGCCCGACAAGACCAACTATTTCGACATTTCTGCGATGCTTGAGGATAATCTCGACAAGGACATTCATCGCCGTGATTTGACGATTAATTCGCTCGCTTATGACCTCAATAACGATGAAATTGTGGATAAAGTCGGTGCTATTAGTGATTTTGAGAATAAAATTTTAAGAACGGCAGATTTGAAAAATTTCATCGATGACCCGCTTAGAATGTTGCGAGTGTACCGATTTGCGGCAAAATATAATTTTGATATCGACGAAAATATTGAAAATTTTATCAAAAATAATCTCAATTTAATTGAAAAACCGGCAAAAGAGCGTGTTAACACTGAAATTATGAAACTCTTTGAGGCTAAATTTTCTGATATTGCTCTTTTGAAAATGGATGCAGTCAGGTTGCTCGACAAGATTTTTCCCGTGATGAAAGAGGTTAAGACAATACCTCCAAATACACACCATCACTTAGATTTGCAACACCATTTGATAGAAACGGTCAGACAAATTCAAAGTCATTATGAAAATTTGTCCTATGAACGAAAAAAAATTCTTGATGATATGGAATTTGGTTGTTTTCCGAGAAGAGCTTTTTTGAAATTTGCAGGTTTTATGCACGACATCGGAAAGCCCGATACTTGGACTATTGATGAGAAAACAGGGCGTCATCGTTTCATTATGCACGATGAAGTCGGTTCGCAAAAAATCGTGCCAATTATGCGAGATTTGAAATTTTCGAAAAAGCAAATTGCATACGTTCAAAAAATGATTAAGTACCATATTTACCCTTCATCCCTTGTGTGGCAAGAAGTTGCGGGGTCTAAGGCTCATTTGAAATTTTACAGAAAAATGTATCCGTATTTTGAAGATGTGATTATTCTTGCGATGTCGGACAGACTTTCCGCGATGGGTGAAGCGATTACAGCCGATATGATTGTTCAAAATCTTTCCAATCTTTCGATTTTGCTTGATGAATGTTTTGAATACGGTTCTTCTGTTGCAAGTCCTAAGCCGTTTTTGACAGGAAATGAGGTTATGGAAATTTCGGGTTTAAAACAGTCAAAAGCCTTGGGCAACATAGTCAAAGCATTGTACGCGGAACAACTTGAGGGTAATATCACTTCTCGGGACGAAGCGGTTGAATTTGTGAAGAAAAAGACATAAATCATCTTTAAAATTTGTAAAAAATCAATTTTTTTTGCATAATGAACACAGTAAAATTAAAAAGGATATAAAAATGAATTCAGTTTTAGTTGTCGGTACAGTCGGCAGAGATGCGGAAATAAAATATTTTGAATCAGGTAAAAGCAAGACTTCATACTCTCTTGCTGTTAACAGATGGGACAGCAAAACTAAGGCTGAAGTTACCGATTGGTTTAACATTGACGATTGGGATAAGGCTGAATTGGCTTATCAACACGCTAAAAAGGGCACTTTAATGTGGGTTGACGGTCGTTTGACGGTAAACAAATATAACGGTAAAGAATATTATTCAATTGTTTCTTCAAAATTTAAAGTATTGAGAAGAAAATCGGAGAATATGTAATGTTATTTTCCGACGGTGTTGCAATTATTGCAGACGATTTGACTGGTGCAAACGATACGGCTTTGCAATTTCACCTTAAGGGTTGCAACGTACAAGTTTTGACAAATTATAAAAATATCGAAAAAACACACGATGACACTCAAGTCTGGGCTGTTTCGACAGAGAGTCGAAATATTGAACCGGATGAAGCAAGAGAACGTGCAAAAGAAGCAACTACATCTCTTTTGAACAATTTGGGTGTTGAGCATTTGTATAAAAAAATCGATTCCACTATTCGCGGAAATATTGCGATGGAAATTATGGGTGTAATCGAGGCAAGTGATTATGATGTTGCAATTGTAATGCCTGCGTTTCCGAACGAAGGAAGAATAACTGTCGGAGGTTATCATCTTTTGAAAGGTGTTCCGATTGAACGAACGGAATTTGCCCGTGACCCGAGAGCTCCGATTTATGAATCGCATATTCCGACTGTTTTGCGAAACGGACTTCCTGCTAATGAACAAGATATTGTTGCTCTGATTGAACTCAATACTGTAAAACAAGGTGCAGGGCCGATTTTGGCGAAACTTAACGAGTTGATTTTGGCGGGCAAAAAACTTATCGTTGCCGATGCACTTTCTTCCGTTGATATTGAGCAGGTTATGCTTGCTTTGAAAAAATGCAATACAAGAATTTTGCCTTGCGGTTCTGCCGGTGCTGCTCAGGCGATGTGCGATATCGTTTACCCTGAAACAAAATATGAACAAGAACCGTTAGAACTCCCGGCTTTACCGAAGTTGATTGTTTCGGGTTCGGCTTCTGAGCTTGCAGCAACTCAAATTAAACGACTTGCAAGCGATGAAGATGTTGATGATATCTACGTTATAGATATTACTCCCGAACAAATTTTGGGTTCTGAGTGTGACGATATTATCGAACGTGCGGTAAAAAATCTTACGCGTACAAATACCGTTGTCATTCATACTTCGGAACTTTTCAGCAATCCTGATGCGATGACTGTTATGCTTTTTGAAAAAGAAATTTCAAGAGAATCTTTTATTTCGATGATTTGCGATTATCTTGCTGAAATTACTCAGGTTATAACAAGTCAAAAAGACGTTATATTAATCACTGTCGGTGGCGAAACTTCATACAAATGTTTGCATGCCCTTGGGGTAAATTGTCTGCAAATCGTTGATGCTGTTGCTCCTGCCATTCCGCTTTGCGAAGATATTAAAAATCGTTTAATAGTCACAAAATCAGGTAATTTGGGCAATTCAAAAACTCTTATTGATGTCTTGAATTATTTTGAAAAAGATAATGATTAATTTATCAAAAAGCAGGATTGAACTTTTAAAAAAAAGTGATAGTATTGTTTTGAGGTGAATATGTTTACATTCTTTTTGGCTTTTACTGTTACTTTTTGTTTGCTTTTGTCAATCGGCGGGTATTTTTTGCCGACTATAATCGCAATTATGCGTAAGAAAAAGAATGCTTTGGCAATTTTTCTTGTTAATTTGTTCTTCGGAATGACCTTTATCGGCTGGGTCGTAGCATTAATTTGGGCTCTTATGTATGAGGATAAAGATTATATTTAGTCATCTTTTTGTTGACTATTTTTTAAAAAACATTATTCAAAAAATATGATTAAATGTTTGAAAAAATTGATTAACAAAAAAGAAGAAAAAAAGGTCGATGTCCTTGATAGAATTGACGAGATGTATAATTCTCTCACTACGGACGAAATTGTGATTTGTGTGGGGAATGACCTCATTCAATCAGGGCAAAAACTCAGCAAAAAAATTGCAAATCTCAGAGAAAACCTTTTTGAGGCTTGCGGATTTATTTTGCCCGCCGTAAGAGTAGTGAACAAAACTTGTTTGCAGGAAAATGAATACCACTTCCAAATTCAGGGTAATATTGCGTTTGTCGGCTTCTCTCTATTCAGCGAAGAAGATGCAATCGCAGAAATTTCGCAAAACTTTGAAATGACTTGTATTGAGCATATTTCGGAGATTTTTTCTAACCGCATGACCGAACGTTATGTCGAAAGCGTTCAACGTGAAAACTCTTATCTCGTCTGGAATTTGTCCAATATTCTTCCGATTTGGGATTTGAAAACGATTTTGACCGACTTGATAAAAGAAGGAAAATCTATCAAAAATATCACCTATATTTTCGAAAAAATATGCGAAATTACGGGAAAACAGGGCGATTGCAACTATACGACCGATCCTCATAAAATTTCTAAAAAATTGATTAAACATCTGTCGTTCAGGTAGTTACAAATTCAATGCGTGACCGAAAAGTCTTGCAACTTCGAGATTGTATGCTCTTCCGTCTTCTTTGGCAAAAAGATTTTGCCAATGACTTATAGGCAACCCGTCATCGGAATAGGAAGGATTGCTCATCATTAAATGGTGAGTATTTGTGTCATATCGAAGCGGGAATATATCTTCCGTTTGCATAAAACTTGGGAGTTTATCGCTTGGAAATTCATATGCAAAAAGTACGTTATTAATCCTATGAAGTCTGTGTTTGTAACTTCTTCCGCCCTCGTCATTGTCGTTTGAAACTTCGACTCCCGGAGCATAATCTCTTAAATATTTAAATTTTATGGCATATTCTTTTACGCTGTTATAATCGTCAGGAGGGATAAATCCGGTACCTGCCGTCAATCCGAGGTTTTTATATCTTTGAAAATCTCCCGAACTTTTTTCTCCGACAAAACTCAATGTCGTTTTCCCCGAACGAGCTCGGATTTCGTGGAGAATATATTGCATTTGATCGTAGTCGGGTAATGCTCCGACTCCCGTGTAATTCTGCATATCATACCCGCCGATGTGTTTTGCGGAATCTATAAAAATGCACTCAAATCCTGTTTTTATCAACTTTACGTGTTCTTCAATAAAAAGTTCCTGATGTTTATAATTCCGCCAATTGAACGTTACGTCCGTTTCATTTGGTATGGCAATTTTGATTTGGTTCGCAGAAATGACTGTTCGAAAACCAGTTTTCAGTCCGTGAAAATGTGCAAGATTATTGAAGGCATGAAATTGTTCCGTAGGCGAAATTTTATTTGCTATTTCAAAGTTAATGATATTGCGACTATATCCGCAATTTAGCTTTATGCCGTACAAGGAATTTTCTTCATAAGGCGGTTTGTTTAGTCCGTCTCCGTATATGTTCGGAAAAATTTGCGACAAAATTATACAATTTGCCCAACTTTTTGCGGAAGGCGGTATTGCCGGTAATAGTTTTATTGTGCTTAAAATCCCGTTTTTACACTCGTTACCGTGCATTTCCGCAATCGAACGATTATTAATTTCTATGTAATTTGCAATCCTTCCCCATTTATCTCCGTATTTCGGGGTCAAAATATTTTTGGGAAATTCTCTGTAAAAATTTTGACTTTGATTAATCATCAAAAGTGTTAATATGGCTTGCTTTACATTCTTTTTTAACAATTCAGACGGCACAATCCCCGCAAGCCACTTTCTGTTTTTTGCTGAAAATATTTTGTCATTTACCTGTCTGTCAGGCTTGAAATAAATGCTTTCTCCCAATGCATTTAACAGCTTATTTACATAATTCATAAATAAATTTTATAAAACAATAAATTCTGTTTAATCGGAATTAAGCACTACATAACGATTTTTTTCGGAATGATTTATAAAATTTTAAAAGTTTAATCTTTTTACAAAATCTATTCAATAATTTCAATTATTTTCGCTATTTTCTCAAGCAATTTTGAATCACTTTTTAATCTGCTGAAAATAATTTCTAAATCAACGGCAGAGGACTTTTTGTCTTCAAATTCAAAAAGTTGATTGGGCATAACCTGCAACGCCTTGCAAAGTGCGTCTAAATTTTCGGCAGAAATAAAGTTGTTTCCCAACTCAATTTGGCTCAGACTTTTCGGCGAAATACCCGCCTTTTCGGCAAGTTGCTCCTGTGTAAGCCGCAAATTTGTTCGCCTTTCTTTAACCTTTTTTCCGAATAATTTTTTGATATCCATAAAAAAATCTTAGTATATTTTAAATTCTATAAACAGGCATTGACAATAGATAAATATCTATTTAAAATAGTAATATTCTATTGTTGATAGATTTGGATTGAGTTATGAAAAATTTTAGAATAAATATATGTCTTGCGAGTGATGATAATTACGCAAGGTACGCTGGGGTTGTAATAGCTTCCGCATTGAGAAGTGCAAAACGAAACGATAATCTTTGTTTCTACATTCTTGACGGAGGGATTGAGGAATTCAATAAACAAAGGATTTTGAGCCTGAAATACATCAAAGATTGTGAGATTAATTTTATCAAAATCAACAATGAGATGTTTGCTGAATATTTATCAATCAAAACGCACTCGTATTTGTCTGTTGCGGCATATTATCGACTTAAATTGCCGACAATTCTCCCTAACGTGGATAAAATCATTTATTTTGACGGAGATGTTGTTGTTAACACGAGTTTGAGAGAACTTTTCAACACGGAGATGGGAGATTGTGTCGTTGCCGGGGTTCGAGATATTGACAAAAGGAAAGTTAAAAAGAATAAAAATTATGTTAACTCCGGAATGCTCGTTTTTGATGTTAAAAAAATGGCGGAATTGGGGGTTGAAAAGCAGTTTGCCGATTGGACAAAAGAGCATTTTGAAACGATAAAAATGGGCGACCAAGAGATTATAAATGAAGTTTTGAAAGGCAAAATTAAGGTTGTTGATGATGAATGGAATGTTCAGTCGAGCAATTTTGTAAATCGTTCAAGTTACACAAATAACCCCAAAATTATACATTTTGTGTCAAAAAACAAACCGTGGCATTTCGGCTCATTCAGTTATCACAAGGATTATTATTTTAAGTATTTACAACTTACACCTTGGGCTTTGCAGACAGAAGAAGATGAAAAATATTGGATAAAATGGAATAAAATTTGTTCATTTTTCGGGTATTTAAAATACCGTCCGTTGTTTTTCTTAAGACCCAGATTTTATGAGGCGGTATTTTGTACGTATGTAAAGCCATTTTTTAATTATAAAAAACCGATAATTAAAAATGATACGTTTATAGTTTGGGAACCCTGTTCAAAAAGCCACAGCGAGGTTGTGCCGGGGTATGTAAAATATTTACTTGATATGGGATATCACGTTTCCGTACTTGTAAATTATGACAGAATAAAGGAAGGTTTGTTCGTCAAATTTAATCATCCTAATCTATCGATTAATAAAATGAATAAGCGACAAATTTTAAATTATTTTAGAAATGATGATTTAAAAAATGTTTCGGGTGTGCTTGTTACGACAGTCGGGAAACTCTGTGACAGCGTGCATTATGAACAATGTTTCGATACTTTTAATCAAAATGTTGATAAATCTGAATTGTTTTTTGTTGAGCATGAAGTTGTTCATTCTATTGATGCAAATACTTGGAATGAGGATTTGATAACCCTTAGAAAAATAAATTACAAAAATAAAACTTCGGTTGTGGTTAATCCTCATTACTTTGGGGATGTTAAAATTACACCGAAAAATGAAAAAATTACCAATTTTATTACAATCGGCGGAGTTCAGGCTAAAAAGAAAAATAATGATTTGATTGTTAATGCCGTAAAATCGTTGCATGATAAAGGGTACAAGAATTTTAAAATTACCGTAATAGGTAAAGGAAAATTGAAATATTTGCCCAAGGAAATCCGTCAATATTTTGATATAAAAGGACGATTACCGTTTGATAAAATGTATGAAGAACTTGAAAAAGCGGATTTTATGTTAACGGCTTACGACGAAAAAAATCCCAAACATATAAGATATAATACAACGGGGACAAGCGGAAATTTTCAATTAGTCTATGGCTTTTTAAAACCTTGTATAATAATTGAAAGTTTTGCGGAAATTAACGGTTTTGATGAAACAAATTCAATTTTGTATAAAGCCGATTCTGATTACGAAAATGCGTTGATTAATGCTATCAAAATGAATTCCAAAGAGTATTCAAAAATGCAAAAAAGTTTGGAAAAATATGAAAAAAAACTTTATCAATCGTCGCTAAATAATTTTAGAAATTTAATAGAGCGTAAATAAGTAACCGTCACACTGAGGCTTTGCCGAAGTATCTGTTTTAATGTTGTTGAGAGATTTTTCGGGCGTTGCCCTCAGAATGATGTTTTGAATGATGCTTTAAATGTCTTTAACGATATGACACAAAAATTGGGACTCTGACGGGCATGTCTGTTGATTTTGTTTTTGTTTATGCTAAATTAGTATTACGACGGGGTTCCCGTTAGTTCATTGAACGGATGTGAATTAATCTGAAAAACATCAAAACTGCTAAACACTCAGGTTTTTGTTACGGTGTTAAACGTGCAGTCGAAACGACAAAAAAATTAAAATTAGAAAACAATTCCGCTAAAATTTGGGTTTTGGGTGAATTAATCCACAACTCTCACGTTATTAAAGAATTAGAGGAATTGGGCATTCATACTGTTGATAAACTTCCCGAAAATGAATCAGGCATCTGCATTATCAGAAGTCACGGTGCTTCGCCTGAAGTTATCAAAGATGTTACGGCTAAAGGATTTGAGATTGTTGATTTAACTTGTCCCGATGTCAAAAAAGTTCAGCAGAAAGCAATAGAACTTGCAAAAGAAAATTATCTCGTTATTATTGTTGGCAAGCCTGAACACCCCGAAGTCGTTGCGATTAAGGCAAATGCAAAACAATTCGGTGATGATGTTTATGTTATTCCCGATATTAATTCTCTCAAAGAAATTGAAACGCTCATTAAAGAGAAAAAACGTGTGGGAGTAGTTGTTCAAACCACTCAAAGAATCGAAGTTTTGAACGAAATTTTGAATTACTTGACGACGATAGCGAAGGAAATCAAAGTTCACAATACGATTTGTAATTCGACTCAAATGCGTCAAAAAGAAGCACGTGATTTGGCAGAAAATTCAGACTTGATGGTAGTTGTAGGTAGCAAAAAAAGTGCAAACACAACCCACCTTGCAGAAATTTTGAAGGATATTACAAAAACAATTCACATAGAAACTGACGAAGAACTTTCTCAGTTTGACGATATCATCAAAAATGCCCAAAATATATCAATTACGGCGGGAGCATCTACTCCGGATGATATTATACAAAAAGTTTATAACAAATTATCAGAATATTAATTAGGAAGGACATTATAATGACACAAACAATTAATGAACAAGATGAATTTGTAAGATTGCTTGAAGAAAGCTATAGCTACAAATTCCAAGTTGCAGATATCGTTAAAGGTATCATTGTAAAGAAAGAAAACGATGGCTATTTGGTAGACATCGGAGCAAAAACAGAAGCATTTTTGCCTAACAAAGAAATTTCAAATTCAACAGACAAAGCTGAAGAATTGAAAATCGGTGACGTAAAAGAATTCTACGTTTTGAGAGAAGAAACAGATAAAGAAGACAGCTGCATCGTTCTTTCATTGAGAAAACTTTCATGTGCTAAATCATGGCAAACTCTTCAAAATGCAAAACTTAACAACGAAACAATCGTTGCTAAAGTTGTTCAAATCGTTAAGGGCGGCGTGATTGCCGAAGCTGAAGACTTGAGAGGTTTCATCCCCGCAAGCCAACTCAGAACAGGTGCACCTTTCGAAGGTATGTTAGACCAAGAAATCGAAGTTAAAATCCTCGAAGCTGATCCGCAAAAGAACAAGCTCATCTTCTCACAAAGACAAGCTATCGCTGAACAACGTGAAAAAGTTGTTGACGATGTTATCGTTAACCTCGAAGAAGGAGCAGTTGTTAAAGGTGAAGTTGTAAGAATCGCAAACTTCGGTGCATTCGTTGACATCAACGGTGTTGACGGTCTTCTTCCGATTTCTGAAATTTCATGGCAAAGAATTAAACATCCGTCAGATGTTATCCAACTCGGTCAAGAATTGGAAGTTAAAATCCTTAAGATTGATAACGACCTCAAGAGAATCAGCCTCAGCTTGAAGAGAATGGGCGACAATCCGTGGGAAGAAATCGAAAACAAATTTGAAGAAGGTCAAATCATCACAGGTACTGTTAACAAAGTAACTTCATTCGGTACTTTCATTAACATTTTCCCGGGTGTTGAAGCACTTCTTCCTTCATCAGAAATGGAACCTGCAAACGCAAATCCTTTCACAATCTACAATGTAGGCGATGAAGTTAAAGTTATGATTAAGAAATTTACTCCGCAAGAACACAGAATTGCGTTGACAGTAAAAGATATGCCGAAAGCATAGTTTACGAAAATCATAATAAGAAAAGAGGGCGTAACAACCCTCTTTTTTCTTGTGCAAAATATTTAAAATTTAAAATTTTTTGATTGGAAAAATTCCCCTTTCCGCAAAAAGAAAACACCACTTTCGGCTAATTTCTTTTTATCCGTAATTTGTCACAATAATTTAAAATAGGGGGGAGATAATCATGGAAAAATTTATCAGATACGCTGCTTGGGTCTTAGTTGTCGCAGGTGGATTGAATTGGGGATTGGTCGGATTGTTCAATTTTGACCTTGTACAATTTATTTTCGGTCACTGGAATTGGCTTGTAAGATTGGTATATCTTTTAGTCGCTATCAGTACAATTTATGCCGCTATGAGTACTTGTAAATGCACACAAAATGAATGCGTTTAGGTATTTCTGACCGTCTTGCGTTAAGACTTTAAAGACGGTATTTAATAAAACAGCCCTCAAAGTTTTACGCTTTGAGGGTTTCTCTTTTGATTTATATTAACAAATGTCACAATTGCTGAAATCCTTGTACCTATTGCTCTTTGCCCTATTTCTGCTTCTCAAAAAAAGCTTCATGTATGAAGTATTGTAACAAAATTAAAGAATGCTGAATTTGAGGGTGCGGTTATATACTTTATATATATAGAGAGGTTTATAAACAGAGGTTTTTTTTATGGCAGAAAATGAATATAATCATTTTGAAGGTGTTGTAATTACCGGTAATGATCCGAGAATGCGTTTCAGAAACTCGCAAGATCCGATTTATGTTGCATATCAGTTTGTAGACAGTCAACCTCTGTCGAAGCTTGCTCAATCGTTCGTTAAAGACCAAATTAACGGCATAATAAAATTTGTCTCGAAAATTGGTAAATAAGATTTTTGCAATAAAAAACGCTTATCGGTTTCGGTAAGCGTTTTTTTATTTGATTTAAGAATTATTCTTCATCTTTATTGGGATTTGATTGACAATAATAATTAATCGGGCAGAACGGGCACATTGGTTTTGTCGGTTTGCAGACATTTTGACCTAATGTGACGAATTCTGTGTTGAGTCTAATCCAATATTTTTCAGGAATAATTTCGCGAAGTTTCATTTCTGTTTCTTCGGGAGTTTCCGTTTTAACAAGACCGAGTCTGTTGAAAATTCTGTGAACGTGAACATCAACGCAAATAGCAGGTTTGTTAAAGCCTTTTGCCAAAACGAGGTTTGCGGTTTTTCTGCCGACTCCGTCGAACTTCAAGAGTTCATCGATTGAATCTGGAACTTTTCCGTCATATTCTTCGACCAATTTTTTTGACAAAGCGATGATTTGTTTTGCTTTATTTTTGTAAAATCCGACAGGATAAATTGTTTCTGCAAGTTCTTCCTCGTCGACATTCATCATTTCTTGAGGAGTTCTTGCTAATTGAAGCATTTTCATCGTTGCGGGATAAGTTGTCGTGTCATTTGTTCTAAGTGACAAAATGCACGCAATTAAAACCACATAAGGATCGTCTTGTTGTTCCATGAAAGTTACAAACTTGCTGCGTTTGATTTTCGCAAATTTCAAACTTTCAAAGATTTCATCAATAATTTCGTTTAATTCCATTTTTTCTTTCATAGTAAATATATTTTATCCTAAAGTAAAAATATCTGCAAAATTTTTTTTAAAATTATTAAAAGTAATAACAATTTGTCATTTTTAACAAAATACAAAACTGTGTTAATTCTTGAATAAAAGGGTAAATTACAATTTTTTTGTTAAAAGTTTTACAAGTTTGTTTTTGAGTCTAATCAAAAATGACTTGTTGAAATTTGCAAAATTTGCTTTAAAGTTGCAGTTAATCAAACGGCAGCACATTTTGCAGGTATGAACTTTGTGACGACATGTATCGGCTTCTTTGCTTTCCCAAAGTTCTTTCGGCGATTTTTCCAAAATCGAACCGATAGGTGTCATATTGAAGCATAGTCTGACATCACCGTATGGGTCAACGGCAAAATTTGTCGAACCGACATCGCATTTGATAGCGTTGACAATATCTTCAGGATTGTTGAAGAAAATTTTGTACGCTTCAAGTTGCTCATAAGAATTTGCAATCGCATGACCTGCTCGTTTCATTTCGATTAAGTGGTCAATAATCGGTAAAGCCTTGTCTGCCATACCTTTAATTGTATTTTTGTATTCTTCTGGGATAATGTAATTATCCGTGTCCAAGCCAGCCGTTCTTGAGTACGGGTGGAAGGATTGAGAATCTTCAATCAATTGGAACATAATGTGTTTAAGGTGATTTTTTGTTGCATATTCGACCAAATAAACAATTTCGTCCAAATTGTCAGGAAGCATTACTGTTGCAAGGTTTAGACTTAAATTATCATTTCTTCCTTTTTTATAATTCATAATTTGCCAAACGAAATCACAAATTTTTTGTGCAGAACCTTCTCTGCCGCGTGATTTATCGTGAATTGATTTATCGACAATTGAATTCAAAGAGACATTTATGCTTTCAAATTTTGTATCAATGATTTTGTCTACCAAATTTTCGACGGAAAATCCGTTGCTCATTGAAGATACCTTAAAACCTAAATCCGTTGCGTAGTTTGTAAGTTCAAAAATGTCCGGACGTAAAAACGGTTCACCGCCCGAAAAACATATCCAAAAACCATCGCCGAGCCATTCTCTGAGTTGCTTGAGAACATTTTTCCACTGTTCTGTCGTAAGTTCTTTTTTCATAACTTCGCCGCCGACTTGCCATTTTGAACAAGTGACGCATTTCATTTGACATCTGTCAGTGATGTCGATTGTTAAAACTTGCGGTTTTGACGGTAATTTTGAACTCATTTGACTCTCCTTAAACTTATGTTACTCTGCATTAGTTTCACTGTCAACGATTTCATCAGTTTTGTCACGAAACGCTTTATAAACCCGTTCGGCTTGCGAAGGAGGCAAAAGCAGTGCAATTTCAGGCAGGGTGAGTAACGAGAGTTTTTTTACATCTCGAAAATTTTTTCTGATAATTTTTTTGCTTTTCTCAGAAAGTCCTTTTATAGTATCCAAAACGGATTCTAACGATGATTTTTGACGTAAACTTCTGTGGAAAGTTATCGCAAATCTGTGTGCCTCGTCCCGAATTCGTTGGAAAAAGTACAACTGCTCAGAATTTTTAGGGAAAATTACTGGTTTTGATTGGTGAGGAACGAAAATTTCCTCTTCTCTTTTTGCCAAGGAAACAAAATTTATGTCCTTTATTCCCATTTCCTCAACAATTTCAATTACGCTTGAAAGTTGACCTTTGCCCCCATCGATGATGATTAAATCGGGATAATTTTCGGGAGAAAGTCTTTTGAGTCTGCGAGAGAGGACTTCTTTCATCGACTGAAAGTCGTCCGGTTTGCCGACTTCGACAGTTTTTATTTTAAATTTCCGATATTCGGATTTTGTGGGCAAGCCGTTTATGAAAACAACCATCGAGGCGACGGTGTTTGTCCCTTGAATGTGCGAAATATCGTAACATTCGACCCTGTGCGGAAATCTTTTCAGTTTCAATTTTTCGCAAATGTATGCCCCAACTTTGTTGTAATCTTCCGAAATTTGTTTCATTCTTGAAAGTTTTATTTTCTCATGAAAATAATCTGAATTTTTTTTCGCAAGTTCGACTATGTCTCGGTTTGCATCGGTAATTTCCGTGACAATTTTGACTTTTGAGCCTTTCAAGCCCGTGAGCCAATTCTCGACAGTTTTGAGTTCGGAATTTTTTGTAGGAATTATGATTTCCTTCGGAATGTCCGTCGTTCTTGAGTAGTATTCACTTAAAAATGCGTAAGAAATATCTTCTTCGACGTCAAAATCCGAGGATGAAAGTTCGAAATCTTTTTTGTCTGTCAATCTGCCGTCTCTGATTTGAATAAGCGAAACCGCACAAATGCCGCCACTTTCGGTGATAGAAACGACATCTTTATTTACGTTTGTAGATTCGTAAACGACTTTTTGTTTTTCGATTGTTTTTTTTACGTCAAAGTATGCGTCACGGTACTTTGCGGCCTTTTCAAATTCTTGTCGTTCGGAATAATAAAGCATTTCTTTTTTCAATTCTTCAACGAGCAAGAGCCTGTTGCCGGATAAAAAAAGTTCGACATTGTTCAAAATCTTTTTGTAATCTTCCGGTGAAATCAACTTTTGACAAGGTGCGGAGCATTTTTTGATGTCATAATAAATGCAGGGACGATTTTTGAATTTCGGGGTTTTACATTGTTTAAGCGGAAAAAGTTTTTTTAATAAATCGAGAGTGGAATACATCGCACTTGAGTCTGTATAAGGTCCGAAATATTTTCCTTTTTCCATATTAATATTGTGTTTTCTGACAATAATAATTCTCGGATATTCTTCGTTTGTGATTAAAAAATACGGATATTTTTTATCATCTTTCAAAAGAACATTATATTTCGGCTTATATTTTTTGATTAAATGAGCCTCTAAAATTAACGCTTCGGTTTCGGTGTTTGTTATGATAAATTCGATTTTTTCGATTTGGGGCACCATAACGCGAAGTTTCGGTGTTTCGTGTTTCTTTTGAAAGTATGAACTTACGCGTTTTTTGAGATTTTTTGCTTTCCCGACATAAATAATTGTACCGTCTTTATCCAAAAAACGATAAGAACCCGGTTTTTCGGGCAAAAGTTTTAATTGTTCGGAAATATTCTCCATAATTGAATTTTAACCTGATTTTGCAGTCTTTGCAAATAATAAAATGTAAAAAAAAATTTATAAAAACCAAAAAAGTTAATTCAAGGCTCGAAAATTTTGATATAATTATTTATCATATTGTTTGAGGCAAAAATGGATTTACAAGATAATATACTACTGTTTGATAATTATGACGAAGAATTAGAAGAAGATGAAGAAGATTTCGAGGAAGACGAAGCCCCGAAAGAGCCTGAACATCACACATATTCGTTCAAAAAAAATAATATAGAAACTCTGTTTCAAAACTTGACGGAAAATCCGGCAGGTATGGAGAAAAAAGACTTTCGTCTTACTCTCAGCAACATTTATGATATTGTTGACGATGAGTTTGAAGGAACTTTTAATCAGCCTGTATCGATTTTAAGAAGTACGGATTTTTATTTGTATGAGGAAAATAAGAAGCCTACGGTTTTTGTTTATCCGAAAAATAATTTCGATTTTTGGTTAAAATCAAAAGGTTCTCTTTACAGATTTGTTCCGAAAACAAAGGAAATTCACGGCGAAGAACAATATGGTTATGCAATCCCGCTTGAAATTCTTTGGGAATATTTTTCTTGCTTTGCAGATGTTGAACATAATGATGATTTGACGGAATCTTATCTTGCGTTTAATAACCTCACGCAATTTGTTCTTAAAGCGGTGCAAAAACTTTATTTTATTCCGAAAATTGTAAAATCCGAGAAGTTATTTTCTGTTAAGTATGAATTATTTTCATTTACTTCGGAATTGCTTGATTCTTTGAGAAAAATTAATTCTATTGATTTTTCAAAATGTTCGGAAATTAAAAATACAAAAGATTATTTGATTGATAATTATTTAAATTATATTATTTTCAAATTTATCGGTTTGAAAGTATCTAAATTTAAAGAATACAAAGCTGCGATGTATTTTATGAAACCTTTGCAGCAAAAGCGTTTCATTCGTTCAACAGATATTGCAACGGCAATTTCCGATTGGCTCGATGAAATTTACATCGGAAAATACGATATCGTCCCTGTTTTGAACATTTCAAAAGTTACGGATGAGGATTTCGTTTTGACCGTGACTATCAAAAACAAAGCTGACGAAAAAAATCCCGAAATCTTGCCGATAGAGGTGCTTTACGAGGACAGAGAAACAATTTTCGACAAGCCTGCCGACTTTGTCGTTTCTGTCATCGAAAAACAACTTAATTATGCTCTTAAATATTATCCTGAACTTGAAACTTTGTTTGACGAAGAAAATGACTTCAAGTTGAAAATGAACGTTAATGAAGTTTACAAAGTTATGGCAAATACCGCATATTACTTGAACAAAGCGGGCATTGAGCTTATCTTGCCCGAAGATTTCGGCAACATCGTTGTTCCTCGTGCTTCAATCAACGCTCGGGTTAAAGCGGGTCGTGAGGCTGAATTGGCGGAACTTTTGAACTTCGGTGCAAACAGTATGAATTTGAAAAATATTTTCGAATTCGATTACAAAATCGCAATCGGAGACGAAAAAATTTCTGTCGAAGAATTTGAAGAACTTACGAAAAATTCAAAAGGTCTTGTTGCATACAAAAATATGTATATTCTTATTGAACAAGACGAGGCAAAAGCCCTTATTGACAAGGTTAAGAACCCGACAATCGAGAATATGACCCGTGCGGAACTCTTGCACGCTGCACTTTCCGGTAATGTCAAAGATTATGAATTTGATTATGACAGTGCTTTTGCAAATATTTTGAAAGATTTGACAAAAGTTCAGGAAGTTACGCCGCCTGAAGGTTTGAAGGCTCATTTGAGACCGTATCAGGAAAACGGTTTGAGATGGTTATACACAAATACCGTAAAAGGTTTCGGTACTTGTATTGCAGACGATATGGGTCTTGGTAAAACAATTCAGGTTATCAGTTTAATATTGAAACTCAAAGAAGAAAATCGTATCAAAGGTCAAGTCCTCGTTGTATGTCCGACAACTTTGCTCGGTAACTGGGTCAAGGAACTTAACGGTTTTGCTCCAAGTTTGAACGTTTCGGTATATCATGGTCCTGAACGTAAAATCGATGAGAAGGCGGACGTTATCATCACGACATTTGCCGTTTTGAGAATTGATATTGAAGAAATCAAGAAAAAATCTTGGGGTATGTTAATCATCGATGAAGCCCAAAATATCAAGAACCCTGATACGTCGCAAACCCTTGCAGTTAAATCGTTGAAGGCAGAATACAAAGTCGCAATGACAGGTACTCCCGTTGAAAACAGATTGACTGAATTGTGGAGTATTTTCGACTTTATCAATAAAGGCTATCTCGGCACTATCAGAGAGTTCCAAAAACGTTATGCCGTTCCGATTGAAAAATTCAAACAAACGAGCAGAGCGGAAAAACTCAAACTTTCGATTTCACCGTTTGTTTTAAGACGTTTAAAAACCGATAAGAGCGTTATCAGCGATTTGCCGGAAAAGGTTGTTCTCGACGAATACTGTTATCTTTCAAAAACTCAGGCCGCTTTGTATGAAAGCACTTTGAACAGCATAATGGGACAAATTTCAGAGGCTCAAGGCATCAATCGTCGTGGTATGATTTTCAAACTCATCACTGCGTTGAAACAAATTTGTAACCACCCGTATCAATACAAAAAATCGGGTGAAATGACGAAAGATGTTTCTGGCAAATGTGACAAATTCATTTCTGTTCTTGACGGAATTATTCAAAACAAAGAAAAATCGGTCGTATTTACTCAATACAAAGAAATGGGCAAAATCCTCGTACCGATTGTTCAAAACGAACTTCAAACGACTCCGTTGTTCTTCCACGGTTCGTTGAACACCGCACAACGTGAGGCGATGTTGAAACAATTCCAAGAAGATGACGAAAGCAAGATTATGATTTTGTCATTGAAAGCTGGTGGAACGGGTCTTAACCTCACCAATGCGACGAACGTTATTCACTATGACCTATGGTGGAATCCTGCGGTTGAAGACCAAGCGACCGACCGTACTTACCGTATCGGTCAAAAGAACAACGTAATGGTTCACAGACTTATTACGCTTGGTACTTTTGAAGAAAAAATTGACGAAATGATTAAGAAGAAAAAGGAACTCGTTAATATGGCTGTTTTCGAAGGCGAAAAAACGATTACAGACCTTACGGACGAAGAAATTTACAACATCTTCACCCTTTCGTAAAAATTTCAAAACAAAAAACAAAAAGCGGATTAGAAAATCCGCTTTTTTATTGCATAAAAAAACAGAGTTCCGCTTTATTGCGAAACTCTGTCATTTCTGCTATTTTACGACAATGTTGACCAATTTATTCGGAACAACGATAATTTTTACAACTTGTTTTCCTTCAAGGAGTGCTTTTATTTTTTCGCTTGAAAGTGCAAGTTTTTCAAGTTCTTCCTTGCTGATGTCAGCGTCAACTTCAAGTTTGTCCTTCAACTTGCCGTTGATTTGTGTAACAACTGTGATTGCACTCATTTTTGCAAGGTTGTCATCATATTTTGGCCATTCTTCGTTGTGGATTGAATCTTTCAAACCTATGATGTCGCCGATTTCTTCGCTCATATAAGGAACTACGGGCGAAATCATCTTCAACATCGACAACAATGCGAAACTCAAAACATTTTTGTCTTGTTCGTTCATTTCGGGCTTTTTATTCATATAATCGTAAATTGTGTTTGTAAATTCACGATATTGCGAAATAACCGTGTTGAATTGGAACTCATCGTTGATGTCTTGCGTAATTTTCTTAATCGCAATATGAGTTTGTCTTACTAAGTTGTCGTTTTCTTTTGAAAGTTCTTTTATGTCGGGGAGTTTGTAGTCAACGATGATGTTTTCACGGTTGAGTATAAACATTCTCCAAAGTCTGTTTACAAATTTGAAACAGCCTTCTACCCCTGCATCGGTCCAGTCAAAATCACGTCCCGGAGGTGAATCTGACAAGATAAACAATCTTGCCGTATCTGCTCCGTAATTTCTGTAAATGTCATCCGGGTCAACGGTATTGCCCTTTGATTTTGACATTTTAGAACCGTCTTTTAATACCATACCTTGTGTCAAAAGATTTTTGAACGGTTCATCAACACTTGTGATTCCTAAGTCGTGGATTGCTTTTGTGAAAAATCTTGCATAAAGCAAGTGCAAAATTGCGTGTTCAATACCGCCGACATATTGATCAACAGGTGACCAATAATCCGTTGCTTCTTTTGAGAACGGTTCTTTGTCGTTGTGTGCATCCAAATAACGGTAATAGTACCAATTTGAACACATAAATGTATCCATTGTATCTGATTCACGTTCTGCATCTGCTCCGCAAACAGGGCATTTCGTGTGCATGAACGTTTCAGATGTTGTCAAAGGCGAACGTCCTTTGACTGAGAAATCAACGTCTTTCGGTAACAATACCGGCAAATCTTCTTCCGGTACAGGAACGATTCCACAATGAGGACAGTTGATTACAGGGATTGGAGCACCCCAGTATCTTTGTCTTGAAATCAACCAGTCACGAAGTCTGAATTGCGTTGTAGCCTTACCAAAACCTTGTTCTTCGGCATATTCAGTGATGGCTTTTTTTGCATCTTCGTTTTTCATTCCCGTAAATTTGTCTGAATTTACAAGCACCCCAGGTTCGACGTAAGCGTTTTCATCAAGCGGTGCGTTTGGATTTTCGGGATTGTCGATTACTCTTTTGATTGTTTTGCCGTATTTTTTAGCAAAAGCATAATCTCTTTCATCGTGTGCAGGAACTGCCATTACAGCACCTGTTCCGTAGTCGACGAGGGCATAATCTGCTACCCAAATTTCGCTTTCTTCGCCGTTGAACGGGTTAATGATGTGAGTTCCCAAAGGAACACCAGTTTTTACACGTTCGTTCGACAAACGTTCGATTTCCGTCATTCTTGATGCATTTTCACGGTATTGTTTTACTGCTTCAGCGTTTTCGGGAGTTGTTAACTTGTCGATGTCCTTGTATTCGGGAGCAACAACGAGGTATGTGATACCGAAAACAGTGTCAGGACGGGTTGTGTAAACAGGAATTTCAAGTCCTTCGATTTCTTTGACTTTGAATTTCAAAATCGTACCGTGTGACTTACCAATCCAGTTCTTTTGCATCAATTTAACTCTGTCCGGCCAACCGTCAAGTTTGTCTAAATCGTTCAAAAGTCTGTCTGCATAATCCGTGATTTTTAAGAACCATTGTGAAAGATGTTTCTTTTCCGCAACAGAATCGCATCTCCAGCATTTGCCGTCGATTACCTGTTCGTTAGCGAGAACTGTCGCACACTTCGGACACCAGTTAACAGGTGCTTCTTTTTTGTATGCAAGTCCTTTTTTGAAAAATTGTAAGAAAAACCACTGTGTCCACTTGTAATAATCAGGCAAACAACTTGCGATTTCTCTGTCCCAATCAACCATAATACCGAGTCTTTGAAGTTGACCTTTCATGTATTTGATGTTGTCCAATGTCCAAGTTTCAGGGTCTGCACCGTGCTGAATTGCCGCGTTTTCGGCAGGAAGTCCGAAACTGTCCCAACCCATCGGGTGAAGAACATTGTATCCGTTCATCTTCTTGAAACGGGCAATTACGTCTGAAATTGTGTAGTTTCTGACGTGTCCCATGTGAAGTTTCCCTGAAGGATAAGGCAACATTGAAAGAACATAATATTTCGGTTTGTCGGAATGATTGTAAACCTTATTAACCTTTTTTTCTTCCCAAAGTTTTCTTCTTTTTTCTTCGATTTCTTGGGGGAAATATTTGATTTCTTCCACTTTGTATTCCTCATTGTCTAATGTAACTTTTGCATTTTTTAACTGCAAAATCCGAAAAATCTACGATTTTTCAATATGATTTTAACAAAAACACGAAATATTTTAAATTATTTTTTTGTTTTTATTAAATAATTATTTTTACATTTCATGCACAGCAAAAGCACATGTCAAAATCCATGTGCTTTTTACTAATTTTTTGTTATCCCCTCGCTATTGAGCCGTTATTCCCAAATAGCGTTTTTTACCATTTTATCATCTTGTGATTCAGCAGAAAGAGAAACGCTCATCGGCGTGAAAATGAAAACGTTTTCACTGATTTTGCGTTGATTTCCGTTCAATGCGTGTGTTGCACCGCAAAGGAAGTCTACTAATCTTACTGCATCGTTTGCTTCAAGAAGATTGAGGTTTACGATGATAGACTTTTTGTCTTTCAAGTGTTTTACAAACTCAATAGATTCTTTGTATTCACGAGGTTCACAAATAATTACTTCTGTATTACCTTTACCAAATGTTCCGCTCACAACGTTTTTACCTGTATCTACCGTATTTCTGACGACCGGTTTAATTTCGGGCTGCATTGCCAATTGTCCTTCCGTCGGGTATGCAATTGCTTCTTCGGGTTCTTCGATATAATCGCCTTCTTCTCCGCTGAAACCTTTTGCAAAGTTATCCATCCATAATTTAAGTGTATCTTGTACCGTCACTATTGTGTTCCTCCCATTGTATTATTTTTATTTAATAAAATTCGTCCCAATCGAATTATCGTTGAACCTTCTTCCGCCGCTATGCGATAATCATTACTCATGCCCATCGATAACTCGTTCAATTTAACTTTATAATCAAGTTCTATTTTATCTTTTAGAGTCTTAATATTTTTAAACAAATTCCGCAGATAATCTTCATCTTGAGATAAAGGTGCTATATTCATCAACCCCTCGATTTTGAGAGACGGAAGAATAAGCAAGTCGTCCATACAATTCAAAAGTTCTTCGGTATCAAAGCCGAACTTTTGTTCTTCATGTGCATTATTAACCTGCAAAAGAATTTTTTGTTCAAGCCCTTTTTTTTCAGCCTCTTGGGAAATGGCTCGGGCAAGTTTCAGAGAATCGACGGAATGTATCATATAGAAATTTCCGACGGCATCCTTAACTTTGTTCGTTTGAAGATGCCCTATCAAGTGAAATCTTGAGTTTTTACGAACTTCTTCGGGCAATTTTCGGATTTTTTCAAGTGCAACCTGCACTCTGTTTTCTCCGAAATCCCTAAGTCCAGCTTCGTAATATTCAAGAATTAATGATTCGTCTGAATACTTTGTTACCGCTACTATTTTTGGATTATAAGGTACGAGTGTTGAGTTTATGAATTCAATTCTTTCCGTTATGGCACTGTGCATAAAATTCGCCTCCCTTTAAGGCATGCTCATAAACACTCCTTAATTATATGCAATACAAGAATTTCGGACAACAAATTGTATATTCATTTATATGTGGAATTCCCGAAACCCATGTAGTCATGGCAATTTGCATGATTTAATTTGTGTTTACATTTCTTAATAATGACGTTTTGTAACGTAATTTAAGGGCAATTAATCGTTCAAAATTACGTTTTGCGGCATGGAAATATAATTTTTTTAATTGATTGCACGTTTTGTAAAAAAAACTATAATTTTATTATGAATAAGATTGCGGAAGAATATCTTGAAAATTTTAAATTATATCTTGATGTTGAAAAAAACTTTTCTCAGCACACTATAAGGGCATATTCTTCTGATATTTTAAGTTTTTTGATTTGGCTTGGAGAAACGGATATTTCAGAAGTCGACTATGTGAAGTTGAAAGATTATCTTGTCTTTATGCAGAAATTTCAATATTCTAAAACGACCACGGCAAGGAAAATTGCTGGATTAAGGACATTTTTTAAGTATCTTCACAGAGAAGGTGTTGTCGGAACTAATCCAGCTAAAGGTATTCATTCTCCGAAAAAAAATAAAAATTTGCCGAAATTTTTAACGGAAGAAGAAACCGAAGAAATTTTAAACGGTATAAAAATTGATACTCCGGCAGGATACAGAAACAAGGTTATTCTTGAACTTCTTTATGCAAGCGGCATGCGTGTTTCTGAGTTAAGCGGGTTGAATTTTGCGGATTTAAACATAGATAATAATGAAATAAAAGTTGTCGGAAAAGGCTCAAAAGAACGTATTGTGTTGATTTCCGACCGCGTTAAAGAATTGTTAAAAAATTATCTGAAAACAGTCAGACCATTAATTAATACTGACGGTCCGAAAAAAGATATTACGGATGAATCTCCTGTTTTTATTAATAAAACCGGTTTCAGATTACATCCGCAAAGCATAAGAGCGGCGATAAAAGAGACGGTTGAGCATATTCAGTTACCGAAGCATGTTACCCCTCACGTATTCAGGCACAGTTTTGCGACGAAATTGTTAAATCACGGAGCTGATTTAAGGGTTGTACAAGAACTTTTGGGACATGCAAGCATCAGTAACACTCAAATATACACCCACGTTTCATTAAGCCGTCTTAAAGAGGCATATGACAGTGCTCACCCGAGGGCTTAAAATCCGAAAAACCAATGATAATCATGATTTGAAATAAGAATTTTTGTAACAATTTTTAATTTTTTGTCATGATTGAGGTACAAAATGTTTTTATATAAATAGAAGTATAAAAGTGACTATATATTTATAGTGTAATATGGGGCAAGTAAAATGATTTCACTGACGAACATGCAAGCAAAAGTTGCAGCAACGCAAAAAACGTATGAAAATCAAAAGGCTTCGGAGGCCGGAGCTAATTTGTTGGTCGACGGTAGCGGAAACGGTAAAGTAACAACCGATATTGATGATACGGTAATATTGCTTGCTGACGGTGATGATGTTGTTACCGCAAACAGTAACAATAACAAAATCACGGCTGAATCGGGTAAAAATCAGATTTATATAAACGGTAATAATAACTATGTTGAAGGTGGTAAAGACGAAGATTATATCGTTTCTATCGGTCAACATAACGACCTTCACGGTGGTGAGGGCAACGACACAATGCTTTCTATCGGTGACAATAACAAAATTGACGGCGGCAACGGCAACAATTATCTTGCATTCCAAGGAAAACATTTATATATAACAGACGGCGACGGCGATTCTATGTTTAGAACGCTTGATTTCGCTGTTATGGAAGGTAAATTCGAAGAATACGGAAAATACCTTGAAAATCAACTTGAAACAAAAACTCTCAAATCAGACGTATTGTTAAATACCCAAGTAGATACGGAAACTCTGGGTGAAGAAAACGCATCGACAGGCAGTGCTGATAACTTTGTAAGCAAACTTACAGATGCAGACAAGAGACTTCTTGAAAACAACAAAATTGACCTTAACGCTAAAAACAGTGACGGCTCGCAAAAATACTATATTGCAAAGAGTCCGACAGATGGTCAATATCATATTTACCAAGGTTCCGGAACAAGATACACCGCTATGACAAATGGTAGCGATATGATTGACTTGAAAGACATCAAGACAACTCAAATGCGTGAAACAACCGTTAAAACATACGGCGACCTTCAAGAAAGAAACCTCAGAGGTATTGAAGATATCACAATCGATGCTAAGAACGGTGCTGACAATATCAAAGTTAACGTTGCAAAAGACTTAACAATCAAAGGTGACGACGTAAAAGATACAGATAAAGCGAAAAATATCTTTGTAGTCGGCAATATCAAACTTGAAGATGATTACGGCAACATTAAACAAAAATCGACATCAAGAGATTACACAGTGTTGAATGACGGATTTGACAAATTTGTCAACTCTGACCCATTGATTGTTGACTTCAACAAAGATGGAAAGATTTCTGCAAAAGCAGGTATCGGTGTTGATATTGATGGCAACGGATATTCAGACGGTGCAGCAGTTGACGGTGACAAGATGCTTGCAATGAGTGATATGAACGACAATGGCGTAATCGATGGTTCAGAAGTATTCAGTGACAAAACTGTTAACCCGTTTACCGGTGAAGCACTCGGTGCTAAAAACGGTTTTGAGGCACTCAAATTGATGGCTCAAGAGGCTGAAAAACATACAGGAATTAAATGTATGGACACTGACGGAAATGTCGATTTGAAAGAACTTCAAAAAGCACTCAAAAAAGTTAACGTCAACCTCGGATTTATCTCCGACCGCAACACGACAGAACTTGAAGATTTGGCTCACGTTGCATCAATCAACGTCAATTACACAGAACAAAACGAAACAGGCGATGTACAAAGAAATCAAACAGGTACATATACTGATACGGACGGTCAAAAACATAGAGCAGATGATGTTTGGTTCAAATTGTTCGGTAAAAAATAAAAATTATTTTGAATTTCAAAAGCAGGGACTGAAAAGTTCCTGTTTTTTTATGCCAATTTTAAGTAACAATTTTGAATTTACCTTATAACACAAATAGTGTTAATTCAATTTTTAAAGCAATAAAAACTTTTGTTTAATAGACACAAATAGTGTTTTCTGTGAAAATAAAAGTTCTTTACAGGCAAAAACACAAAATAAAGACAATAAAGAATTGAATATTTTTATAGATGAGTTATAATTGAAACTATAAATTAATCGACAGGAATTTGGAATGGAAATTTTTTCGGAAACGGAAATAAAACAATGGCGGACATCGAGCATCAAGGCGTTGTTCCCGTTTGTCGTGTTCGTTTTATTTTACTTTGGTTTTTCATTATCCTTGAAAGATTTCTCGAAAGTTCCAATGGTAGTGGCATTTTTGGTTGCATCGGCAGTTGCATTGATGTTAAATCACAAGGAAAAATTGTCGAGAAAGATTGAATTATATGCATTGGGAATGGGACAAAGAGACATTATGATGATGTGTCTTATATTCATTCTTGTCGGAGCTTTTACGGAAACTGCAAAGGCAATAGGGGCTGTTGATGCGGCGGTTTTGATTGCACAAAGTTTCATTCCTTCGCAATTCATTCTTGCGGGCATTTTTGTGGTGTCATCATTAATTTCGCTTTCAATCGGAACATCTTGCGGAACGATTGCGGCTATTGTACCGATTGCGGTTACGTTATCTCAAACTCTTGGCTTGGACGCTGGACTTTTAATCGGGGCAACTGTCGGAGGAGCAATGTTTGGCGATAATTTGTCTCTTATTTCGGATACGACAATTGCTGCTACGAGAACGCAGAATGTTTTATTAAAAGATAAAATGTTGGCAAATGTGAAAATAGTTGCTATTCCTGCTATTTTGACAATTTTGTTGTATTCTTTGCCTCAAATAAATTCATTTAAACCAATGGCTATGAGTTATGTGCCGACATTGTCTTCTTATGTTGAAATTATACCTTACATTTTACTTTTAATATTGGGTATATCCGGTGTAAATGTTATGTTTTTGCTTTTCATCGGAACAATTTTAAATCTTATAATCGGAACATATTACGGCTGTTTTGACTTAATTGTTGCGTTCGGTCTTATTGGAGACGGAACATTGTGTATGGCAAGCGTTATAATCATTTCGTTGCTTGCAGGCGGTTTGTTGCAGATGGTCAGATATAACGGCGGAATTACTTATATTATTAATTCCACGGAATGTTTAATTAAGGGGAAACGTCTGTGTGAACTCGGAATTGCCATTTTAGTCGGAATAGTAAATATTTTTACCGCAAATAACACCGTTGCAATTATTACGGCAGGTCCGATTGCGAAAGAAATGAGTAAAAAGTATGACGTTGATCCGAGAAGAACCGCAAGTATCCTCGATACAATGTCTTGCTGCGTACAGGGTGCGTTACCGTACGGTGCACAGATTTTGATTGCAATAAGCCTTTCAGCGGCACTCTCTGTTACCCCGTTCCAAATTATCAAGTGCTTGTATTATCCTATTTTGGTGGGAATAGCACTATTTGTGTCAATGCTTTTTACAAAGGAAAATATTGAAGAAAAACCACAAAAATAATTATACCAAGTTCAAAAGAACTTGATTGATTTGACGGCTCAAATCGATATAATTTGTGTTGTTGTAAATTACAAAATCAGCAAATTGGATTTTTTCATCTTGAGGAATTTGAGCATTCATTCGTTTCAAAGCGTCTTCTTTGGTGAGGTTTCGTCTTTCCATAAGTCTTGCTAAACGGATATCATCATCTGCGGCAACCATAATTACTTTGTCGAAGAGATAACCCCAATTAACTTCATAGAGCAGAGGGACGGCAACAAATACGAAATTTGCGTCTGAATTTTGTTCGAAAAATTTCATGACCTCGTCAATTATATACGGATGTGTGATTTTTTCGAGTTTTGCGAGTAATTTTTTGTCGGAAAAAACGATTTTTGCAAGTTTTTTTCTGTCAATTAAATGGTTTGAGCAAATGTCAAAATCGCCGAACGCAGTGCGTAATTCGCGATTTAAGTCGTCCGATTTGACAAAAAGATTGTGTACAATTTTGTCTGTATCAATCACCGGATAGTGTAAGTCTGATAAAATTTTTTCTACAACGGATTTTCCCGCCGCAATATTTCCTGTAATCGCAATCTTAATCATACTATGATTATAACACTTTTTTTAATTTACGTCAGTATTTTTGTGTTATTATTCAAATATGAACAAGAAATCGTTAGTAGGCTTAAATTTATCAGAGTTGCAAGAATTCGTGCTTTCGCTTGGAGGAAGTAAGTTTCGGGCAACACAAATTTATAACGGAATTTATTTAAAGTCCTATAAATCTTTTGATGAAATGACGGATTTGCCGTTATCATTCAGAGAACAACTTAATGAACAATGTGAACTTTCTGATGTTAAGTTGAAGGATAAGCAGGTCAGTTCCGACGGAACGATGAAATTTTTGTTTGAACTTGCTGACGGAAATGTTACCGAAGCGGTTTTGATGAGATTTGACAACAGGGCAAATCTTACGGCATGCATAAGTTCACAAGTCGGCTGTCCGATGGGTTGCAGTTTTTGTGCAACGGCAAAGTTAGGTTTTAAAAGAAATTTAACAACCGACGAAATTTTAAAACAGATTTATTTAATTCAGGCGGATACAACGCTTAAAGTTACAAATATTGTATTCATGGGACAAGGTGAACCTTTGCTCAATCTTGACAATGTATTGCCTGCTATTGACAGATTGAGAGAAGATTTCAAAATCGGTTCAAGAAGAATAACCGTGTCGACTTGCGGAATTATTCCCGGAATAAAAAAATTAGCGGAAATAAAATTCCAACCGACGGTTGCGATTTCTCTTCACAGTGCAAATCCTGAAATCAGACAATCTGTCATGCCCGTTGAAAAGAAATATAAAATCAAAGATGTTGTTGAAGAACTCCGCAAATTGACCGTGGTGACCGGGAGAAGGGTGACTATTGAATATATTTTGATAAAAGATTTGAACGACTCTCCAAAAGCCGCAAAAGAACTTTGTGAGTTGATTTCGAAATTAAAATGTAACGTAAACTTAATTTTGTATAACGAAAATGAATATTGTGATTACAAAAAACCGACAAGAGATGCGGTTTTGAAGTTTAAATGTATAGTTGAGGCTTCGGGCAAAAAGGTTACGGTAAGGCTTGAAAGGGGTGCTGACATTGATGCTGCCTGCGGTCAGTTGAGTTCAAAATATAAAAAGTAACGTAAAGTAAAGTTACAGACTCGTTACAGACTTGTATTTTTTTAATCTTTTGGTACAATAAACCTGTAAGAACACATTATTATTGTTTTTTATTGTTTTTCAGAATTTAAGGAATTTATTTATTATTTTTAGAAAGTAAGACTATGTATATTAACAAATGCACGAAGTGTGGTGCGGAATTTGAAACAAAAAATCCCAAAAGAGTAATTTGCCCTAACTGCTTGTATCCTGAAAGAAAACAGGAAGAAGAAAATCAAGAACATAATCATTCCGAACAAAATGATTACCAAAACGGTTATACGGCAGGCGGAGCTTCATTTGGAGAAGAAAGAGCGTACCCTCAAAGAAATTACGAACGTAACAATTACGACAGAAATTACGGCGACAGACCGCAACGCAGTTACGGCGACCGTCCCCAAAGAAATTACGGTGACAGAAACTACGGAGACAGACCGCAACG
>CACZSN010000024.1 GCA_902783835.1 uncultured bacterium
CTGAAACGAGTTCAGGGTGACAAAACAGGCTCAAACAGAACCGGACTAAGTCTACGTCATACTGAGGCTTTAGCCGAAGTATCTATTCTTAACAGGTTTCTCCAAGATTCTTCGCTTCGCTCAGAATGACTACAAATTCTTGTCGACTAAAGTCGACCCTACGTCTCTTCGTGGCTCAGAATGACGTCATAGACGCAAACTGACAGGGTTGTAGTCCCCAAACAACGACAAATGCAAAAGCAAAAAACTCTTTCCGAAGAAAGAGTTTTTGTCTATTGAGAATTTTTTACAAACAATTATTTTTGTTCGTTTTCTTTTTCTTGTTCGCTTTTTTCGACGAGATTGTTTAATCTGTTACAGAAAGCTTCTGCTGTCAACGGTTTCCCCGTAATTTCTATGAGGTTTTCATCGTCTGTTTTTGAGCCGCCGTATTGGAACAAGTTGTTGTCCAAGTATTCCGCAGTGCCTTTATTTTCAGTCAATTTGCCGCCAAATTTTTCCGTCAATGCTTCATACAATTGAGCCTTGATAAGTGAAGCACGGAAGTAGTTTTGGTAATATCCTGGGTGTGAGAGGAAGTGAGGAATAGTTGCCCATTCGTTTGTCGGGGTATCTTGTTCGCTTCTGCCTTTGTATTTAACGCCCATATCGTGCCACAAAGCCTTCAAATCTTGGTCGGGATTTTCGTACATTTGACGTTCAAAGTCGATAATCGCCATACTTGAGCCGACAAACTTCGATTCTTCTTTACCCAATGAATTTTGGAATTTTGCGTTAACTTCGGGAGAAACAAGGTCTTTTGCAAGTCCTTCCGTTCTAATCATATCGCCCATCATCATAGCAACAGCTTCCGTCATTGTGCTTGTTGTATCCTGTTCAAGATAAGGCAAACTTGCATCGGTTTTTACTGTGTAAACAGAGTGTCCTAATTCATGCATTAATGTGTCAACACTCGACACGTTGTTTGTTAAATTTGCCAAAATTCTTGCATCTGAGCCTGGGGTAATCGGGAATGAAAATCCGTGTGTGTTTTTGTTTTCTCTCGGGAATAAATCAAGCACAATCGGCATTTCGTCGACGTTATAGCCCATTCCTTCATAAGCTTTTTTTGAAATTTCAACTACTTGTTCTTTCGTCTTGAGTGCATCATTTACTGCTTTTTCAGGGTCTTCTCCGCAAATAAGTCCAAAATGATAACTTCTCAAATCTTCGGGAGCAACATTGAATGCCTTCGCTAAATCTGCTTTCGTTTCTGCCATAACTTTTTCGTTTGAAACTTTTGTTTTTTCCGCTACATCGGATAAAAGTTTATCAAGTTCTTCCGGTTTGATATCGTAATCTTCCGAAATTTTCATATCGAAATAGTTGTCATAGCCTTTTTTCTTTGCAAAGTCATTTCTCATTTTTACCAAATCAACGAGGTCATCAGCGATTAAGTCACCTGAAGCTATTTTTGCATCAGCGGCTTTTTTTCTGATTTCCGGATTGGTTTCTGTTTCCATAATTTTTTGGATTTGAGCCTTTGAAACAGGTTCTCCGTCAATTTGCATTTGGAAAGAATTTAATTTTTGAGAAATTTCATTTTCTTTTTTGCTCATAGCTTCAAGCTCGGTTTTGTATTCAATTCCGTCTCCGAATGAGCTTGTTAATACACGAAGTTGTTTTTGTAATTTCTCATCTTTAACTCCGCCTGCATCGTTGATTTCCTTGAGTTTTGCATAAGTTTCGGGGTCATCATAAAAATTGTTGACCTTATCTTCGGCAATATTCATTTTATCCATATTTTCTTCCGTGCTGTTGATGTAAAAATCCCAGCCTGCTTCTTCAGAACCCGAAAGAACTTCCTGCATTTTCGGAGAAATTGATTCTCTTATTTCAATAAATTTTTCATCATTTGTTTTAATCGGTGCTGATTTTGTGGAAAGTTCCACGCTGTCTGCCGGCATCGGTTTTGTTTTCGGAAAATTATCCGCAACTTTTTTAAGGTTATTAACAACTGAAGATTGAATTATATTACCGATTTTCATCTTAAATCCTTCCTTACACAAATTTTTGTGATTAAATTTTTTCTTTTATTTTAACAATTTTGACGTTTTTTGTAAATTGCAAAAAATGGTAACATTCCACTGAAATGCCCTGCTTTTAAGAGTTTTTGCGATTGTAAACTTATTCGGCTTTGACTCTCTTTTGTCTTATGAGGCATGCGACTTCTCCGTTTTCGGATTTGATTTCTTCGACAAGTGTCATTGTTTCTTCGTCGAAATCAGCCGAAACGATTACCTTTTCGCCATATTTTACCTGCTGTTTATATTGAATTTCAAGTTCTGAAATTCTTGTCGAAAGAAGCATTTCCAACGGCAAAACTTCATCCGCCCAAGTCAAATATACAGCATTATTTACGTGTTTGTTTACGTCAAGATTGTTAAATTCCGCGATAAATTCTTTTTGAAAATCAACTTTTTTTAATGCGGGAATTTTCGGGAAAGTCGAACGAAGTTCGTCACGATTTACATTTGGAAATCCCGGGAAAATTTCCGAAGGCATAATGAGTTTGCCTGTTTCTAAGTCTGCAACTGCCCAAGAACTTGTGGCTTCACCGATTTTCTTGTTATCCGCATCAAAAATATCAAAGTCACGGATAAATGTTATTCTCATAATCCCGTTTGACTGAGATTCAAGGGTAATTTTGCCGCAATTTTTTATAGTGTCAAAAATTTTAATATGATATTTTGTTAAAAACCAACCGATATTTTTATTTTGAATTTTTGAGTATCCAACCCCCATAATTTCTGCGTCTTCCGCCGCAATATCTTGAAAAAAATTCAACAAGACAGACTCTTTTAGCCTGTTATTGCAGTCTGTTTCGTGGAATTGAATTTCGTATGTCTTTCTTTTCATTAAATATTCCTTTTTATATTTTTTATTGAGAATTATAACATATATTAAATAAAATCATCTTTTTACGTTAAATCCGCTTAACATCTTTGTTAAATTTTAAATAATACGGTAAAATATAAGCAGTATAATGAGAAATTATCGGAGCAATTTAATAAAATGAAAAAGAGAACACTATTGTTATTGGCATCGGCAGTACTTGCCACAGGGGTTTTGACCGATGATATGACAGTTCAGGCACGTACGATACAAGGTGTAAATGGTGCAATTGTAAGACAACTTCCAAGAGCAAATACTGATGCATACAAAAAAATTATGACGAAGTATTCTACTCCTGATAAAAGATTTGAAAAACAAGCGGCTTTATTTGATTACTATGACAGAAATCACCGTTACATAGAAGCCGATGAGGCTTTTAATGAATTAATCGGCATGATTAAGGATTTGGACGGCAAAGCAAAAGATAAAGAAATCGCTAAATGGACACCGTTTATCGAAGAAGGTGTTAACGAACAACCGAGTAATGCAAGAAGACATTACCAAAAATCAATTTGGGAACGCAATTTCGGCTCTAACGAAAAAGCTTTTTCGGATTTGAAAATTGCACTTGCTCTTGATCCCCAAAATATTAACTATCGTGCGGAATATGCACAATTCGCTCTTGATAACAACGATTATGACAAAGCAATTGAAATTTATAAGGCATTAAAAAAAGGTTATCCTCACGATGTTGATTACAGAATTGCACTCGCAAAAGCATATTCTCAAGCCGGTCAATATGATAAAGCAATTCACGAATACAGAGTCGCTTCAGCATTTGAACCGAGCAATAACGAAACAATTGTTGCCCTTAATGAAACAGTAAATTCTTATTATTCCGAAATGGGCGGTCAAAATTTCTATGACCCTATGAGAACTGTTGCAACAAACCAAAATCAGGTTAATGTTTCACCCTCAATGTCAGGCGGAACAAGACAAGTTTCTCCGACTATGATGGCTATGTCAGCTTCAGGTTCGAGAACCGTTGAACAAGAACAACCTCAACAAAATCAATACCAACCGGTTCAAAATACAAAACAAATCACTGTTTCTCAAACGAGTGCTCCTCAACAGGTTTCAGCTCCTCCGAGCAAAAAAATGCCGAATGTTAAAGAAGCTACTCAAAGAAGAAATTTGCAATATACGCACTCTGCTAATAATGCAAATTACAGACCTCAACCTGCTCCGAGAACAAGCAGCAATAAACGTATTTTGGTTACATATGTAAACGGTCGTAAGGTTATCAGAATTGTCAACGTAAATACGGAAAACGATTCAATGAATGCTGTTCAAAATGCATCAGCTACATTTAATAATCAGCTTGAAAATTCAAATTCTTCATACGAAGAACAAGCGGTAAGCAGACAACAACGCTCCAATAAAGTAGAGTTTGCACCTTCCGAAACCGAAAATACTCAACCGACTCAACAAGTTTCATCATATACGTCGGGAGCAAGATATCAAACAACCGATACAACTCCAAAAACCGGTGAAATCGGCACGAGAACTACCCTTGAAGGTGATCCGAGTGTAAAATCTTTAACCAATTCACAAGGTCGCAGACCCGTTATGTACGTTTCATATCAAAACGGCAAACGAGTTATAAAAATGGTTAACCCGAATTCATCCGCATTGAGTTCATCACCGGTTGCATCTTCATCTGCGACAACTCAAACAACTCAAACGATGACTTCTCAACCGACTCAAAAAGTTGAAAAATCAAACGATAAAAAAGTTAAAAATGATAAAAAATCCAAAAAACAAAAGGATAATAAAAAGGCAGAAAGCAAACCGATAACAACAACTCAAGAAAATACAGATATGTATATTAAGGCGAATGAGTTGTTAACACAGGAAGATTATCAAGGAACAATTCAAGTCTTAGAAGGTGTAAATCCGCCGACGTTGCGTTCATTGACAATAATTGCTTCTTGTTACAGTGCTCTCGGTCAACCGCAAAAAGCTATTGAATACTATAATACAGCTGATTCTATGTCTCCAAATAATACACAAATCCTTTATTCTTTAGGTTATTTGTATTACACCAGCGGAGATATTCAACAAGCTAAAAAATACGTAGATGCTGCAATTGCTGCCGATCCTCAAAATACAAATGCTCAACAATTGAAACAACATCTTTCACATCAAGACAGTAATGAAGTTATGAATCAAGCCGTAACTTATATGAATAACGGTGAATATGCGAATGCTAAGAAACTTATGGAAAAAGTCGTAACTGCTAATCCGAATGATTTCCAAGCATACTACTATTTGGGTCACATAGCTTATGCAACCGAAAAATATGAAGATTCAACAAGAAACTTTATGATGGCAATTAAAAACAACCCGAATTATGCACTTTCATACTATTCATTGGGTCTTGCGTATGACAAACTTAAAGAATTTAATCGTTCACAGCTTGCATATGAACAATTCTTGAAGATGGAATTGGACGAAAATAAATATACACAATATGCAAAAACAAGAGTTGCGACAATTCAATCTAAAAAATAATTAAACACTAAATCCCAAAAACAAAATAAAAGACAGGCTTTAAAACCTGTCTTTTTTATTTGAAAAAATTTTAATTTTGATTTAAATGAAGCATTTCTTCCGCCGAGTTGATATATTTTTGTAAGAAACTCAACTTTTCATAATATTCTTCCGGATTTTCTTTTGCCGCTTTAATTTCAGCTTCATTTGCAACGAAAATTTCCGCAAGTTCGGGATCAAATTGCATGCCCGCACAACGTTTAATTTCCTGAATTGCAACTTCGTGAGGCAAAGCTTTTCTGTACGGTCTTGTAGAAGTCATTGCATCATAAGTATCAGCAATTGCAATAACTCTTGCGAACAGAGGAATTTCAGTTCCTTTAAGTCCGCACGGATAACCGCGGCCGTCCCAACGTTCGTGGTGGGATTTTAACCAACTTGCAACGGAGTGGAGTTTTTTGACATTTTTAATCATTTTTTCTCCGCGGCTTGTGTGGTCTTTCATTATTTCAAATTCTTCATCCGTCAATTTCGCCTGTTTGCACAAAATTGCTTGAGGAATGCCGATTTTGCCTATGTCGTGCAAAAGTCCCGCTGTTTCAATTTCTTCAAGTGCAGAATCAGTTAATCCCAATTTGCTTGCCAAAATCAATGAATACAAAGTTACACGGAGTGAATGACCGTGAGTGTAGGGGTCTTTCGCATCAAGAGCACAAGAAATTGATTTGATGGTTTTGTAAAATAATTCCTTCAAATCTTTCATAATTAACGTTTTTCTTGAAGAAAGTTCAAATTTTTTCAGACCGTTGCTTACGGCAACTTTAAGTTCTTCCGGTTCAAACGGTTTCAAGATATATTGATAAAGTTGGCAATCATTAATTGCGGAAACAATGATATCGGAATCCTGGTGACCTGTTAAAAGAATTTTAATGATGTCAGGATGAGTTTCGTTAACCTTCTTTAAAAATTCCGTACCTTCCATTTGGGGCATTTTTTGGTCACTTACTATAAGCGAAATTGCATCGCCTTCTTTTGCTACTACATCAAGTGCCTCAAAACCGTTAGATGCGGTCAAAATATTGTACGAACCTCTGAAGGTTCTTTTCAAAAGTTGAAGGTTATTAATTTCATCATCAACAATCAAAATCGTCGGCTTTGTGTCAGACATATCGTTGTTTATGAATGTATCAATACTTTCTTTTAAAAGTGTATCACTTAAGCCCACGATAATTCCTTTTCTGATTTTCCATTCTTCTTTTAATATTATGCCCGTTTTTTTAGAAAAAAACAAGACATGTTACGATTTTTCTTGATTTTTTAATATTTTATAATACTCTGAAAATATGAAAAGAAAAATGGCAGGAATAATTAACGGAACCATCGGAGCGGTTTGTTACGGCACAAACCCTTTATTTGCACTGCATATGTACTCAAAAGGTTTTGATGCAAACTCTGTTCTTTTTTACAGATATATTACCGCTGTTATAATTTTCGGTTTTTGGGCTCAATTTGTAAAAAAAGTTTCTCTTAAACTTCACAGAAATGAAATTTTGCCGATGTTTGTTGCGGGGTTAATGTTTGCACTTTCATCAGTATTTTTATTTATGTCATATTCCTATATTGACGGCGGAATTGCTTCTGTTATTTTGTTCATTTATCCTGTTTTTGTTGCATTTATTATGGCTGTCTGTTTTAAAGAAAAACTTAAAAAATCGGCTGTTTTTGCTGTTTGTCTTGTCCTTTTCGGAATTTATCTTTTTTATAAAGGAAAAGACGGTCAGGATTTGAATTTGACGGGATTATCGCTTGTAATCCTTTCTTCATTGACATATGCGATTTATATGGTCGGGATTAAAGTTCATCCCGTTCTGAAAAAATTAAATACCGTTAAATTGACTTTTTACGTTATGTTTTTCGGACTTTCGGTTTTTGTTTATAATTTGAAATTTTTGACATTATTAAAACCGATAGATATTCCGATTTTATGGATAGATGTTTTAATGTTGGCTATTTTGCCGACAATTGTGGCAATCGATACTTTGAATAAAGCCATAAAATTGATTGGTCCTACTCTTGCCGCTATTGTCAGCTCCCTTGAACCTGTCAGTGCCATGTTCCTTTGCGTAATTTTTTTCCACGAACAACTTACTTTCAAAATTATTTTGGGCATGCTTGCTATCCTTTGCGGTGTTCTCATAATTATTACCGATAAAGACAAAAAAGACGTCGTGAAATCATAATATATTATGAAAATTGCACTTGTAAGAGTAAATTATAATTCAAAATATATTACACCTCCTTTGGGATTGGGATATTTGGCAAGTTATGCCGAAAAATACGGGCATGAAGTTTTGATAATTGACGCATTGAGAGATAATCTTTCAAATAAAGAAGTTGTTGAAATTATTGATAAACAAGGTATTTCCGCCGTCGGAATTACTTGCCTGTCATTTTTTTATAATGAGGTTGTCGAACTTTCCAAAATGTTGAAAAATGAAGGCAAAAAGGTCTTTATTGGCGGGGTTCATCCGACTTTCAATCCGAAACAAACACTTATTGATACTCAGGCGGATTATGTTTCTTTGGGAGAAGGAGAAATTGCTCTTAAAAAACTTTTGGATGCAAATTTTGACGGAGAGGGGATTTTGGGGATTTATAATTTAAAAAATCTTCCGGAGGTTCCTCTAAAAGGTGAAAAGGTAGAAAATCTTGACGATTTGCCGTTTCCGGACTGGGAACAAATGCCCCCTGATAAGTATCCGATTATTAGCGGGGAAATTTCAAAAAAATATCCGATTGGAATTATTGCAACAACAAGAGGATGCCCTTTTTCTTGCAAGTTTTGTCAAAGTCCCGCCTTTTATGAGAGAAAAATCAGATTTCGGTCTCCCGAAAATGTAGTCGATGAAATTGAATTTCTCGTTAAAAAGTTTGGGGTTAAAGAAATTCATTTTGAAGATGACAATTTTACTTTGAAAAGAGAGCATGCTTATGAAATTTGCAGGTTGATTGTTGAGCGAAAAATTAAAATTTCATTCACCTGCCCAAACGGAATACGGGCGGAATTTACGGATGAAAAATTAATGCAAATGATGAAAAAAGCAGGCTGCTATTGTATTGCCTATGGTATTGAGTCCGCAAATCCCGAAATATTGAAAAATATTTCTAAAAACGAAAATCTTGATTTGATAAAAAAATCCGTAGAATTAGCCTCAAATTGCGGAATTTTAACGAAAGGATTTTTTATTTTCGGACTTGAAGGCGAAACGAAACAAACGATAAAACAAACTATTCAATACGCAATTTCTTTAAAATTAACATTGGCGGATTTCAATATTTTGAGTATTTTTCCTGATGAAAATAACCAAAAGAACAATGAACAAAAAGTTTTGAGTGAAAAATTGAGTCAAAATGATTTAATTCGGGCAAAAAATAGTGCAATTTTCAAGTTCTATTCCCGTCCTCAAATTTGGTTCAGACTGATAAAAAACTTTTTTGACAAATAATTTAAGCTTTTTCAACGTTTGTAACCAAAACGCTTCTGTAAGGATAAGGAATTTCGATATTTTCTTCCTTAAATCGTTTTAATATTAATTTGTTAAATTCTCTTTGAACTGCCCATTGTTGTTTCGGATGAGTTTTAATTCTTACTCTGATGACGATGCTTGAATCCTCAAATCTTTCCAAACCGATGAGTTCGATATCGGAAATAATTTTTTCCGCCATTTCGGGTTGAGTTTTCAATTCGTTATCAAAAATATCTTTCATAACCGCCATAACTTTGTCGGGGTCGGAATCGTACGAAACACCCATATCCAAAAGAGCATAGGAGTAGTCTCGTGAATAGTTTGTAATTATGTCAATCAAACCGTTTCTGATGTAATGAATATTTCCGTTTGTATCACGCAGAGTGACAAGTTTTATATCAATGTTTTCGACAGTCCCTGTTTTGCCTGCAATTTCAACGAAATCCCCCATTCTGATTTGTCCCGTCATAATGATGATAATACCGACAATCAAATCTTCCAAAAATCTTTTTGCCGCAAAACCTACGGCTAATCCGGCAACTCCCGCCGTTGCAAGCATTGGTCTTACATCAACACCTAATTTGCCGAGAAAAGCAAGTATTGCAAGTGATATCAAGATGAAGTTTGTTATGTTTTTGCCGAGGTGAAACAATGTCTCAATCTGCTTTCTTGCTTCGTAATCTCTTGTTTTTGCCAAAATTCTTCGACTGATTTTGTTGATTATTACATCTGCAACTCTCAAAATTATCAAAAGAATGATAATTCTCATCACAAGACTGAACCAAATAGAAGAAACGATTGCGTTGAAAAGTTCGTTTAAATCTTGCCCGACAAAAAAGTTTTCCATAAAACTCCTTAAAATATTAAATTTTAGACTGTTAAATAATTCTGTTATAAAATAAATTATATCATATTTATGATAAACTGAATATCAAAGAGGATAAAATTATATGTTAGATTTTTTATTGAAATTAATTGGCGACCCTAATGAGAAAAAAATAAAAAAAGTACAACCGACAATCGATTTTATAAATTCGCTTGAAGGACAAATGGCAGTACTTTCGGATGAAGAACTCCGAGCAAAAACCGATGAATTTAAAAAAGAACTTGCTCAAAGAAAAACATCTTCCGATCCGAAAGAAGATAAAAAACTTGAAAAAGAAGCTCTTGATAAAATATTGCCGTACGCTTTTGCGGTAGTAAGAGAAGCCGGCAAAAGAGTTCTCAACATGCGTCACTTCGATGTTCAGTTAATAGGCGGTATCTTCTTGCACGAAGGACATATCGCAGAAATGAGAACAGGTGAAGGTAAAACCTTGGTTGCAACACTTCCCGCATACCTCAATGCCTTGACAGGCAAGGGTGTTCATATCGTTACCGTTAACGATTACCTCGCAAAACGTGATAGCGATTGGATGGGAAAAATTTATAAGTTTTTAGGTTTGACCGTTGGTGTTGTTCTTTCTGACAGAACAAATTATGACGATTTTGCTCTTAAAAAGCATGCTTATGAATGTGATATTACATACGGAACAAATAATGAATTCGGTTTCGATTATTTGCGTGATAATATGGCGGCAAGCATTGAGCAAATGGTTCAAAGACCTTTTAATTACGCTATTATCGATGAAGTCGACAGTATCTTAATCGATGAAGCAAGAACTCCTCTTATTATCAGCGGACGTTTGGATAAATCGGCGGAACTTTACCGCACAATGGCTAAAATTGCTCCTCAATTGACTGCTGTTAAAGATTATGAAATTGATGAAAAAAATAAAAATATTATTTTGACGGAAGAAGGTATCGATAGAGCACAAGAACTTTTGAACGTAAAAGATTTGTTTGATATTTCAACTCAATACGCTCACCACTTACTCCAAGCCTTGAAAGCAAAAGAACTTTATAAAGTGGATATCGACTACGTTGTTAAAAACGGCGAAGTTATGATTGTCGATGAATTTACGGGACGTTTGATGGACGGCAGACGTTGGTCTGACGGGCTTCACCAAGCAGTCGAAGCAAAAGAAGGCTTGAAAATTCAAGATGAAACTCAAACCCTTGCTGGCATTACCTTCCAAAACTTATTCAGACTTTATCCGAAACTCTCGGGCATGACAGGTACTGCTTTGACTGAAGAAGCTGAATTCGGAAAGATTTACAACTTGCCCGTAACCGTTATTCCGACAAACAAAACCGATATCAGAATAAACTTGCCCGATGTTATTTACAAAACAGAAGTTCGTAAATATCAGGCGGTTTGTGACGAAATCATCGAAATGCACAAAATCGGAAGACCTGTTTTGGTTGGTACAATCAGTATTGAAAAATCAGAATATATCTCAAAATTGTTGAAAGAAAAAGGTATTAAACATAACATTTTGAACGCAAAACATCACGAACGCGAAGCGTTTATTATTGCTCAAGCGGGAAGATTGGGTGCGGTGACAATTGCAACAAACATGGCAGGTAGAGGTACCGATATTCTTTTGGGTGGTAACCCCGAGTATATGGCTTATGAAGAACTTAAAGCCAAAGGAATTACCCAAGATAATCCCGATTATCAAAAAATTAAAGATGAAATTTATAAAAAGGCAAAAGCCGTTACGGATGCAGAACACGCAAAGGTTGTAGAATTGGGCGGTTTGCACGTAATAGGTACGGAAAGACATGAATCAAGACGTATCGATAACCAATTGCGTGGTCGTGCAGCACGTCAGGGAGACCCCGGCTCAACGAGATTTTTCTTGTCACTTCAAGATAATTTGATGAGAATTTTCGGCGGAGACCAAGTTGTTAAGTTGATGGATATGATTAATGCCGATGAAAATATGGCAATTGAATCACCGCTTATCACAAGACAAATTCAGTCTTCTCAAAAGAAAGTTGAAACTTATCACTTTGATATAAGAAAACATGTCCTTGAATACGACGATGTTATGAATATGCAAAGAGAAAAATTCTATGCCCAAAGACGTCGCGTTCTTCAAGGTGAAAATCTTTATGAAGATATCTTATATATGATTGATTGCGAACTCGACAGATTGCTCAAAAGTTACATCGCTCCGGGCATGGATCCTGCCGATTATACAAAAGAAGATATTGAAACTCTCGTGAAAGAACTCATTTCTCTTGCTCCGCAGCTTACCGGCAAAATTGAACCGAAAGATATTATGAGTTTAAGATTTGAAAATATTTACGACAAGACAAAAGAACTTCTTGACGATGCTTACAGAACACACGAACTTCAAATCGTTAAGTTCTACAATGATATTATTTCAAGGTATGAAGAAGATTTTGAACCGCAAGTTCCGTTTGAAGGCGATAATGTAATGCGTTCAATGGAAAGAGACATTTTGCTCAGAGTAATCGATGCAAAATGGATTGACCACTTGCACAATATTGACATGCTCCGAGACGGAATCGGCTTGAGAGCATACGGTCAAAAAGATCCGCTTATTGAATATAAAAAAGAAGCATATGATTTGTTTAACAAAATGATGTATGAAATTCAAAGTGATACGGTAAAACATATTTTCCGTTCAAAATTCGGTATCCAAATTATTAATCCGACTGAAGAAAACAGTGAAGTTAATCAAATTTATGATTCAAATGACACTTCTTCAAGTGAAGAATAACAGGAGAAATAATGTTTATAATTTATGAAATGTTGATATTTTTAATTGCATTGGTATTGCTGCCTGTAATACTGATAGCACTTGCTGTTCAACCGAAATTCAGAGCAGGATTTTTTGAAAAATTAGGATTTTATAAAAACAATCTTAACGGAGAAAAAACAACGGTATTCCATGCAGTTTCCGTTGGTGAAACAAATGCAATTGCCGATACCGTAAAAGCATACAGACAAAAATATCCCGAAAGAAAAATCGTCATTACCAATACGACAAAAACAGGTCACGATATAGCTTGCAAAATTTTTAAAGATATCGCAGATGAAATAACCTATTTTCCCTTCGATTTTGATTTCTCCGTAAATTCATTTTTTGACAAGTATAATCCTGAAAAGATTGTAATTGCCGAAACTGAAATTTGGCCCGCATTTGTGTATGAAGCAAATAAAAGAGGAATTAAAGTTTATATTGCAAACGGAAGAATTTCTCCGCACTCATACAACGGATATAAGAAATTTTCTTTTGTTTTCAAACGGGTACTTTGCCTTTATGAAAAAATTCTTATGCAAACAAAGACTGATTGTCAAAGAATTATCGACATTGGTGCTCCCGTTAATAAAGTTGAATTTATGGGAAATTTAAAATTTGACATAAACAGAAATATGAACGGTGAAGAAGAATACGCTTTGAGATGTCGTTTCCACGTTCATTACCCCGTTTTGATTGCGGCAAGTACCCACGAAGGCGAAGACGAAATTGCACTTGAAACATTTAAAAGATTGAAAGAAAAACACGGAGAGGTGAAAATGCTCATCGCACCTCGTCATCCGCAAAGATTTGATTCCGTTTTTGAATTGATTAAAAAATACGGTTTTTCAGTGGGAAGAGTCAGTCAAAATGCCAATTTTGACGAGTTTGACGTGATTTTGGGCGATACAATGGGAGAACTTGCAAAGTTCTTCTCGTTCTGCTCAGTTGCATATATCGGAGGAAGTTTCTTCGGTCCAGGCGGACACAATCCTCTTGAAGCAAATATTTGGAATAAACCCGTCGTTTCCGGACCTAACGTTGCAAACTTTAAAGATATTTATAAAATATTGACGGATAAAGGTGCGGCGGTTGTTGCCAAGGATAAAGAAGAATTTTATCAAACACTTGATTTGTGGTTTTCGGACTTGTCGGAACTTGAAAAAGCATCGGAATTTGCCGGTGAAGTGTTCGATGAAAACAGAGGTGCCGTTCAATATTTGATAACAAGATTGGCATAAAATCCCGTAAGATGTGAAGTTTTATAAAATGTATTTGAAATAAAAAAATGTTCATGATACATTTTTTATGAATAATATTAATTTTCAAGGAGAAATAAATTGAAAGCATACGAATTATTATTAATGATTAAGCCTAATATTGATTCAGAAGATGTTCAAAACGTAGTAAACAAAATCGCTGATTCAGTAGTAAATTTGGGCGGAAAAGTAATCGACACAGATTTGAACGGCAGAAAGAAACTTGCTTATGACATCAACAATTACAGAGATGCATACCAAGTAATCTTGAAGCTTGAATTAGAAGGTTCAAAAGTTTCAGAATTCAACAGACAATTGAGATTGAACGACAACATCGTAAGAATGATGTTTATGGAACTTTCAAAAGTAAAAGCGTAGGCGGGAATGACGGTTTGTAAAGCAACATTCTCGGGTACGGTATTCCGTGCTCCCGAAAAAAGATTTACTCAAAACAATATCGCAATCACGTTTTTCACACTTCAAGTTGACGGAAATGATGATTTGTTGATAAGAGTAATTTCCATGGGAAAGGCAGCAGAAACAGTAGAACAAACTCTTTCTAAAGGTGACAGAGTTGTAGCGGACGGTAAATTAAGAATCGGTGCTGCTAAAGATGAAAACGGTGATGATAAAAGAGTTATGGAACTCGAACTTTCATCGTTTGAAAAAGTCGGAGGTTCATCTTCGAAAGGTGAAGCCCCCAAACAGATAGCAAAATTCGCTGAAGAAGATTTTTCAGATGATTTAATCGGCGAAGAAGAAATCCCCTTTTAACGGATAGAAAGTAAAGGAATATAAAATGGCAAGAGAACAACAAGATAAGAAAAAAAGAAAGAATTGCAGTTTTTGTGCAGATAAAATCGAAGTTATCGATTACAAAGATGCTCAAAAACTCAGAAAATACTTAACAGAAGCAGGTAAAATTCTTCCGAGAAGAATTACAGGCAACTGTGCAGAACACCAAAGATTGCTTGCAAGAGCGGTAAAAAGAGCAAGAGAAGCTTCATTGTTACCGTATGTATTTGACTAATTGTTAAATCGCATTCTTGGTGAAAACCGATTATTCCCGTAGCCGTAAGGTTGCGGGATTTTTGTATTTATTCTTTGTGTTTGCCGATAAGGATGATGAAAATTTCGTTCGGAAGAATAGAAGTTTGGAGTCGGAGGTTCGTGAATTGGCGGTTCAAAACTTGTCATTCTGCCGTGGTTGCGAACGTTTCTTCTGTAATTATTATGATTATAATTTCTGCTGGCGAAAATATTTCTTTTTATTCTGTTGATTTTAGCCGGAGAAGAGTAAGCTTGGTTGTTAAATTCCCTGCTTGCAAGCACTCTGTTTATGAGAGAAATTCTGTCATGAACCGAGCCTGATTGAACGGTTCCGAAAAGTTCTCTTTCAAGCAAACCGAGGCGATTTTCTTGGGAGTGAAAAGAGTTTTTTCGTCCGAAAAGTAATCTTTCGGCATTTGCAATATCATTTCTGTATATGCCGTTTTCATCGCCAAAAAGGCTAAAAGCGTTGCAAGGTGCGATAAAAACACAAATGAAAATTATCGTCAAAAAATATTTCATGTTTCCTCACTTTTTGTTTAAAAATAAACAAAAACATGAAAAACGACATTACCGAACCGATTAATCCAAGTTCTTAAGGACGTATAGTGTATCGTAAATATTTTTTAAAAGTTTATCGCATTCTTTTCTTATGTTTGCGGGTGAGTATGTATCTCCTTCATCGGAATAAGGCATGTATCTTGTGTAAACAAGTCCTTCGGATTTCAATGAAGCTACTTGTCTTGCATCATCAGCAAGAGAAATCATAGCCCGATAAGAAGCGTAAAAATGTTCAGGTCGATTGGCATATTTGTTTTGTATGTAGTAGGCATGGTCAATATAATTGCTTGCGATTGCATTAAAAAGTTGAATATTTTTTTCATCTTCTATATATGTTTTGAATTTTTCAAGCAAAGTAATTACAGGCTGAATATCCTTGACATACTCGGCAGTTCTGCCTTTTTTTACAATGATATCAACGTATTCTTTATCTTCTTTAGGAACCTTTTGTAATCGTTTCGGTTCTTTGTCACTGGTTTTTAAAGGCGGATATTTAACTTTTTTGGATTTGATTTTATAACTCATTTCCGACTCAAGATCAGGCAAAGTTCCCTCGTAGCCTGCCCCCATTGTCAAAATTGCTATAATAAAAATCGCAAAAATCTTCTTCATAATAAAGATTATACCGTTTTTTCAAAGAATGTCATACTTTTAACAAACGGTTTGTTTAAAGTTTTATTTGTATTATCATATTAACAGAGAGGTTGAATATGAAAAAATTACTTTGTTTTATCTTTTTAACATCGTTATTTTTGTTGACCGGCTGTGCATTAGAACCGAAAGAAGAAAAAGATGTTGATGTTTTGCAGGCAGCAAAAGAACGCGGATATTTTATTGTAGGTGTAAGTCAGGATTCAAAACCGTTTGGTTTTATTGATTCAAAAACAGGAAAACCCGCAGGATTTGAAATTGATATAGCTAAAAGACTTGCTTTGGCTCAATTTGGAGATGAAAATAAGGTTCGTTTTGTTAAATCAAACGGATTTCAGTCAATAGCACTTGTTTCTGAAGGAAAGGTGGATTTTGTAATTTCCGTAATGACAATAACACCACAACGTCTTATGACGGTTGATTTTTCAGACCCTTATTATGCAACCGGACAAACAATAGTTGTTAAGGATAACAGTCCGATAAAAACGGTTAAAGACTTGAATGACCGAAAAGTTATGGTCAGATTGACATCCACGGCAGAAAAAACACCGAAAAAATTTGCTCCTGCCGCAATTTTAATTGGCTACAAGTCAAGACAAGAATGTTTTGACGCTTTTGCCAAAGGTGAAGCGGAAGCGATGGTTTCAGATGATGCTTTGCTTAGAGGATTTTTGATGGATTATAAAGGTTACAAAATTCTCCCGCAAAAATTATCGGTTGAATATTACGGAATTGCCTTTAAATCAACCCCTGAAGCCGCAAGTTTGAAACGATTTATTAATAGTGAACTCGTACAAATGCGGTCTGATAAGACTTTTGAAAAATTAAAGAAAAAATGGAATGTATAAAGTTTTTCATAATATTAATCCCTTAATTTAATTTACCGTATGCAATCGCTCTCTGACTTGATTAGAGGGCGACTTGTTTTAATAACTCTTGGAAGTTCTTGCTTAAGATTTGAGCAAAAACTTCGGGGTCAATTTGAGAAACAACCATCGGCATTACATCTTTCGGTAATGCAGACAACATTTCCAAGTGATCTTGCGGTTCAAGAACGCTCAATGTTTTCAAGAATTCGGGTTTTTCAAGTTGAGAAAGCGGTTTCATCATAGCTTCTGTTGAGAATTCCATAAGGTATTCCGGATTTTCTTCAACCATTCCCAAAACCATTGCGGACTTTGTTTCAGGAGTGAATGATAACAAAGTTTTTTGGAATTTTCTGTCATCCAAAGCAGCCAATTTTTCTTGAACTTCTCTTGAATCGCAGTGTTTGCAAGGTTCACCTGTCATAATTTCCATCATACTTTGCAATTTATCTTGTTCCAAAGTAGCAACGGAATTTAAGATTTTAGTTTTTTCAATTTTCGGAGATTGGAAAAATTTATTAATTTCTTTTTCGTTAGTAACTTTTAAGAATTTTTCGGCTGAAAAACTGTTAAATACAACGGTTGCCAACTTTTCTTTAGGAAGTTCGCTGACAATTTTCATCAATTTATCTTGATTGATATATCTGAGTGCGTTATACAAAACTTCCGGTTCCAAATATTGCATAATTTCTTGCAATTGAGCCGGTTTCATTTGCTTTAAAAGTAAAAATCTGTTTTTAGGACTTGTTAATTGATACAATTCCAAAATTGAATCAGGATCACTGAATACGTCACGTTCAAAGTTTGCGGCTTGCGTATTGCCTTGAACGGCTTCTTCTTCCATAAATTCATCAATTGTTGACAAAAATGCAGAATTAAGACGCTTCGTGTCAATTCCGAATGCTTTTTTAAGATATGCATAATTTACGTCAATTGCTAACATTTCTATCTCCGATACTTTAATAAACGCTAAATCCCCCAATTTATTTACTTTTTCATGGTTTTTATGTATTATTTTTTACAATTGTTTACAAAAAATCTTATAAATTTTTTCATAAACTGAAGAAAAGATAATATAATATTGTTATGGGAAGTATGAAAAAGTTTTTAAATTTAATATTGGCAATAAGTTTTATTTTATCTTCGCAAGTTTGTTTTGCGGCGGATGAAGATTTTGAGGTTATGAAAAAGGAAGTTGTTGTTTTATACAACACGAACAGGGTTAAAGAAGCTTATCAAATGATATCCAAAATTCCCGAGGCAAAGAGAGATTCCGAAATTTGGTTATTGGCGGCAAATATTACGGAAGATTATGGTCGTGATTTAGATGCAACATATCTTTTAGAAAAAGCCATTTCAGTTGATCCGATGAATTACAAGGCTTATTACAATCTCGGAAATTTGCAGTTAAAGGGGAAAAAGTTTTATTCCGCGATAATGTCGTATAATAAATGCTTGAAAATTAAAAAAGATTTTCCTTATGCGTGGTATAATTTAGGGAATGCGTATTTAGCTCTTGATGAGTATTCTCGGGCAAAAACGGCATTTATGCGTGCGGTATCTTTTAAAACATCCGAACCTGATTTTTATTACAATTTGGCTTATACATATAAAAAATTGAAAAACAATAAACAAGCCGAAAAAATGTTGGAAATTTACAATACTTTAATTGAACAAAAATAAGATTTGCAAAATAATCGGAATATAGGTTATTATTGTAACTGTAATGTACGATTATATTAAAGGTCTTTTAACTTCAAAAAAAAATCTGCCGACAGGAATTTCAATTACTGTTGAAACAGGCGGTATCGGATATCTTGCGAAAACAACGGAGAGAACGCTTTCTGAGATGCCCGAGCTTAATTCCGATGTCAAAATTTATGTTTCGTTAATTCATCGGGAAGATTCTATGAGCTTGTGCGGTTTTTTGCATAAAGAAGAAAGAGATTTGTTTGAAATATTACAAACTGTATCGGGTGTCGGTGTAAAAGCGGCATTGACGCTTGTAGATGAGTTTTCCGTAAGTGAACTTATCGGTATAGTTATTAAGGAAAATTACAAAGAATTATCAAGAGCGAAGGGAATTGGGCAAAAATCGGCTCAGAAAATCGTTTTAGAATTAAAGGATAAATTATTGGCTCGTCAGGATTATTTAATTCCTGAAGCGACCGATGTTACGCAAAATGAACCCGAGTGTGCGGTTGATGCGAAGAATGTTCTTTTCTCTTTGGGATATTCAAGAGAAGAAGTCGAAAATTCAATCAAGTATGCACTTTCGGCTTGCGGCGAAAAAATTAATTCAGAAGAAATTTTAAAAATGTCATTACAATATTTGGCTCAACAATAGGAGGCAGCATGAATATTTTATACTCAACATTTGAAATAGCACCGTTCACAAAGGTTGGCGGACTTGCGGACGTTATGGGAAGTATGCCGAAAGCACTTCGCAAATTAGGTTGCAACATCAAAATTTTTGCACCTTTTATCGGTTCTATCGACCAAGAAAAATACGGAATTAAAGAAGTTCCGGGTTCCGAAATGTCTATCCGTTTCGGAAACGCACTCTATACGTTCACTTTGAGAACGACAAAATTGCCCGGTACGGACATTGATGTTTATTTTATTGAAAACTATAAATATTTCGGCTGCACGCACGAAGTTTATCCGAAAAACATCGACCACCGTTATGAACAAGAACGTTTCGTATGTTTCTCGCTTGCTTGCTTAGAATATGCAAAGAGAATTAACTTCAGACCAGACATTTTCCACGTCAATGATTGGCATACTGCGATGATTCCGATTTATCTCAAAAACAGTTACAGATACGATGAATTCTATAAAGATACAAAATGCGTATTCTCAATCCATAACCTTGCATATCAAGGTCAATACAGTTATGACATTTTAAATTTTGCAAATATGTATATCTGCGACGTATTCCACAGCTACGGCTGCGAACATTTCGGAAGTTTGAACTGGCTTAAAGGTGCAGTTAACTACTCAGACAGAATCGTTGCGGTATCACCTAAGTACGCAGAAGAAATTTTGACCCCCGAATACGGCGAAGGTATGGACTACACTCTCCGCTGCAATCAAGGCAAAATCAGAGGTATATTGAACGGTATCGATTACTCTGTATTTGACCCTGCTAAAGATAAATCAATTACAAAAAATTACACTTCAAAAACTTTTGAAAAAGGTAAAGCTGAATGCAAAAAAGAACTTTGCAAAGAATTTAACCTTCCTTATTACCCCGAAAAACCTGTTATCGGCTTTGTTTCAAGACTTGTTGACCAAAAAGGTTTGGATTTGTTCTACGCAGCTGAACACGAACTTCGCAACATGGACGCTCAACTCATTATCTTGGGTTCAGGCGAAAAACGCTATGAAGAATACCTCGATTGGCTCTGCAAAACTTCTGAAAATATCAGAGTTTATATCGGTTATAACGGAAAATTGGCTAACAAGATATACTCAGGCTCGGATATGTTCCTGATGCCGTCAAAATTTGAACCTTGCGGTCTTAGCCAATTAGTTGCTCTTAAATACGGTTCGTTGCCGATTGTCCGTGCAACAGGCGGTTTGGATAACACAATCGTCGGATATCCTTTGGATAACAGCAACGGCTTCAAATTCTGGAGATATGATTCTTGGGATATGATGCAAGCAATCTATTGTGCAATCGGTGTTTACCACAATAAAGACACAAGAAACGCTATGATTAACTCCGCTATGAATTATGATTATTCATGGGATAAGAGTGCAAAAGAATACTATCAAATGTATAAAGAACTTTGCAACAAATAGTGTTTTTGCTTGAGGTGCAAGATATTCAAGAGTACAACAAATAGTGTTAATTAAGAATAACACAAATAGTGTTAATAAAAAAGAGGGCTTGAAAAAGTCCTCTTTTTTTGTTTTCGCACGAAAAAGCCCCGCCCGAGCATGATTTTGTTGCCTGCGAGTCTCGCAGGTGGGTGAGTGCCTAAGTCAATCCGTTTCCTGTTACAGCGACAGGTCTACTGCATGGCTTATAAGAAGCTTACTCTCCCGATTAATCATAATGTAGGAACAAAATAAATACCCGAGTGAGGCATTATTATTATGACACAAATTTTTTAAAAAATAACCCCCGACAAGACAAATTTTTTGTTCTTTAAGTTGCGAAAAAAATGTGTTTGAGGTATTTTGAGGATGTGGGTTTATCCCGAAAGTACTTAAAATGAGGATTTAAAATATGACAAGAAGACCCGTTATTGCCGGCAACTGGAAAATGAACAAGTTGCAAGCAGAAGCAAAAGATTTAGTAAATGGTGTTATGGCAGGATTGAAAGATTACGACAAAGAAAAACTTCCCGAAGTTGTTGTTGCTCCTGTATTTACATCATTGTATGTTGCAAACAAAGCTCTTAAAGATTGCGGTTGCGGTAAAGTAAGACTCGCCGCTCAAAACTGTTATTTTGAAAAAAGCGGTGCATTCACCGGTGAAGCATCTGTTGAAATGTTGGTTGATGCAGGTTGTGAATACATCATCATCGGTCACAGCGAAAGACGTCAATACTTTGCTGAAACAGATGAAATGGTTAACAAAAAAGCAAAAGCAATCTTGGCTAACGGTTTAGTTCCTATCATCTGCTGCGGTGAATCTCTTGAACAAAGAGAGTCAGGTGTTACAGATGCTCACATCGCTTCACAAATTAAAAACGCTTTGAAAGATTTATCATCAGAAGATGTTGCAAAATCTATCATCGCTTACGAACCGATTTGGGCTATCGGAACAGGCAAAACTTGCGATTCAGCTGAAGCTAACAGAGTTATCGCTATGATTAGAAATACCGTTAAAGAAGTTGCAGGTGCAGAAGCTGCAGATGCAATCAGAATTCTATACGGCGGCAGCGTAAAACCCGAAACAATCAAAGAACAAATGGCTCAATCTGATATTGACGGTGCTTTGGTTGGCGGTGCTTCTTTGAAAGCTGACAGCTTTGTAAAAATCGTTGAAGGTGCTATGTGATTTATCACCAAAAACTTTAGAAAAGAGAGTCTTTTTAGGCTCTCTTTTTTTTTGTTTAAAAATGTAAAAATTTTTTCGCATGCCGAAATTGTTTGTTCTAAAAATTGTTTATATAATTAAGGTAAGTGAATTAAAAAGGAGTGTTAATTATGATTAATCCGGCTATGATAAAAAAAGGTGTCGAAGTTGCTGGAAAAGTTGTTCAGGCTTCGGATATGATTAATACGGCATCGAAAGCTGCAGGTATTAATCAAGACAGTATTTTTGCCCAAAATGAAAAAGAGGGTAAAGGTGGTGCATTGAATAGCGTTTTCCAAGCTGCTGATACTGTCACAAAAGGTCAAGTCGGAAAAGTTATGGGCAAAATAGATGATGTTACGGACGGTGCCGCATCGAAAATTACTCAAACCGTTGACCAAGTTGCAACCCCTGTTCTTAATGCGGTCGGTATGGGTGACGGCGGTGAAGAAGAAGTCCTTAAAAAATTAGGCAAAAAACCTGCACTTGGTGAAGAAGGTATAGAAGCATAATTTGTTGATGAAAAATTAAAAGTCGGTATTTTTTGTACCGACTTTTTTCGTGTTTATAGTTTGAATTCCGTGCTGAATTTAAGTCTTTGTTTATTTGTTGTGCCTTCGCCGTTGTATAATGTGGCATTAACACTGAAAGAGACTTCGTTCGGGTTGTTTTTAAAGGGTTTGTATGTAACTCCGAATTCTTGTTGGGTATAATTTTCATCAACGTGAGAGGCTATTTTGCTCGAAATTGAGAGTGATTTTGAAAGTTGATACTTCGGAGTTATGTATAAACTTGTGTTGTAATTTCCTTCCTTGCTTGAACTTTCCGTTTGTCCGATTTGTGCACCGATACTGAATTTGCCTTGTTTATATTGTGCAAAAAATCCACCCGAGTTTCTTGAGGAAGTATTGTCAAAACATTCATTTGAATAAAAGCCACCGCCGACTTTAACAGAACCTTTTGTTCCTTTGATGTTCATATAATCGCTTGAAAATACAACACCGCCTGCGGGATTGTTTGTTTCCAAAGATTCATAAATACCCGTTGACACGTTAACTTTGCCTAATTTTGTATTGATTTTCATCCCTGTATCGTAAGAACTTTCAAGTCTTCCCACAAATCCTACGGAAACGTCATCTTGGTCAGACAAAGAAGAATGTCCCCAATAAACCGCCGTATTTTCATCCGGACGGAGTCTGTAATTTGCCGCGTGAATAACGGAAGGTGCCGTTTGCATTAAAGACGGGGTTGTTCTGTATGTTGTTCTGAAGTTTGCCGAGTTATCCCAAATAGTGTTAAAAGCTTCTACCGAACGGAACGAATAACTTTTTTCGATTGTTGCATTGAGAACTCGTCCTGATTTTTTACTCGGAAGATTTTCGGGAGCGAGGACAATCATTTCCGTTGTATCTTCTTCCTCCTCAGTATCGTCTTCTACCGTGTAAACATCATATTCTTCGTAATCAGAATCGTCAAACAATTCACTATCGATACTTTCTTGGGCATCAAAATTTTCTTCTTCATCTTTCTCAACATCTATCATCGTCATAGTGTCTTGATTTTCGACATCGGAAAAAGCACTTTGTTCAGTGAAAAAACAGAACGAAATCATTACGCAAACTATTAATGATATGATTTTTCGGCTTTTCTCTTTCACGATTATCTCCAAGAATTATTATATATAATAACTCATTTTTTTATATTCAACAATAAGGCTCTTGCACAAAATCATAAAAATAGGGTATAATATTTCAAGAGTTTGAAGAAAATTGGAGAAAGATATGGCTTCAGTTATAGATGCTTTTCGTACCGTATTGGGCACAAGACATTCTTTTCTTAAAATTGCAACCCTATCGGTCATTGTTTCTTATCCCGTTTATCAGGTATTGATGAATCTTGGGGATTGGTTTTCAACATGGGCAATTGTTGCGTATGCTCTGTTGGTATTTTATTTCGGCTATTTGTTTGTTGCCGCTCACAATCTTATTAATGAAGAAGACATCCTGCTTCCGGGGTTTTTAAATCCGTTTAAAATCTTTTTCGTAGGGGTCGGTTCATTATTTGCATTGGTACCGATGGCTGCGTTGATGAGTTATGTCGGATATTGTTTGTACATGATTGGGGTCAATAAGGGACTTCCGATGAGCGGAACAATTACCCTCGTTTCTATTGTTGAGTTAATCCTTTGGGGATTTTTAGCAGTACAGATGACGTTGTATGTTAATAAATACAACCCGTTGCACTCATACAAATTAATTTCATTATTCAAAACTTTTGGTTCTTTTGTCGGAAAAACAATTCCTCTTTTCCTTATGCTTGCTATTATTTCGGCAGTTATCTTTTATCCGTTCGGATACCTTGCTCATATGATGTTTTACGGCAACGGTTATGAATACATCTTTGTTTTGGTTGTTATTTTCTTTGTAACATTATCATTGTTGATAATAACTCAATATTATTCACAAATGTTTATGGAAAATATGGTACTTTGCCGCAAAGTTGAATATGAAGATGATGCAGGCAAAATTATGGACCAAGAATTACTTATGGATAAAGACGATAGGGATTACGGAAAATACTAATTTTGTAAGTTCCTTAACGCAGCAAGTTTATCACGGATTTCGGCAGCTCTTTCAAAATCAAGAAGACCTGCCGATTTTTTCATTTCTTTTTCAAGTTGTGCGATAAGTTTCGGCAAATCTTTTGTTTCAACATTGTTTTGAGCCATACTTTCCGCGACAACATCTTCAACATTTCTGAAACTTGCCAACATCGTAAGAAGATTGTTTTCTACGGGTTTGATAATCGTTTTTGGTGTAATTCCGTGTTTTTTATTGTATTCAATTTGAATTTTTCTTCTTCTTGCCGTTTCATCGATGGAAACTTTCATGCTGTCCGTAATTTTATCGGCATACATAATTACTTTCGAGTCGGCATTTCTTGCTGCTCGACCGATTGTTTGGATAAGGCTTGTTTCCGAACGCAAAAATCCTTCTTTATCAGCGTCCGTAATAATAACAAGAGAAACTTCAGGTATATCAAGCCCTTCTCTCAAAAGGTTTACACCTACAAGAACATCAAATTCTCCCAATCTTAAGTCTCGCAAAATCTCAATTCTTTCTATTGATGTGATTTCGCTGTGCAAATAACGTGCTTTTATCCCTTCTTTTATAAGGTATTCCGAAAGAGCTTCGGCAGTTTTTTTCGTCAATGTCGTTATTAATACTCTGCCTTTTTTGTCGGTTGTGTTCTGAATTTCCGCCATAATGTCGTCGATTTGATTTAATGTCGGGCGAACAAAAATTTCGGGATCCAAAAGTCCGGTCGGACGGATAATTTGTTCAACTAATTGTGAGGAAGTTTTTCTTTCGTATTCGGCAGGAGTTGCTGAAATGAATATTTTTTGGTTAACCCTGTTCCAAAATTCCTGAGCTTTGAGCGGTCGGTTATCTCTTGCACAAGGCAGTCTGAAACCGTATTCGACAAGTGTATCTTTTCTTGCTCTGTCACCGTTATACATCGCATTTAATTGCGGAATTGAAACGTGTGATTCATCAATTACCGTCAAAAAATCATTTTGAAAATAATCTAAAAGTGTTGCAGGCGGTGTTCCGGGTTTGCGACGTTCGATAATTCTTGAGTAGTTTTCAATTCCGTTGCAATAACCCATTTCCTTCATCATTTCAATATCATATTTGACACGTTGTGAAATTCTTTGTGCTTCTATTAATTTTCCTTCACTCTCAAATTGAGCAACTTGTGATTGAAGTTCTTGTCTTATCATAGAAATTGTTGTATCAATGTCGTCATCATCCGAAAGATAGTGTACTGCAGGGAAAATAACAACTTTGTCCGGAGTTTCCAAAATTTCTCCCGTTAATTGGTCAATTCTGAAAATTGCTTCAATTTCATCTCCCCAAAAAGAAAATCTTATAATTTTATTGTCGTAAGACGGCATAACTTCGACGATATCACCTTTTGCACGGAATGATGAACGTTGGAGTTCAAGGTCGTTTCTTGTGTAACGGACACTTGCCAGATAGCGTAAAAAATTATCTCTATCGATGCAGTCACCGACTTTTATTGTCGTTGAACCTTTGAAATAAGCTTCCGGAAGTCCCAAACCGTATATACAGCTTACGGAAGCCACAACTATTACATCATCGCGTTCATAAAGGCTTCTCGTTGTGTTGTGTCGAAGTCGGTCGATTTCATCATTGATAGATGCCGTTTTTTCAATGTATGTGTCTGTTCTCGGTATGTAAGCTTCTGGTTGATAATAATCGTAATAACTGATGAAATATTCTACTGCATTTTCGGGAAAAAGTTCTTTGAATTCATTGTATAATTGCCCCGCAAGTGTCTTGTTGTGAGCAATTACAAGAGTTTGCTTTTGCATTTGCTCAATTACATTCGCAACGATGAAAGTTTTTCCGGAACCTGTAATACCAAGCAGAGTTTGGGCATCCATTCCTTCATTTAATCCCTTTACAAGAGCATTTACCGAGTCTTTTTGCGTCGAAGAAAGAGAATATGGTGAATGTATTTTGAATTTTTTGCCCATTTTGATAACCTCTGTATAAATTATACTCTATTTGTACGAGTTTGACACTTGCTCTTTACCGAAATTCAATTAAGATTTATAATGAGATTATGACGGACAGCAGTTTGACACAATACGTAAAAAGAGCATTTGAATATAAGGCTGGGGGGAATTTTAAACAAGCAATTGAAAATCTTTATAAAGCCTTGGAACTTGATCCCGAAAGTTCCGAAGTTTTGGCTGAAATTGCGGGTCTGTATCTTGAATTGAGCAATACGGACAAGGCGATAAGATATTATGAACAAGCTCTGCTTTTTGATCCCGATAATGTTTCCGTCAAATTTAAGCTCGCAAGAGTTTATAAACAGGTAAATTTGGTCACAAAAGCTCTCCCGCTTTTACGTTCGATTTGTGAAAAAGACCTTAATCCTACGTATATTGCGGAAATATTGAACGTTTTGTACCTTGAAAGCGATTTTGAAGGTGTCATTGAATTTTATCAAAAACCGATTGTCGCTAATTCAACAAATGCAAAAATTCATTTCTATGCAGGTGCATCATATCTCGCTTTGGGAAATCCTGTTAAAGCACGTGAGTTGTACCAAAAATCATTACAATACGATAAATCTGACTACAATATTGTTTTCAGTTGTGCTAATTTGCTTTTTGATGAGGGAAAATATAAAGAAGCTGCTCAAACCCTACTCTCTTCTCCCGTTGCAAAAACAAATCATAAAACATTTTATCTCCTCGGAGAAATTTGTATTGCTGAAGATAATATCAATGAGGCAATTAATAATTTTTCAAAAGCTTGTAAATTAAATCCTCGAAATCCGCTTTATTACTATTCTTTGGCAACTGCATATTCGGTTAACGGCTTTATGAAAGAAGCTGAAGAAAATTATCACAATGCCGTAAAATTGAGTCCTAATAACCTCTTTTACGCATATACTCTCGCTTTGGTCTATTACCAAACAAAACAAATCTCAAAAGCAAAAGAAAAAATTGAAAGTATTTTGAAAATTAATCCGGAAAATATTAACGCTCTCGTGTTGAAAGCTCGTATTTTGACGGATGAAAATAATGTCGTTGAAGCAGAACAAATTTTAAAAGAAGTTTTGAAAAAAGAACCTAAAAATGATGAGGCTCTTTATATTCGTTCACAAGTATTTAAAAAATTGGGTTGGTGGGAAAAAGCAATTGAAGCTATTGATATTGCCATAAAAATTGTTCCCGAGTCAACGGAATACATTAGCGAAGCGGTTATTTTCAATATTGAGGCAAAAAAATTCTCGGATGCCGAAAAATTATGCAAAAAATTGATTGAACTAAATGATAAATTTATTTTTGCATATATTAAACTTGCGGAAATTTATGTTAAACAAAAACGCTTCTCGGATGCACTCGAGAATATCGACAAAATCCTTGAATTGGACATAAATACCCCCGAAGCTTATATTATGAAAGCTAAAATTTATAAAGAAAATAAATTGTATGAACAGGCAATTGATTTCGTAAAACAAGCAATTACGCTTTCTCCCGATACAAATGAGTATTACGCTTTAATCGCGGATATTTATTACATTAATAATCAGTTTAAAGATGCTTGTAAATATTATAAAGAAGCGGCTCAATTTGATGTAACTTCTTCCGATTTGCGATATCGTGCCGCAAAATGTGAACAAAATTTGGGCGAACTTCACGAAGCTATCGCCGATTATTCAATTGCAAGAAGATTAAAACCGCAAGATGTTAATCTCGCTATGGATTATTGCAATTGCCTCTGCGATACGGAAGATTATAAAACCGCTCTCGAAGTCTTGAAACAAGCTCTGAATTATTGCCCTGATAACGAAACAAAAAATAAAATTATGCAAAAAGCTGACTTCATAAACCAAAAAATTATGGCCAATTTGTCAGGTTTCCAAAAATTTATGGTCAGATTTAAAAAATAGTAAAATACTTTTGTAAATTTTTATGAAGCGGTCAAAAGCCATGATAATTGCATGTTTTACGTGGTTATTTTATGTTGAATTTGAGAATTGAGATTTTTTTGAAAATTTTCGTTAACATTTTGTTACAAAATGGTTCAAAGTATTAAAGTTACATGGATTTGTGCCGATAACAAATATGTAAGGTAAGTAAAAAGGTAAGTAAGATGGGTCTTTCAGCATCACAAGCAAGATATTTACAATTGACAGCAAGAAAAAGCGATAAAGAATATCAAGCACAACAAATCAACCAAAGAAGAAATGATATTGCAAAGAGATTGTCAGACGCAGCTTTGACTTACTCAGAAGGTATCAACAACAGAAGATTGATGTTCTCAACACCCACAGGCAACGGTACGGAAGTAAACAAAGTTGCTTTGGATTACAAGACAATCACTTCAGCTTACCCTGCAGGTTTAGGCTACACTTTGATTAACAAAGAAGGTGCAATTGTTAAACCGGTAACAGAAAATGCAGCAAAATTAGCAGCTGATTTAAAAGCACAAGCTGATTCAGAATATGATGCAGCATTGGATAAAAAATATTTCACGGTAAACATTGAAGGTCAACACGGTGAAAAGCAAGCAACAAGAGTAAACGGTCAAAACTTTGCTCAATTGGTAGGTTTTGAAACTCCTATCGTTGATGCTGAAGGTAAAGAAGTTGACAGCAAGTCATTCTTGGAAAACGTAAAAAATATGAATGAAGTTGAATTCAACTCATACTGGAACGAAAACGGTTACAAGTTCTCTGATTCAAACAAATTCATGAACCAAGAAGCTTACATCGATGGTTATGCAGATGCAAAAGCAGCAAGAGATGCTATGTATGCGGAAGCTGATGAAATCTTGAGCAAACCTTACTGCTACGATGACAGATGCAACGATAACGAATACCTCGAAACTCAATTGAGAAACGGTGACTGGACTTTATTGAAGCCGAACGAAGATCAAACAGGTTATGAAGAAATCAATTACTCTTGCGTAGGCAACATCGTTGATGAACTCGATACTTCAGATGATGCGGCAGTTACAGCAGAATATGAATACCTCACTGATTACTGGCAACAAAAAGATAAGGAATTAGAACTCGAATTGCAACAAATCCAATCAGAACACAATGCAATTGAAACTGAAATCGATTCCGTTAAGAAAGTTATCGAAAAGAACGTTGATAAATCATTCAAAACTTTCGGTTAATAGAAAAGCCCCAAACGGGGCTTTTTTAGTGTTTAAATATAATCTCTTTTTTCTTCTTTTAAGACTTTAGCCGAGCAATCCCAATAATCATCATCCAGGTCACAACCTCGATTGCAATTTGAAGAATTGTTGTCTGTTCCTGCCGGAATAATTTTTCCGTTTTTGTCGAGGATGAATGCAAAAACATCTTGCCCCATTGAATTAGGTGCTTTTGAACCGTTGATGTCGACCATAAAAACGACTGCGGCTTCATCGTTTAATTCAATTCCAAATTTGTCGTCAAGTTCGTCAACTTTTGTTATTGTTACATTCATTCCGTCTTGAAGGATAAATCCGTTGTGAACCGTACCTGTAATTCCGAAAGTGTTTCCGCCTGCTGCTAATGTTTTACCGAAAAAGTCTTTTGTCGGTGTCCAGCAGTCTCCGCTTGAGTCTTCAGAACAAAATTTTGTGATTTTCAAAGTATTTTTATAATAGTCATTATAGATATCTTTTGCTGTACGGTTTGAAAAATCAACATTTGCAATTTTTCCCGTATTTAATTCCGCCATTTCAGTAGCGTTTGCCAAAAGAGATTGTGCGAGGCTTAATTTTGCCGCAACTTCTTTGTCTTGTTGAGCTTGCATTAAAATCGGTATTGCCAAAACGGCAACAATGCCCAAAATTGCTAATGTTATTAATACTTCTGATAATGTAAATCCGTGTTTTTTCATATAGTTCCTTATTTTCTGATATATATAAAAATAACAAAAATTTTTGAAATTGCTAAATATGTCATAAAAAGTAACTTTTTGTAAGTATTGAATAAAAGAGAGCGATATTATATAATAAAAGGAGTTTTGAGATTTCGTTTCAAAAGCCGCTAATTCATGGAAATAAAAATATGAGAACAAATTTAGAGAACATTGAGATTTTATCCCCGGGTAAGAATTTATTTTATGCAAAAGAAGCGATAAAATGCGGTGCTGATGCAGTATACATAGGTGCTTCGAAATTTTCTTTGCGTTATCAACAAGGCAATTCTATTGATGATATTAAACAATTGGCTGAATATGCCCATAAATATTGGGTGAAGATATATATTCCCGTTAACTGCCTGTTGTATACCGAAGAAGATGTAAAAGAAGTAAAAGAAATGATTAACGCTTTTTACGAAATGGGTGTTGACGGGTTAATTATTCAGGATATCGGAATTTTAGAACTTGATTTACCGCCAATTCCGATTATTTTAAGCACAAATACCGGTTGTTATACAAAAGAAGATGCCGATTTCTTTGAAAAATGCGGAGTCTCAAGAATTGTTCTTCCGAGAGAACTTTCATATTCTGAAATTAAAGACATCACGGATAATACAAACATTAAATTGGAAACATTCTGTTACGGTTTTTTGTGTGTAGGTTACAGCGGAAATTGTTATCTCGCTTATGTTGAAAATCTTTTACGTTCAAAATCCCCCGACACCGCTCACTACAAGGCTTCGAACTTCGGTGTCTGCCCTGAAAGATGTATGGGTAACTGGACTCTCAAAGACGCTGACGGCAACGTTATTCGGGAAAATGACAGACTTTTTAACATAAAATATCTCAATCTCGCAAACGAAATCGGTCGTCTCGTCGATATTGGTGTCGATTCGTTCAAAATAGCAGGCCGTGAAAAAGACCTTAAACACGTCAAAAACTCCACGGCGATGTTCTCGAAAATCGCAAATCAAGTCGTAAAAGAAAAAAATATCAGACGTTCGTCCTCTGGTAGAACGATTTTGGGCTTTGAGCCTGATTTTTCGAAAAACTTTAACAAAGGTTTTACGGATTTCTTCTTTAACGGAAGAAAGTGCGAAATGTATTCAAAATACCACCTTGTGGGCGATTTAGCCGGTACGGTTAAAGATTTTAATGGAAATTCTTTTCTTCTCGAAAATAAACAATTTGAACTCAATAAAGGGGACAAATTACGTTATAAAATCGGCGAAAATCAAGTTAAAACAATCGAAATTGTTGACGTTAAAGAAAATCGTTATTTCACAAATGAGACAACAGACGATTTGAACGGTCTCGAATTGTTCAGATATATCAACGAAGAAGGTTTCAAGGAAGTTGAAAATTCTGTCAATTACAGAGTTATTTCTGTTAATATTTCAATCGAAGAAAATGAAAAAACATACCTCGTAAAAGCAATAGACGAGGACGAAAACACTATTAGTGTTAACGTTGAGAAAACAAATTCTAAACGCTCTTGTGATGAAGTTTTGAAAGAACTTCAGGTTTTAGATGAGGATTGTGAATTTTTCGGTGAAAAAATTGATTTTGCTGGTAAAGAATTGTCTGTCGATATGAAAGTCTTTAAGGACGAAGTTTTCGGCGAACTCAGAAAAGAACGTGCGAAAAACAGACCTGTCGACAGATGTCAGGTCGTAAAGAACGATTATCCTTACTACAAGAAGGAATTGACCTATCTTGCGAACGTGACGAACAAATACACGAAGGCATTTTTCGAACGTCACGGGGTCGAAAAAATTGAGCCTGCTTTAGAATCTTGCGAAAACTTAGACGGCAAGAGGGTTTTCTCCTCGAGATATTGTTTGCGATATGAGTTGGGATACTGCTCAAAAGCCCACAAATCGGATGTTCCGCCTATGCCATGGAAACTTGAACAACTTGAAAATGGTAACAAATTCAAGGTTGAGTTTGATTGCAAAAAATGCTCGATGTATCTTTACATTGAGGGGGATAATCAATGATAACGTTCTTTATCGGGCTTGCAATCCTATTTTTCGGTTACATTTTTTATTCAAAATATATCGAGAGGCAATTCTCTCCTGAGGAGAGGGAAATGCCTTGCAACAGGCTGTATAACGGCGTGGATTACGTTCCGTTGCCTGCTTGGAAAAATCAGTTGATTAACCTTTTGGATATTGCGGGCATGGGACCGATTTTGTCGGCGTTGCAGGGAATGGTTTTTGGACCTGCGGTGTTCATAATCGTGCCTGTCGGCTGCATTTTAATGGGTTGCGTTCACGATTATTTTAGCGGAATGATTTCTGCGAGAAATGATGGTTTGCAAATTACTCAAATTACCAAAAAGTATTTCGGCACAACGTTTTTCAGGTTTTTTACGGTTGCAGTTTCGATAATGTCGATTTTGTGGGTCACGGTATTCATTTATTCGGCGGGCGATTTGTATTTGGGCAAAATTATGAACCAGACGGATTTTACGTTCAATAACCCTTCTGCCGTATGGATTTATGCAATTATCGGAATTTATTTTTTCGTAATGGCACTTTTCCCGATAAACAAACTCATGGCAAAGGTTTATCCGTTCATTGGCGGATTGGTTCTTTTGGGAACGATTTTGCTTATTATCGGTTACATCACGTACGGATTGCAACTTCCTGAGATTGATTTTGCAAATTTAAATCAGCACCCGAAACATTTGGGTTGGCTTCCGTATTTCTTTATGACGGTCAGTTGCGGTTTACTCTCGGGGTCGCATGCTACTCAAACAGCAATTGTTGCAAGGACTTTGAAGAACGAGTATGAGGGCAAAAAGGTCTTTTTTCAAACAATGTGTTTTGAAAGTTTAATTGTTATGATTTGGGCAGCGGGTGCTTTGTACGTTTATCACAACCTTTTAGTGCCTGTGGAGATGTTCGGTACGGTCAATGTGGTTAACGTTATTGCACAACATTTTGCGCCGCTAAATCTTTCTGCAATCGTTGTATTTTCGGTAATGTGGTTGCCTTTGACGTCTGGAGATACGGCGTTGCGTTCTTTGAGAATGGTAGTTGCAGATGCTTTTCATATTGATCAAAAAAGTTTGAAAAATAGGCTCATAATTGTTGTTCCGTCAATGATTGCGGTATTTGCTTGTTTATTTTATGCAAAAATTCATTCAAATCAATTTTCCGCACTTTGGCAATATGTAATGCTTTTCAACCAACTGCTTGTTATTCCGACATTTTTGATGGCTACGATTTTGTTGTGGAAAAATCGCAAAAATTACTTCGTAACGCTTATTCCTGGGCTGTTTTACATCTTTATAACTTCGGCATTTATTTTGAATGCAAAATTCGGATTTAATCTTAATTTGAAAATAAGTGAAATTTTGGCGATAATTTTGATGTTTATTAGTCTTTATTCTATAATCAAATTGTGCAAAAAAGAAAATGTTGAAATTTAAGTGAAAACAGGTTCAAGGTATGCTATTTAACTCTTTGGAATTTTTGTTAATATTCTTGCCAATAGTTTTTTGCGGATATTTTTTGCTTTCTAAAGTAAATCTGAAAAAATTCACAAACCTTTGGTTACTTATAGCATCACTTTATTTTTATGCGTATTACAAAATCGAATTTTTGCCAATTATTTTGTCCTCAATCGTTTTCAACTACATTGCAGGATATTTCATCACGAAGGATTATTCGCAGAATAAAAAGAAGATAATTTTGACGGTTGCAATCGTCGGAAACCTTATGCTGCTTTGTTATTATAAGTATTTTAATTTCTTGATTGATACGATAAATACTTTTAATTTTGCACATTTTGATACTATGAAGTTGATGTTGCCACTCGGGATAAGTTTTTTTACTTTTCAACAAATTTCTTATCTCACGGACGCATACAAGGGCGAAGTCAAACACCCTAATTTTATTGATTATTCGCTGTTCGTATCGTTCTTTCCTCAACTGATTGCCGGCCCGATTTGCACATATAAGGAACTTGTGTCGCAATTTGAAGATTTTTCTAAAAAGGTAATTAACAGAGAAAATATTAAACGGGGAATTTTTCTTATCACAATAGGTTTGATAAAGAAAGTTTTACTTGCGGATAATTTTACTGATTTCATTCAGGATGTAATCCATCAGGAAGCGATGACGGAATTCTATACAACTTGGGCATTTGCTTTTTCGATAGCAATTCAGGGATATTTTGATTTTTCGGGATATTGCGATATTGCACTCGGGTTGGGTTCTTTGTTTAATATCGAATTGCCGATAAACTTTGATTCTCCGTACAAATCAAAGGATATTTCCGATTATTGGAGAAGATGGCATATTACAATGGGAAGATTTTTGAAATATCACGTTTACATCCCTATGGGCGGCAGCAGACGCGGAGAAATCAGAACTTATTGGAATTTGTTCTTCGTATTCCTTGTAACGGGTATTTGGCACGGTGCAAATTGGTGCTGCATCTTTTATGGGGTAATTAATGGACTTTTAGTCAGCGTTAACAAACTTTGGAAGAAAACCAATATTGCCATCAACGATAAACTCGCCGTTTTTATAACTTTTATAACTATGGTATTTATTGCACCTTTGGTTATGCTTAAACATATCCGTCAATACTTTTTATCCGTAAAATCAATGCTCGGTATTCATACGGATTTTATTCCCGCTACAATTTCGAATTTTAATATAGTTTTTTCAAATCAATCGCTTAAGTTAAATCTTATTCTTTTTGTTGTCAGTTTCTTTATTATTTTCGGAATGAAAAATTCCGTCGAATTGGCACCGAAATATCTTAAAGTTAAAAACCCTATGGTGACGGTATTGTTGGTTATGGTATTTACAATGTGCGTACTTTCCATTACAAAACGTTCGGAATTTATTTATTTTAACTTTTAGTTAATAAAAATTATAATATATGCATTTTTTGAAAAATATGCTATATTTGAATAAGAGAAAGAGATTTTGATACTTTATGGGAAAATATAAAAATAATTTTATATTTGTTGTTTTAATATTGCTTTTTTCAGTTGGTATTTTTGTTTTAAATTATTATTATGATCCCATTGATGCCAGAGGAGGCGAAAAATGTTATATCTATTGGAGTCATTCCCGAAAATACGTTAATATCAAAATTAAAGCAAGTAAAAAGTTTAAATACGATACATTAGTCCTCGGAACATCGATAACTTCGGATTTATTCCCTAATCCCGAACGTTATGATTTGCCTCGTATAATATTGTTCGAAATGTCAATGGAAGAAATGTATAAGATTATACAGATGTTTTTTGATATTCATAAAGAAACTAAACATATATTTCTCCCTTTGGAAATTCATTCCGTTTTCTTTGACCATAAGGGCGGAATAGGTACCATACCGGAGTATAATTACAACCCTAATTTTACTTTAAGTGAATTTATTCATTCTTATTATACGGTTGAAATTACGAAAAAAAGTTTGCAATATTTGAAAGCGGATTTGAAAAACGAGCACTCGGAAGATGATGATTGGATGCTTCAAAATTCAAATCCTACCATTTCCGTTCTTTCTGAATGCAGACTTTTCCCGCCTAATATATCAAAACTTTCTAAATCCAAAATTAAAGATGATTACTATTATTGGGGCAAAATTCTTGATTTCTTGCAAGAAAGAAATGTAAAAATTACTTGCTTCATTCCGCCTGCAAATTATATTTATTTGCAAGACGCTATGACCGATGAAAAATTGAAGGTTTTGAATGATTTGAAATACCTTACGGTATCTAAAGGTATTGAAATATACGATTTTTCTAAGAAAAACAAGTATAACGAAGAAAGCATGAAAAAATCATATTTATTTGCCGATTTGGTTCACCCGAATTTTATTTACGGAAATATTATTTACAAAACTCTTACTCATAAACTTGATGATAAATCTTTATATCGGATAATAACTAAAGATAATATTGATGAGTGTATTAAACTAAGCGTAAAAGAATTGGATGAATACAAAAAAACTCATCAAAATTTGATTAAGGAATATTATACTTACGATTATGATATTGCTTGGGATAACAAAACAAAGAGAAAATTTACCTCTCTCAAAGAAATTCCTGAAAAATACAGAGTCTTAAATGAATAGAAAAATGTTACGGGAAAAATAATGCTCTTTAATTCAATAGAATATATATTTATTTTTTTACCGATAGTTTTTATAGGCTATTTTTTGCTTAATAAATTCAAATTTTATACGGCGGCAAAAGTATTTTTAATATTGGCATCATTATATTTCTACGGAAGTTATAAAACAGAGTATATTTGGATATTAGTCTTTACGATTTTGTTGAATTATTTTATCAGTTTTTGTTTCAAGTCTGATATATCTCAGGCAAAGAAAAAATACATTTTAATTTTCGGGGTTTTGACAAATATTTTAATTCTTGTCGGATTTAGGTATTTTAATTATTTGATTGATGCTTTATCTGATTTATCTTTGACACCTTTAAATACATTTAAGATTATTATGCCGATAGGAATAAGCTTTTTTACTTTGCAACAAATATCTTATATCGTTGATTGTTATAAGGATACGGTCAAGAAATATAATTTTTTGGATTATACATTATTTGTATGCTTTTTCCCTCAATTGTTAATCGGACCGGTTGTTCGGCATCAGGAAATGATACCTCAATTTAACAATATTAAAAATAAGGTTATTAATCAGGATAATATATTTATCGGAATATTCATTTTTACGATAGGTTTGTTAAAAAAAGTTGTTTTGGCGGATGAATTTACACCGTTTTTAAACGGAATAACCGCCAACGGATATTATGAAAATTTTTTGACGGTATGGCTTTTGGCATTGGCAAAAATATTGCAGGGATATTTTGATTTTTCGGGATATTGTGATATGGCGATGGGTTCGGCATTTTTGTTTAATATCAGTTTGCCATGGAACTTCAATTCTCCTTATAAAGCGACGAGTATTCTTGATTATTGGAAAAGATGGAATAAAACGTTAATGCGATTTTTGGCTGATTACGTATATAAACCTCTCGGCGGAAGCAAAAAAGGCGGTTTCAAAACATATTTCAATATTATGGTAATGTTCTTTATATACGGATTATGGGAAGGGGTAAATCCTTGTCATTTGGCATTTGGGGTATTAAACGGCATTTTGGTATGCATTAATAAATGGTGGGAAAGTTTGAAAATAATTATTCCAAAACCGATTTCTATTGCGATGACGTTTGTAACTCTTTTGTTTTTATCAACATTTATCTCAAACGATTTCGGAACAGCATTCACTTTATTAAAACGAATGTGCGGAATAGATGTTGTGTTCAAACCTCTTTTGATACAAGATTGGAACATAATTGCCACGGTTAAGGATGTGACGGGGGTTTCAATCAATGTTTTCATTTTGGTATTTTCTTTGATAAGTGTATTATTCTTTAAAAATTCATCGGAGCTTTCAAGGATTTATATCAAAGCCAATAATGTTTTATATACGTGTATTTTAGCTATTGTTTTTGTTTTTACGGTATTATCAATAACAAAGAGTTCGGAATTCTTGTATTTTATATTTTAAATAATTTGAGTAAAAGGTTTTTATATGGCAGATAAAGAAACTGAAAATACGGAAAAAGTTTTAAATGACAAAAAGGACATATTATTTGTTCTGTTGTTTATTTTATGTGTATTGGCGATAGCATTATTTAATTATATTGTTGATCCTTATTATATTTTTAGAAAAGAAACAATAAACGGTTTCAATAATGTGAAAACTCATCAATTTTCTAACAGACGGGAAATTCTTTATTCAGATGTAAAAATTAACACCAAGGGAAAAGATGTGGTTTTTACGGGAAATTGTTTGTTATCCCGGTACGGTTCAGGACTTGATAATGTTGTATTTTTTACGGTTCCGGTTGTGAAAATCTCCGAAGTTTCTCAAATCGTAAAAAATTTAATTTCATATTCTCCCGAAATAAAAACAATTTATTGGGGAATGTTTTTCGATGATTTTTGGAATAAAGACGAAGATGAAGACAACGGAATATTGCCTGAGTTTTCGTCCAAATGTGTTGAACTGCAGGATTTTATAAATCTTTTCTTTTCATACAACACGACAAAATACAGTATTGAAACGATTAGAGATTCTGTTAAAAATCACGGAGAAAAAATGAAATACGTTTATCCGTTCAGAGAAATTGCGGATAAAACTTATAGTGATAAATTTTCATTGGATTCATTGAAAGCTGTTAAAGAAACAGTGGAGTTTGCCAATGAACACGGTGTGAAATTGGTAATTTATTATTCTCCGATTAATGTTACAAAAAAAATGCATATTTACTCAAAAAATCAGTGGGATAATTATAGAAAATTGAAACTCGAATTGGCAAATGTTTGTGATTTTTACGATTATTCCTTATCTAATAAATATAATTCAAACATTTTGGATGGAAACAGTAAGTATTATTTGGATAATATTCATCTTTCTTCCGAATACGATAAATTTATTATAAATGATTTGTTGTCGGCGGATAAAAAAGTTGCAAAGCTTGTGACAAAGGCAAATGCGAAGGCTATGACCGAAAAAGAATTGATTGATTTGATGAATTTTATCGACAAAAATAAATCAACGTATGAAAAAATCAAACAAGTCTCTATTGATGACCGTTTTGAAAGAATAGAAAAGAAAACGGCAGAAAATTAATTATTTTCTTCAACGGCTTCTTTTGTTGCTTGCAAAAATGCATAACCGTATTTTTGATCAGGTTCTAAATGTGCACCTTCCGCCCATTCATTCCAAGCATTTACGAAAACAAATTGTTCATCTTTTGAATGGTTCAATTTTGTCCAAGAAATGATATCGGAAAGCCATTTTTTGTAATTTTTTGGGGATGACTGATAAATTCTTGCTTTGCGGTAACATTTTCTTGCCGTATTATCCCAATTAGGGAAACAAGATTTAAATGTTTTGTGTTTTGGTTCGTATAAATATTTTTCATTTTGAACAAAATCGTCCATATCAAAACAACTTCCCGTAAATTGAGAATTCATAATTTTTTCGGGCTTTCTGTTTACCAAATCGTCAATTCCGAGCGGGAAAAATTCCAACATTGAATTAAATTTAAAATAATCAAAATTTTCGTCGGAAATATTTCCTCGAAGTGTCATCAAATAAATATCATTTGACAATTCTTTTTGTGAAATACTTCTGATTTTTTCGATAAAATCTTTTAATTCTTCTTTTTTGAACGTATTAGGTGAAGATATAATCAAAATGGGTTTTCCGTCAATTTTTATATATCTTTCGTCTTTTGCATATTTCAGAAAATCCCGCATAAATCTTTCAGCGGTATCGTTTTCGATTTTTTGTTCGTACATAATATCTTTATCTGTGCCGCCGTTCCACGTTTGTGTCCAATGGCTTGAATCCCAAAACAAACAAAACGGCATATCCAAAGATTTATCCTGCAAATATTTTTCTATTGGAGATTCCAATAATTTTTGACCGTTAAACCAATAATAATAGTAACAAAAACCGCCAATACCGTATTTTTTAGCAAGTTCAATCTGACGTTTCATCACGTCCAATGTCTCAAGGTTATAAAATCCTACATCTATCGGCAAATGGGGTTGCCAATGATTTTTAAATTGCGGTACGGTTTTTGATGTATTAAACCATTCAACAAAACCTTTTCCGAACCATTTATCATTTTCCGGAATCGGATGATATTGCGGCAAGTAATATGCGATTAATTTAACACCGGATTGATTATTCACGGCTGTATCATTTTCGGGCACAAAACATGATTTGTCCAATTGATTATTCAATACATAATCTATATATTCATCTTTATCCGCATTGGAAATTTTCATCTTCGGCGGTTTTATTTTCAATTTTATTCCCAAAAATGTAATAATTTTTCTGTTACGTTTGTTATTGTTTTCGTATTTTATGCTAAAAATTTTATCTGTGATGTTTTTTAGTGTCATTGAAAAATACCTTATAATTTGATTTTTATGCCGAAAAACTTTAAGTACGGGCGATTTTGAACTTTTCCGCCTTCGTGACGTATTGAGACAAATTTATATGAGGAAGACAAAACTTTTGCAAACCAAAAAGGAATTTGCTTGGAATAATTTATATATTTTGCATATTGTTTTTCATTGTCGATAAGATATTTCGGAAAAATTGCCGATAATTTAAGATTTGCGTATCTGTAATCCCTGCCTAAAATATCTCTTCCTTGGCTAATCAATTTTTTTATTTGATTTTCGGACATATTTTCTTCGGTGTTAAATTGTTGTTCAACGATAGATTTTCGCTTGTTTATAATGTTTTCGACCGTTCCTAAATACGAAAAATGCCAGCCTCCGTTTTTGATTTTTTTCCCCGTACAAAATCTTAAATATGTCGGTAATCCGTATTTTGAAAAGGCACAATATTCCTGATGATTTTCGGGAATTTCCTGTAACGGGTTAATTAAATTTGAATATCTGCAAATTTTTGCACCTTTGGAAAACATATTTGATATATTTAAAGTATTCAGGCTGTAATAAAACGTATATTGCTTTAAAATGCAAATACCGTTTTTATATTGTTTAACAGCTTCCGGGTTTGGTATTTCATCTAAATCGGAAATTATGACAATGTCATCGTCTTTGCAATCCGAAAGCCCTCGCATTATAGCATCTCTTTGGTAATTCTCATAAAGCCATTTGTTTCCGTGAATATCAGATTTAGAACGCGATAATTCCGGAAAATCATCAACTTTTATGTATCTGATTTTGTCGGCAAATTTTTCAAATTGAGCCTTATTATTTTCAAAAAAGAATTCTTTATCTTTACCTGTGTGAGTTTTATTTCCTTCAACAATGACAAAATAATCCACAACGTCATAAAGAATATTCAATCTCAATTTTAACAAATCAAGTTCGTTGAACAGGGTAAAACAATCGTAAATCATTATTCCATACCTTCTTTGACGTATTTAATAACATCTTTAAGAATGTTCGTCCGTTTATGTTCCCAAATCCATTTCCCAACAGGGTGTTTTTTGAAAAAATATTCTTTATTTCTCTGAGCAACTTCAGGACCTATTGCACGACTCGTTGTAGAGTGGTTATGGAAGATGAATGAAGAATTGTTGTAAGCTAAGCTGTAACCCGCATACATGGCTCTGAAACTGTAATCATTGTCTTCATAAAATGCAGGGGTGAATGCTTCATCCATCAAACCTATTTTTTTAATTACTTCGCGTTTGATTACGACACAACTGAAAAATGGTGTCACTACGTATTTAAACGGTTTTTTAAATCTTGCAAGGTATCTTTTGTATCCCGATAAATAATTATCAGCTGTAAGTTTGCATTTTTCATTGTTTCTGGGAGAAAGCATTCCCAAAGATTCATCTTTATCAAAGCCTTTGATTGTATTTTCAAGCCAATTCGGAGTGAATAAAATATCGTTATTTACTAAAACAAAATATTCATAATCACCTTCGAGGGCTTTTTTGAGTCCGATATTATTTCCTTTTGAATACCCCAAATTTTCATCATTGAAAATAAGAGTTATATTCTTATGCTTTTGGGCAAAATCTTTCAAATAATCAACCGTTCCGTCCGTTGAAGCGTTATCAACCACGAAGAAATCAAAACAATTTTCGTCCGTAAATTCATATAAAGAATTCAAAAACGATTTTGTTGCCTGTTCCAATTTGTTATACGTTAGCGTTATTATAGCAAATTTTGCCATTTATCCTCCAAAATCTACTTTAGACTTTGCTGAATAATTTTTTTCTGAAATCTCTAAAGGTATATCTTTTGAGTGATTTTGGAATTGTATCCAAACATTTTTGGTAATCTTCGGGAACATGCTTTCTTCTCCAGGGTTTCCCGGGTTTTCCCGCATAGTGGAGCATTATTGTATTTGCTTTTTCTTTCAATAATTCTTCGTCACTGTATACATTTTTTAAGAAAGAATATTCTGCAGATTTATTTAAATCATCGTTATAATAAATGCTTTGAAAAACACCGTAACGGTACGGAAGCGGCAAAATTTTATCACATGCGATGTTTAATGTGTCTAAATCAAAGAATTTCAATCTTGTGTTAAATGTTTTTATTACGTCAAAAACTCTGTCAACAAAATGTTCTTCTCTCATCTTTTTGCAGTTAAATAAAATGAAACTTGAAATGAAGGTTAATTCATTTTTATTTTCGGGAAAATACTTGTGACAAATCATATTTTCATTGTTCGGTTCCATCGCAACCGCAGCACATTCATATTCCGAAATATCGGTATTGTAAACATCGGATAAATCACCTTTGAATAAAACGTCGGTGTCCGCATACAAAACTTTGTCATATTGCGGTAAAAGTTCGGGAACTAAAAGTCTGTAATAAACAATTTCCGTCCAACTGCCGCCTTTATTAATCGGAGCATTTTTAAATTTATCTTTGCTGATATATTCAAAAGTAATGGAATGACGGGAACCTTCTGTCATTTTTGCAAATTCTTTTGCCGTTTTTTCATCAATATCGGGATGATAAACGTAAATATCATACTCCGTTTCGGGTTTTGCACAATCCAAAAGACTTTTTATCGTAACGGCCGCACCTAAAACAATACGTTTATCGAACGTAAACACCACCGGTATCTTTGACATCAATTCGCTCCTGTACTGATTTTCTCAAACAAAATGTTAAAACAAGTTTATCACAAAATTATTAAGATTACTACGAAATTTTTAATAACCTCAAATGCTTCATTAACCGCATGCAATTCGTTCAAAATATTTTTTTGAAATTGCACGTCCGTTTTTGACGCACGGTGAATATAGAATAATAATGTGAAAAATATTTCACAAGGTCATTAAACATTCTTAGTGTATCTTGAATGTTTATTCTATATTCATTCCCGATAGCGGTTTTAAACCGCTTTTTTTTATTTTTTATGCCAAAAACGTAAAATTTTTCCTTTGATAGCTAAAACCGGAGAAATTAACAAAAAACCGCCGCTCATTGATAAAACAACACGTTCGGTGAGCACATCGGCAAAAAATATTGCATAACAAAATGCCAATATTGCCAATACGACCATAATAACGAGTTCAATTATTTTATATTTTTTTTCGGGGGCATTTTTTTCTTCGTATTCGCTTGTAAATTTCACGACGGGAGCACCTGCAAAAATCTTTTTAACTTTTGCTCTGTAAGCTCTTTCTTCGGAATTTTCGAGAAATTCTTTATATGCTTTTGCTATTTGAAGAAGTTGTTCTTTATCTTTTATGTAATAAAAATTATTTTCCGATTTGCGAAAATATTTTTTTTCATAGTCATTTGCAATTTGCAACATAAATGTTTTAAATTCAAATTCAGATTCAAATATTTTCATTACTTCTTCAAACATTTTATCACCGCATTAATGTTTTACAGTTTTTAAAATTTTAACGATTTGAGAAGATGCACTGCCGTCGCCGTAAGGGTTAATGGCTTCTGACATTTTTTTGTAAGCTTCTTTATCGTTCAAAAGTTTATTTGCTTCTCTGACGATATCGGCCGTTTCCGTGCCGACAAGCTTAACGGTACCGTATTCAACGGCTTCGGGACGTTCTGTTGTTCTTCTCAAAACCAAAACCGGTTTGCCTAAAGAAGGAGCTTCTTCTTGTACTCCGCCTGAATCGGTCATAATCATTACACTTTTTTTCATCAATGTTGAAAATGGTGCGTAATCCTGAGGTTCCGTTAAAATAATTCTTTCTTTTCCTCCCAAAATTTCGTGAACGACATTTGTGATATTGGGATTTGGATGAACAGGATAAATTACTTGGATGTCTTTATTTTGTTCAACAAGTTCAGAAATAGCAGAACAAATATTTCTAATCGGTTCGCCAAAATTTTCTCTTCTGTGTGCTGTAACCAAAACGGTTCTTAAATCGGGATTTAAGCCTAATTTTGATATATCGGCTTCTTTATTATTTACAATATATAAAAGAGCATCGATGACGGTGTTTCCTGTTTTGTAGGCATGAGTCATTGGAATTTGAGCCTTTTTAAGGTTTTCCATTGATGTATCAGTCGGAGCAAAATGGTATTCACAAAGTGCGTCAACGACGACTCTGTTTATTTCTTCCGGGAACGGATTGTATTTGTCATTCGTTCTTAATCCCGCTTCAACGTGTCCTACCGGAATTTTTGCATAAAATGCAGAAAGACCCGCCGCCATAGACGTTGTGGTATCTCCGTGAACAAGAACTATATCCGGTTTAACTTCGTCATAAATTTCTTTCATCTTCATTAAAACATCGGATGTAACAGACCAAAGATTTTGGTTCTTTTTCATAATGTTTAAATCATAATCGGGTTTGATTTCAAACAAACTCAAAACCGCATCAAGCATTTCTCTGTGTTGAGCCGTAACACAAACGACACTTTCAAAAGTTTCAGGATATTTTTCCAATTCTTTAACCAAAGGTGCCATCTTAATCGCTTCCGGACGGGTTCCGAAAACCGTCATAACTTTTATCTTATCCATGTCTTTACTCCGAAATTCTTTTGCAAAATTATTTTATCATATAAATATATTTTGTTTCTATATAATATTTAATTTATATAGAGTTATAATTTTAAACTTTGTAAATAAATGTTACAGGCATGGCGATTAATTTTCCAAAATATAGCAATTAATTTTTTGAGATGTTTTAAATAAAACATCAGAATGTGTGTAAGGAAATATAATGAAAATTAATGCTATTAATCCGTATGTTAATCAAATGAATCAACAACAAGTTAAGGTTGCAAAAAAGGAAGCTACAAATAATGTAACAGTTCCGAATTTTCAACCGCAAAGAGTTCCGGCAGAATATGCTTTGGCAGCATTTGCTCCCGTTAAGAACTTTAGTTTGTCATCAATGATTGCAAATAATCAATCAGCACCGACCGCAGGTCATTATGAACCTACATTCGGCGGAAAGAAAAAGCCTGATCCGATTAACCAATGGGTTAAGCAATTACCGTTTGCAGATGAATTGTCTCCCGAAGATAAGAGAAATCTTGGAAATGTTCTCAGAAAAGGTGACGAAGAAACTGATTACATGAAGAAGATGATTCATTTGATTTGCAAAAACATGGTTACACCGATGGCAACCACTTCACTTTGCAAACACGGTATAATGAGTGAACTTGCAAAAGAAGATATCGATACATACTATGACAAAGTTAAAGGTCAAGGTATGTCGATTAAAGACGCTTTCCTTCCTGCACACGCTACACAAGCTGAAGGTCAAGAATCAGCAAAAGTCGGTGATGTATTCAGAGTTGAAGGACAAGATAAAATCTTCATCAAATCTGGTGATGATTACTCAAGACAATTAGATATTGATGCTGATACATATTTGAAATTGTATCCGCCGGTAGAAAGATATGCATCATCACAAGGCGGTAACGGTGACTGCTACTTGCTTTCATCAATCAACGCAGTTATGGAAAACCCGTATGCAAGACCCGCATTGTTGGATTGTTTCCACCAAGACGGAAATGATGTATATGTTCAATTCCCGGGAAAAGAAACAAAAGTAAAATTTGAAAATACTCAAATGCCCAAAGGAACAGATATTGAAAAATATACTGAAGGACCTTTAGGTATGAAACTTTTGGAACATACATACGGTAAAACTTATGAAGCTGACAAATATGCAGAATACAAAGACACCGTTGCAGAAGAAATGAAGAAGATGGAAAAAGATCTTGCAAAATGGGAAAAGAAAAACCCCAAAGATTCTTTGACTATCAAGAAGAAAAACGAAATTACGCAAAGAATGGCAAATTGGCAAGCAGGTCAAGCTAAAGTTGATGAACAAATGGCTGATCCGAACCACAAAATGTTATTCGTATTAGATGATTATGATAACTTTGTAATCGGTAAGTTCGGTCCTATGATTGAAGATGTTGATAAAGTTGATAAAGATTACAAAGTTCCGAGCGATTACTACACAGGCGGTGTAGGCGGATATACCGATCAAGCTCTTCAAATGTTAGGTTTCAACGCAGAATCTTTCATGACTGTTGAAGACGAAGAAGAAATTGACGAAGCTTTGTTCGCAAAAAATCCTCAAGATTACATCATCGCTTGCGGTACTCACCCCGAAGTTGAAGGCGAAATGGAATCACCTCAAGAAGTTTCTTACAGCATTTATTCATCTCACGCATACAAAGTATTGCCGTTCGATGATGAAAAAGGTAACAGAATGTTCGAAGTAACAAATCCTTGGAACCAATCTCACAGAGTTATTATGGATGCTGAAAAATTGAAACAATTCTTTGAATATTTTTCAATCGCAAAAGTTAATCCTAACGCATAATTGATAAAATTTCAGAAAACAAAAAAGTCTTAACTTTCAGTTAAGGCTTTTTTATTGTTATTTTTTGAAAATTTTTTTGGGAAATAACTTTGATTTAAAGAATAAGTGTCTAAATATTTTTCAATCTGTTTTTATTGGTATTACGTAAGACATTAATTTTGAGAAGAAAATGCCAAGAATATTGCGAGACCGAAAATTATGGAAGCACCGACTTTATTTATGATTGTCATAATTTTTTTATCAGAGAGGAAAATTTTGTTTAATTTTGCCGAAATTATTGCGATTATTGGCAATAAAGTTATTGCGACTCCAGCAAAAATCAATCCTAACATCATCATGTATAATCCGATGTTTTGGGTATTTTTCGGGACAAATTGAGGCAAAAATGCAAGGTAGAACAAAATGACTTTCGGGTTAAGAATGTTCATTAAAATTCCTTTTAAAAATCCTGATTTTGCGGCTGCGGTATCTGTCGGCAAAGTGAATTTGTCGGCGGTTTGGTATGATTTCACTGCGATATAGATGAGGTATAAAACACCTAAAACTTTTAGGGCATTAAATGCCAAGGCGGATTTTTGAAATATTATGGAAACACCGAAAGCGGCAAGAGTTGTATGAAATAAACATCCTGAACTTAGTCCTAATGCCGTAAAAACAGCTTCTTTTCTTCCTTTTGTTAAACCTTGTGTTATTAAAAAAATTAAATCAGGTCCCGGAATTAGAGTTAAAATTATTACGGATGTGAGATAAAGACCTAATTGTTCCATTATGTACCTGCCTTTTTAATCGGAATTTGAATTTCCGTGATGAACTGTTCTTCATTATTTGAAAGAGAGTAATCAACCATTGTTATTTCTCTTGAAAATCCGATAATTTCAAGATTTTGTCCTTTTATATATGCAATCATTTTTTCGTAATATTTATAAGCATCTTTGTGTGTTCCTCGGAATTTCAACGTTAGACAGTGTTGTTTCGGTAATATTTCAATATTTCCGTTGAATACGTCTTCTTCGTCGAGAATTACAAAAACTATGCCGTATTCTGAGTAATTTTCCGCCTTTAAGTTTTTTTCGGAAATGCCTACACCGACTTTTCCGGAAAAAATAATAGGGTCATTTTTTCCTTTATCAAGTTGTCTCAATGATGTTTCCAGGTCTAAATGGCTGACAGGAGAAATATTATTGAGAACGTACGCTATTTTCATTTTGGGAATAATTTCCGTTTCAATTACATCAGTTTTTGATTTAATAGCTTTTTCGATGTCATTTAAACGTTTATTGATTTTTTGTTCAATAATCTCTAATTCTTTCTTTTTTTGTATAATTATCTGTTTTTGTTCCAATAATTTGTTTTTAATTTTTTCAACATCCCTGTTTTGAAGAAAATCAAGGACGGATTTTACGGGAAAATCGAGAACTCTCAAGTATTTTATGATATTTAACCGTTCAAATTGTTTGATTCCGTAATATCTGTATCCGCTTTCTTCATCAACAAATTCAGGAGAAAGTAACCCGATTTTTTCATAATGTCTGAGGCTGCTAATGCTTATGTTGAACATTTTTGCAACCTCTCCGATTTTATATAATTTTTCTTTCCGCTTTTTCATATTTATTATTATAAACTCTATAACTATTATAGAGTCAACAGGATTTTTTATTTTTGATTTTTATTGCGGAAAATTGCCCGATGTGTTAAACTTAAACAATGATTTACGATTGTAATTATGATTTTGAAAAAACATTTTTAGCTGAAAAAACGCTTAATCAGACGGTTATGGAAGAAGAAGGAATGCTGTTGTGCAAAAAAGAACCTTCTCTTTTCGTGAAAAAAATAAAAAATAAAAATTTAGCGGAGAAATATAAAATGAAAGAATTTGGTCTTGTTAAATCGACAAATGAACAAGCATATTTGTTTACGGTTGAGAACAAAAAGGGTATGAGTGTTGATTTTTCGACACTTGGTGCGACTATTGTTTCAATCAGGGTTAAAGATAAAAACGGAAAGCTTGTTGATGTTGCACAAGGCTATAACTCAGCGGAATGTTATACGGATTATCCTGTCGGTCACGCTGGCGGGACAATCGGACCTATTGCGAATAAACTCGATTACGGAACTTTTACATTAAACGGTCAGAAATATGAATTAGAAAAAAATAAAGATAACGGAAGAACCCATTGTCATGGTGCTTCTGACGGTATTGATATTAAGAATTGGAATTACGAATTAATTGATAACGGGGTAAAATTTACTTACCTCAAAAAAGACGGAGTTGGCGGACATCCCGGAAATATTGAGTTTTCAACAACATACAAACTGACGGATGATAATACAATTAAAATTATTTATGAAGCAAAAACTGACAAAGATACGGTGATTAACCTCACAAATCATTCATATTTCAATCTCGATGGGGAACAAAATGCAAGTGAAGGTGCGGTATTGAATCATATCGTGCAACTTCCCGCTTCAACAAAATATACGATTTGTAATGAAGTAGCCGTTCCGACAGGAGAAATTAAATCAACAAAGGGTACTCCGTTCGATTTCAGCAAAGAAACAGAAATTGCAAAAGTTATAAATGAAAAAGACGAACAGTTGAAAATTGGAACAGGTTTTGACCAAAACTTCTGCGTAGACGGATATGACGGAAAAAAATTGATTGATGTAGCAAAGGTCAAATCACCTAATACAGGTATAGTTTTGACCGTTTCGACAAATCTTCCCGGTTTTCAGTTCTATACGGCAAATCACCTCGGCAAACCAATTCAACCGCTTGGCAAATCAGGGAAAAGATATGAAAAACGTTCCGGGTTATGTGTAGAGCCGCAATTTTATCCGAATGCCGTTAATATAGACGGATTTGAAAAACCGATATTAAAGGTTGGCGAAATTTTTAATCGTGAAATTGATTATAAATTCAGCGTTGAAAAATAAAAATTTCAATAAATTTTGTATGATATTTGGACGAATGTAAATTTAAAGGTAATCTGCTTCGAGCGGTTTTGTTTGGTGTGCATTAAAACAAAGAAAACATTTTCGTTTTTGTGTTACAATGTAAGAATGAAAAGTGAGGATTTATAATGAAAATTGCAGTTACATATGATGAGGATAGCGAACAAATTTTTCAACATTTCGGGCATACCGAAACTTTAAAAATTTATAAAGTTGAAAATAATGAAATTGTAAGCACGGAAATTTTATCTGCCGAAGGTCATGGACATTCTGTTATGGCGGATTTTTTAAATGATGTTGATGCAAAAGTTTTGATTTGCGGCGGAATCGGACCTTGTGCAATTTCTGCACTGCAAGAATATGGAATTGTACTTTGTGCAGGTATTTCGGGAAAAGCTGATGAAGCTGTTAAGTCATTTTTAGCCGGAACATTGGATTATCAATCGGAAGCAAATTGTTCTCATCACGGAGAACACGGACATACTTGCGGAAGTTGTCATCATTAATGGATGTTTTATATAGAAAGAGGCTCTGTTATTGAGCCTCTTTTTTGTCTTCTTCTTCAAATTGTTTAAGTAAATCTTTGAGCAAAAAGTAGTCATTTTTTTCTTTTGCTTCATTAATTTCTTTCATCCTTAACGTTGCCTGCGTTTTTTTATTTTGGTCATTAAATCTGTCCGGATGATATTTTTTTGTGGCATTTCTGTATAATTTCCTGAATTGGTCAGAAAGTTCCGTTGTTTTTTTCTTTCCTGAATTATCTTCTTTAGCAATTCTGTATTTTAAATCATCATATTCTTGTTCGGAAATCCGTTCAAAACTGTTATTATTTAAAATCAGATTAATCTGATATAAATTCATTCTTTCCTCAAGGCATTCTTTTATGAGGTTTTCTCTGCGTTTTGATTGGATTTTTTCTCTTTCTTTTTGAAAACTCATTTCCTCAACAATGGACAATTTTGCCTGATTGTTATCGAGTAAAATTTTATTTGTTTGCGGAATTGTTTTTTCTTCTTCGTAAGCTTTTCTCAATATTGTTTGACGCTTGTGGTGGTATTCGTTGTATTTTTTCCGATAATTTACATCTTCATCGTTCGAAAGAATTTCATAGTTATTTTTCGCAAGAGTTTTGTTAACTGTATCTGTCGGATAGGCCTTTTTTATGCAATCTTGAATAATTTTTTCTCTTGACGGAAGGATTTCTTCCCGTTTTATTTTTGCGAAAATTCCCGTACCAAAATATCTGACTCTGCTTAAATAATCACCGTAGTCTTCACTTTCTGATTCATCCATTCTGCGAAAATTATTATTCATTAATTCTAAATTGGCATCAGTTTTTGATAATCCTTGAAGCAAACAACCGGCGATTATTTTGTCTCTGATATTTTTGCCGATGTTGCAGTTGAAAACGACATCATAACAGTCTGCTTCACCACCTTGCAATTCATCGAGATTGTTTTGTTTTAAAATTTTATTTGCTTCAAGTCTCGATAAGCGTTCGGCGAGGCAATCTTCAATAATATTTAATCTGTTTTCCTCTGATTTTGCCATAATTATATTATTTTATAGGAAATTATACAAAAAGAAAAGAGGTTTTTTGAACCTCTTTTCCTGATTGAAATTTAAGCTTTGTTGATTAATTTCTGAGAACCAAATCGCTCAAAAGTTCAACATAGATTACATCACCGACGTGACCTTTGTATTGTAAACCGGGGGTGATTAAACCGGTTGCAAGACCGACACCTGCACCAATCGGTAAACCGACTGCAACACCTGTGCCGTATTTGCCGTTGCTTGAAGCAATTGCAACACCTGCACCGGTACCGACTGCAGAACCACCGACTGTGTATGCTGCAACTTTACCGAATGTAGCTGCTTTTGAAGGTTTCAAATCATTAACTGTTTTAGCTGTGAAATCAATTTGTTCTCCGTTCGGAAGAATTAATTGGTTGATTTCCATTGAAACTTTTGCGTTTTGGTTGAACGCTTTTTGAGGAGTTAATGAAGAAACTTTTCCGATGAATTGTGAGTTAGCAGGGATTAACATTCTGCCTTCTTCGGTAATGATGTCTTCTTGAGTGATAAATTTGATAGTGTTGCCGTCAACATATCTTTTTGATGCAAATTCTTCAGCAAATCTGATTTTAAGGATATTGCCGGCAAGAATGATTTTTCTGAAGTTTGTAAGTTTAACTTCGTTGCATTTTGCATCGGGAGAAACGTTCAAGTGGTCAATGCCGAGAACTGTTTCTTCAGCAACGAATTCTTTTTTAACATTGTTGATAGCGTCACGTAACTTATACAAAATTACGGCACATTCAGCTCTTGTCAAAAGTTTGTTAGGCAAGAGAGTATCTTTGTCCGGGTGGTTAACGTAAACGCCCATACCTACGGCTTTTGCATATCTGTCAACAGCCCAAGTCGGAATATCGTCTTTGTCTGTAAATGCATCCAAAACAGAAGTGTCGATATAATCAACGTCTTCGGTAATGTGGCTGACAATAGATTCAACTTCAGCTTTTGAAATGTTGTTCAAAGGTCTGAATGTGTTGTCGCCGTAACCATAGATAAGACCTAATCTTTGAGATTTTAAGATGTCGCCGTAAGCCCAGAAGTCTTCGGAAACATCAGTAAAGATGTTATCATTTTCATTTGAGTTATCTCTGTGACCGAGCAATCTTAAAAGAGTAGTGTTAAAATCAGCTCTTGTCATAACTTCGTCAGGGTTAAAATGACCGTCTTCAGTGATACCCATGATACCACCGTTGATAACGGTTAAGATTTCCTGAGCGGCCCAATGTTCAGCTGTAACGTCAGCGAGTTGCTTAGCTTGAGAAGCCGTAGCACCAAAGAACATAAGGGATAAAGCGATAAAAAATCCGAATATCTTTTTCATGAAAAATTCTCCTTATTAATTCTGAAAAAATTATATATTAAATGAATTGTTTACACAAGTTTTTTTGGATTTTTTATAAAATTTTAATATGAGAAAGAGAGATTGGAAAAATGTATGATTAAAAAGTTTTTTGGGAAGAAAATCAGATTATATGTTGTTGAAAAATAAAAATGACTTGAAAAAAATTTTTGAGAGAGTATGATGAATACGGAAGGGTTTGTAGCTCAGTTGGTAGAGCAGTTGACTCTTAATCAATTGGTCGAGAGTTCGAGTCTCTCCAAGCCCACCATTTAAAAAAGACCTCAAACGAGGTCTTTTTTTGTTGAAATAATATTTGACTCGAACTTGTAATTTGC
>CACZSN010000025.1 GCA_902783835.1 uncultured bacterium
CCGAGAAAATTCTTGCCGTCGATTGCATACTTTCTTGAAATTCCGCAAAATTTCTTATTTTAAAATCATCTTCCTGATTTTTGCCAATGTGGTGTCTTGAACGCAAAATCAATTGAATTTCATTCTCAAGGGCGGTCAATTTGTCGGCATCTTCTCCTTTGACCAAAATCATTTTTACACTTCCCGGAAAATCTGTTCCGAAAACTTTTCTCTGTGCCGTCGTTATTGGAATAAATACCAAATCGTCCTGATCCATAGGTCCTGAAGAACCTTTCGATTTAAGCGTTCCGATGACTTTGAACGGAATGTTTCCGACCCGCATTACCCTTCCAATCGGGTCAAGGTCGCCAAAAAGTTCTTCCGCAACGGTATGCCCAATAATCGCTACTTTTGCGTAATTTCGGCTATCTTCTTGTTGGAAACCTCTGCCGCTTTCGATTTCGTAATTTTTGATATACAAATACGAGTTCGAAACCCCGTAAACAGACGATGCCCAGTTTTGATTGCCGTACATAAGTTGTTTTGATTCGTTCGAAGCAACCGCCACAGAGTCAATGTTATCAGCAGTTTTCATAATTTCTTGTGCATCTTTTATAGTCAAAGACGGACGAGTTCCGAAACCTTGTTGAACGCCGCCTGATTTTGCTGATGACGAGCGGATTGTGAGGATATTTGACCCCATTGATTCCATATTTGCCTGAACATTTTTTCTTGCTCCGGTACCAATGCCAAGCATAATAATGACGGCACTAACGCCGATAATTATGCCTAAACTTGTCAATGCAGAACGCATTTTATTTATCCGCAAAGAATTTGTTGCCATTTTAAATGTGGATTTGAAATCAATCATCAGAGCCTCTTCGTGATATCGCTTTCAATGTTGCCGTCTTTGAATTTAACCACTCTTTTGCAATATTCTGCAATGTCGGGTTCGTGTGTGACCAAAACGATTGTCTTGCCGTGTTTTTCGTTTAAATTTACAAAAAATTCCATAACCTCGATACTCGTTTTTGTGTCAAGGTTTCCTGTCGGTTCATCGGCGAGGATAATCGGTGCATCGTTAACAATGGCACGGGCTATAGCCACACGTTGTTGTTGACCGCCTGACATTTGGTTGGGCATGTGGTTTTCTCTTTTTTCAAGCCCGACAACCTTCAATGCCGCCTTCGCACGCTCGATTCGCTCCTCTTCCTTTACGCCGGCATAAATCATCGGGAGTTGCACGTTATCAAGTGCAGTCGTTCTCGAAATCAAATTAAATCCCTGAAAAACAAAGCCCAATTTTCTGTTTCGAATTACGGCAAGTTCGTCCGAAGTCATTGTACTAACGTCGATTCCGTCGAGGTAATATTTTCCGGAAGTTGGTTTATCAAGGCAGCCAAGTTGGTTCATAAAGGTTGATTTTCCCGAACCTGAAGCACCCATAATCGCAACAAATTCACCCTTTTTGACAGTCAAAGATACGTCATTCAACGCATTGAACGAGGTATCTCCCGTTTGATAGGTTTTTATTAAATGTTGTACTTCGATTACGTTTTCAGCCATTTTTAAGCCTTTTCGTTAAAACATTCTCGGCGGTCCGCCTGCACGCTTTTTGCCTGTGCGTACGGGCATGAGGACTTTTGTGCCTTCTGTGAGATTGTTTGAGGTGATTTCGGTATAATCGCTATCCTTCAAACCTGTTGTAACTTCGACACGTTCGGGCTTTTTGCCGTTTTTAACCCAAACACCTTGTTGTTGGAATTTTTCTGTAATGTTATCTGGAACATATTTGAATGCAAGGTTCGGCACGCACAAAACATCGTGCTTGTCTTGCGTTATGATTGTGACGTTTGCACTCATTCCCGGTTTAAGAATTTCCTCGTCATTGTTGACCGAAACGATTACGGTGTAAGTCGTTACGTTCGAAACAGTTGTCGGGTTTAAACGAACTTGTGTAACTGTTCCGTTGAATGTGTCATCGGGGTAGCCATCGAGCGTATATTCAGCCTTTTGACCTTCTTTAATTTTTCCGATATCAGCCTCTGAAACGCTGACTTCGATTTGCATTTTTGTCAAATCTTCTGCAACGACAAACAATTCAGGAGTTTGGAAACTTGATGCAACCGTTTGACCTTCGTCAACCGCTCTTGAAACAACTACGCCGTCAACAGGTGAAATGATTTTTGTATAATACATATTCGTTTCAGCCGTGTCTAAGTTTGCCTGTGCCTGATTGATATTTGCTTGCATTGCTGCAAGTTCGGATTTGCTCGCTACATAAGTCGCATAAGCCGATTCGACTTCGTCCTTAGAAACGTAATGCTTTTCGTACAATCTTGCATAACGTCCGTAATTTGCTTTGTCGTAATTCGTTTTGGCTAAAACTTTATTATAGTTGGCTCTTGAGTTATTTAAGTCTGCTCTTGCCTTATCGACTGAGGCTTGGAAAAGTGAAGGGTCAATTTCCGCAAGAACTTGTCCTTTTGTGACTTTCGAGTTGTAGTCTGCGTAAATTTTATAAATTCTACCTGAAACCTGAGAACCGATGTTGATTGAATGAACAGGGTTTACCGTTCCTGATGCCTCAACGGTTTGGGTCATATCTCGTTTTTCAACTTTTGCTATTTGTGTTTCGTTTTTCTTTTCCTTTTTTGGAATTATCGCCAAAATTCCTGCTATCGCAAGCAGGACTGCGAAAAATATTATAATTTTTTTCTTCATTATCTTATACCTATTGATTTATTAAGCATTGCAAGAACTTGATTGTATTCGCAAATTACATCGACGTATTCAAGTTGGGCGTTGTAATATTCGTGTGCCGCTTTTTGAAGTTCGATGAAGTTGCCCGTTCCGACTGTATAACGACCGTCAGCAAGTTGTAAATACTCCAGTGAGCGTTCAATTTGGTCTAATTTAATATTGATTTCATTTGGAAATTTTTTCATCCAGCCACATTTATCTCTGATATCCCATTCGTTGTCGATGAGATATGTTTCTGTGTCGTTTTTCGCCATTTCGAGCAGTGCCTTTGCCTCTTCAAGTTTCGTTTTCATATACATCGCATTGACGTTTCCGAATCCGAATTTTACCCCGATGTCAAATCCGTTTGACACCATTGCTGAGGTGTTTTTGAGGTTATAACCTAAACTTAAATCTAAGTCGGGGTTATACATTCTCTTTACCCCATTAAGGTTCTCTGCTGCTGCGTTTTCAATCAATTTGATTGCAAGCACATAGGGATTTTTTTCTCTGGATTCGTTCAAATACCAATCGACGTCATGTGGTAAAACGAGAAAGTCCTCTTTTTTGTTCCCTAAAATATTTGCTTTTCTGATTCCTTGTGTCAAAACTGTGTTGAAATCAGGGTTTTGAGGTGATTTTGACAAATCTGTTTCATACTTATAATCCATAAGCAAATCAAACGTTTCTGTTGGTGCAAAAACATACAGGTCAGGACATTCCGACCAATACATTTTATTTTTCAAAATCATTACTTCGGTAAAATATGTGCTATATGCTTCTGCAAGACTGAATTTTGCATTGTTTAGTGCTACTTCAGCATCAACAACGTCAATTCTTGATTTCAAACCTTCGTTAAAAAGTGCGGTTGCACGGTCAAAATTCAACTTTTGGATAGCGGTATTTCTTTCGTTAATCATTACTTTTGCCCAATAATTCAGGCAACGGTAATATGAAATTTTTACATCATAAGCCGTTTGAATATATTCATATTCAAGGTCAAGTTCGGCTGCACGCTTGTTGTATTTGTCGGCATTTAAAGTTGCATTCATTTTGCCGAAATCCCAGATTTTTTGGCTTAAACCGACCGTTACGCCGTGATAATTTTTAGAATTATCCCAACCTCTGTCGTTTTGTGAAATGTAATAGCCTGTATTTGCAGACAGTGACGGGAAATAGACCGATTTTGTCTGACCGATTTTGCTTTTCGATTTTAGAACGTTATTTTGTGCTTTTTTAATTTTCGGACTGTGAGTAAAAGCATATTCCAAACAATCCTCTAAAGTGATTGTCGAGCCGCCTTGTAAGTTGTCCAAATCCTGTATTGCATAAGCTTTTTCGACACCGCAAACACATACTGCGGTCAACACAACTAAACATAATTTCAATAAAAACTTTTTCATAATAAAAGTATTATATATGCTTAAGATTTTTTAGCAACAAAACGCATTAATCGTTTGGTTTTTGAAAGATACTTTTTTTTAATTTCGACGGTTGAATTCCTTTTGTTTGCGGAATTTTTCTTCTTTTTCTTTGAATCCAAAACAGCCGCTTCAACGAGTGATTTATCGCATCCTAACACATACCATTGATAAACAAGTCGTTCATCCCCGCCTAAACTTCCGAGAACTTTTATGCCGTCCCTTAACCTGAAAGAAGCTTCCAAAGAGGCTATTCTCACAATAAAAAGCAACTCCCTCGGATTATCGGTATTAATTGTGAATTTTAATCCTCTGTATTTCATTAGGGCAAAATTATTTTCCCCATGTTTCATAAACCTCGATTTTTCCTTGAGGATATAGTTTTTCAGTCCTGTTTCCAGAATATGCAGTTCTTCTTTTTCGATTTCCACCATTCCTTACCCCTGTAACATATTGCCACTTTTTTGGAAAAAATAACAGTTTTTGTGTTATTTTTATGTTATCTTAATTTTGTACACAATGAGGCAAAAAAAATGACAAATATCAATGATTTACCGACAGTTTACAATCCGCAGGAAACGGAAGATAAAATTTATAAATTTTGGGAAGAAAATGACTGTTTTAAGGCTGATGAAACATCTGACAAACCGCCTTATTCAATCGTAATTCCGCCCCCGAACGTAACGGGCGTTCTCCACATCGGTCACGCTCTTGACAATACTCTTCAAGATATTTTAATCAGATATCACAGAATGTCAGGCTATGAGGCACTTTGGGTTCCAGGAACAGACCATGCCGGTATCGCAACTCAAAACGTTGTTGAAAAGAAACTTCGTGAACAAGGAAAAACAAGACATGACCTCGGTCGTGAAAAATTCCTTGAAACGACTTGGGAATGGGCAAACGAACACAAAGGTGCAATCCTTGACCAATTCAAGCGATTGGGTGTTTCTTTCGACAGAAGCCGTCAAAGATTTACCCTTGATGAAGGTTGCTCCGCTGCGGTAAAAGAAGCATTTGTCAAACTTTATGAAAGAGATTTGATTTACAAAGGTGCATACATCGTAAACTGGTGTCCCCGTTGCCAAAGTGCAATTTCTGACATCGAAACGGAATACGAAACTGAAGAAGGACATCTTTGGGAAATTCAATATCATTTGAAGGATGAACCGGGGGCAATTGTTGTCGCAACTACTCGTCCTGAAACGATTTACGGCGATGTCGCAATCGCTGTTCACCCGACTGATTACAAATACAAAGATTTAATCGGAAAAACAGTATGCATGCCGATTACGGGCAAAGAAATCCCGATTATCGGTGATGAATATGTTGATAAAACTTTCGGTACAGGTGCGGTTAAAATTACTCCCGCACACGACCCGAATGATTATGAAGTCGGCAAACGTCACAACCTCAAACCTGTTTGGGTTATTGACGAAAAAGGCTGCATGAAGGCTTGTGATGAAGTTCCTCGCGAACTCCACGGACTTGACCGTTATGAAGCTCGTAAGAAAACTCTTGATTGGCTCAATATGAACGGTCTTCTTTTGAGAACAATTCCTCACGAACACAATGTCGGCAAATGTCAACGTTGCAACACAACAATCGAACCGCTTTTGTCCGAACAATGGTTTGTCAGAACAAGCAAACTTGCAAAAGCCGGTATTGAGGCTGTTGAAACGGGAAAATTGAAATTCGTTCCCGAAAGATGGACGAAAAACTTCCTTGGTTGGATGAGCGAAATGCGTGATTGGTGTATCTCAAGACAACTTTGGTGGGGTCATCAAATTCCTGCATATTACAACAACGAAACCGGCGAAATGGTTGTTGCAAAAGAAAATCCCGATCCGTCAAAATACACTCAAGAGACTGACGTTTTGGACACTTGGTTCTCATCAGGTTTGTGGCCGTTTGAAACAATGGGTTGGCCAAATACCGATGCTCCCGATTACAAAAAATTCTACCCGACAAGTGTTCTTGTTACCGCATTTGATATTATTTTCTTCTGGGTTGCAAGAATGGTTATGATGGGTTGTGAATTGACTGACCAAGTACCGTTCCCGACGGTATTTATTCACGGTTTAATCCGTGATGAAAACGGTCAAAAAATGTCAAAATCCAAGGGTAACACAATTGACCCCGTACTTTTGATTGACAAATACGGTTGTGATGCGATGAGATTTACTCTCACGTCACTTTGCACATATGGCGGTCAAGATATCAAAGTTAGCGAAGAAAGATTTGAATACGGAAGAAATTTTGCAAACAAAATTTGGAACGCTTCAAGATTCGTTCTTATGAACCTCGAAGGAGTTGACGATAAGCCGATTGACTATGCAAATCTTACGATTATCGACAAATGGATTTTGCACGAACTCAACAAAACGGCAAAGGTTGTTAACGAAAATATTCAATCTTACCGTATCGGTGAATATGCTCAAACGCTTTACGATTTCTTCAGAAGTTCATATTGCGACAAGTACGTTGAAATTGCGAAGGTTCAACTTGCAGATGAAAATCTCAAGGCTAACACGCAAAGAGTTCTTTTGTACGTAACAGATGCCGTTATGAGATTGTTGCACCCTGTAATGCCGCATATTACGGAACAAATCAGACAGTTGCTCCCCGCAAAATTTGACAATCCGATTTTGATGAAATCACACTTCCCGACATTCAGTGAAAAATTTGTCTTTGAAGATGAAGCTGAACAAGCAGAAACAGTATTTGAAACGGTTAAATCACTCAGAAACGTAAGACAAAGTTTCGGTGTTCCCGTAAAATCACCTGTTGACGTTAAAATTGCGGCTGATGAACACCAAACGGCAATCTTCAAAAAGGCTGAATCTTACATCAAACGCCTTGCAAGAGTAGAAAATATCGAATATATCGACGGCAAAACGGTTGTTAAACAAGCAGGTTCGGCAGCAGTCGGAAATGCAAAATTAATCGTACCTTTGGCTGGTTTGATTGATATTGACCAAGAAATTGCTCGCCAAAATAAGAAACTTGAAAAACTTTCTAAAGAAAAGGGCGGTTTGACAGGTAGAATGAACAATAAAAACTTTGTCGATAACGCTCCTGCTACGGTTCTTGAACAAACTAAGACAAGAATTGAGGAACTTACCGTCGAAGAAAATACGATTAAAGAACTCATTGAGTCTTTGAAAGCGTAAAAATAAAATTCACAAAATAAGCAGAGCCTCTCTATAAGGCTCTGTTTTTGTTTTGAGAAGGATAATAGGTATAATGTGTAAAAAAGATTGTAATATTTCCGTAACATGTTATTTAATACGGACTGTCCTTAATTTACAATGAAGGTAAATGGTAAATTAATTTATAGGAAGTTATATGAGTATTTTTTCAATATTTACATTATGTGGCGGTTTGGCATTCTTCCTTTATGGTATGCAAGTTATGTCAGGCGGTCTTGAAAACGTTGCGGGCGGAAGGCTCGAGAAACTTTTGAGAGATATGACTTCAAACCCGATGAAGAGTTTGGCGTTAGGTGCGGGAATTACAATTGCAATTCAGTCATCATCAGCATTGACGGTAATGCTTGTCGGTTTGGTTAACTCAGGTATTATGGATTTGGGACAAACAATCGGCGTTATTATGGGGTCAAACATCGGAACGACCCTCACCGCTTGGATTTTGTCTTTGGCAGGTATTGAGAGTGACAATTTCTTCTTGCAACTTTTGAAGCCTGAAAGTTTCTCCCCGATTTTCGCACTTGTCGGTATTTGTATGATGATGGTATCGAAAAGTGTTAAAAAACGTAGCGTTGGTTCGATTTTTGTTGGTTTTGCAATTTTGATGTACGGTATGCAGTTGATGACAAATGCGATGAGTCCGCTTGCTGATTCACCTGATTTTGCAAAGGTTTTGACTGCATTTACTAACCCGATTTTGGGCGTAATCGTCGGTGCTTTGTTCACCGGTATCATTCAAAGTTCGGCTGCTTCTGTCGGTATTTTGCAGGCGTTGTCTTTGACAGGAAGCATTTCTTGCGGTATGGCTGTTCCGATTATAATGGGTCAAAATATCGGTACTTGCGTAACAGCAATCATTTCGAGCGTTGGCGTTTCTACTAACGCAAAAAGAGTTGCCGTAATTCACATCACCTTCAATATTTTGGGCGTAGTGATTTTCTTGCCCGTATTTTACGGTTTAAATTATTTATTCCATTTAGGACTTGTTGATAGAATTATCAACCCTGTTGGAATCGCTTTGGCACATACGATTTTCAACGTTGCGACAACGGTTTTCCTTCTTCCTTTTGGCAAATTCCTTGAAAAGGTTGCACATAAAGCGATTAAAGATAATGTCGATGCAGGCAAAAAAGACGACAAAACGGCGGTATTTATCGACGAACGTATTTTGCTTTCGCCATCATTTGCAGTTTCTGAATGTACTCACCACGCAGTTGCGATGTCTGATTTGGCGGAAGATATTCTCTTCGATTCGATTAATATGCTTTCAACATACAGTGCGACTAAGGCACAGGACATTTTTACCGCAGAAGAAAAACTTGATAATTATGAAGATAAATTGGGTACTTTCCTCGTAAAATTGTCAGGTACAGAACTTTCTGAACGTGATGCGAACGAGGTTTCGAAACTTTTGCACTCTTTGAGTGATTTCGAAAGAATCGGTGACCACGCATTGAGCATAACTTATGTCGCAAAAGAAATGCACGAAAAAAATATCCATTTTTCACCGGATGCGATAAAAGAACTTGATGTTCTTCAAGATGCATTACACGAAATTATCGAACTTACCCGTGAAGCGTTTGAAACAGGGGATATGAACAGTGCAACGAAGGTTGAACCTTTGGAACAAGTTATTGACGGTATGGTTCTTGAAATCAAAAATCGCCACATCAAACGTTTGCAAGACGGTATTTGCACAATTGAATTAGGCTTTAAACTCTCTGACCTTTTGAATTGCTATCAAAGAGTTTCTGACCACTGCTCAAATATTGCGGCTTGCGTAATTCAATTGAAATCTTCTCAACTTGATATGCACAATTACCTCAACGCAATTAAAACGGGTGAAGATGAAGAATTCACAAAAGAATTCAACAAGTATCAAGAAAAATATAAGCTTGAAGAAATTACGGTATAAAATTTTTAAATCATCAAAAAATCGGACTTTTGAATTCTTAAGTCCGATTTTTTATTTGTCTGTAAAATTTTTCCATTCCGTCTTTATAACTTGTAAAGTTTATCTCGGGCATGAGGTTGAGCAATTTCGTGTTATTGCCCGTATATTCCTTGTTTAAGCCGTCTTTTTTAACGATAATCTCCGATTTGAAGTCGGAAAATTCGTTCACAATTTTCGCAAGTTCAACAATTTCAATGCTTTTTGTCGGTGATACGTTTATGAATTTTTCTTTTGTAGGATTTTCGATGAAAAATTCCACAATTTTGCAAAAATCTTCAATCCAAATGAAATCGAAAACGACATTTTGATTTAGCAAAATAGGTCTATGAGCCAAGTTATCATTAACTATACAACTTGTGACTCTTGATTTATCCTCGTCTGTTCCGTATATGCCAAAAATTCTTAAATTTAGAATATTTTCTCTTTTTTCAATTTCTTTTGATATGGCATATTTTGAATAACCGTAAGGGTCTTGGGGAATATTTTCGCCGAAATTTTCTTCTTTTATTTTGTGAAGCGGACGGGATTTGTCATATTCTGCCCCCGAGCCGAAAGTTATCATAGGAAGATTTAAGTCCGCAAGATTTTTGAACATTTCAATATTCGGTTTTGCAACTTCTTCTATCGTGGCATCAGGCGAAATCCTTACACCGCAAGACGCAGAGTGTATTATAAAATTAATTTCGTTCGCTTTGACATAATCCGTTACTGCGTTTTTGTCGAGTAAATTTAACTGAAAACTTCTTGGGGTATAAAGATTGAATTTACCCGAAAGAAATTCTTTAACGTGAATGCCGATAAATCCGCCCGAACCTGTTAAGAGAATATTTTTCATCGTTTTTCCTCTAATAACGGGTGTTGTTTATTTATCGGATTTCCAAATTGCAGTCTTGGTTCAACTTCCGTCTTTAAATCCATTTTTACATTTAATAAAAACGGTTCATTATTTGAAAAAATTTCTGATAAATCAAAATCATCATTTATATTTATCGTTTTTGCATTTATTCCGTAAGCTTTTGCTATCTGTGCAAAATCGGGAGCTGAATAATCCCAAACCGTTGATTCGACTCTTCCGTCAAAATATAATTCTTGGAATGTCCTTACCATTCCTAAGTTTGAGTTATTCATAACGATAATTTTTACGGGTAAATTACGACGTTTTATAACTTCAAGTTCCTGAATATTCATCTGCATTCCGCCATCACCGGTGATGACAATGCTTCTGAAATTATACCCCCCCCCCCCGACAGCCGCGGGAAGTGCAAAACCCATACATCCGTGTCCGCCGGATGTGAGGAATTTTTGTCCTGCTTTTAATTTGGCACTTTGTGCCGTCCACATTTGATTTTGTCCGACATCTGCCGTGAAAATGTCGTTTTCTTTTGAATTTTCAAAAATTTTAGTTAAAAACTTGTTTGCAACGGAAAAATATTTGGAATTATCGTCATAACGGCATTTCCAATCACAAATTTGTTTGTTCCATTCATCGATATTTAATTCAAAATCAAATTTATTGAGTTCTTTTAAAAATACTTTAATATCTGATTTTATGACTGTTTTTTTTAGTTTATCACAGGCTAATTCGTTTTCATCAATATCAACTTGAATGATGTTTTTGTTTTCAAAAACGCTTAAATCCGACCCTGTTTGTCTTATGTCCAGTCTTGCTCCTAAAACTAAAAGAGTATCACAATCCGCAAGAGCTAAATTGCCGTATCTGTTGCCGTATGTGCCGATTAATCCTGCATTATTTTCGTATTTTTCGACACTGCTGATGCCGTGCAAAGATTCAACAACCGGTAATTTTGATTTTTGCAAAAAGACTTTGAGTTCTTCTTTTGCATTGGCTAAAGATACACCGTTTCCGACAAGAACGAGTGGTCTGTTTGCCGTTTTAATCGCTTTTTCGACGTCTTCAACATTTGTTTGGTATTTTGATTTCGGCGGACAAATGAAACCTTTTAAAGTTTTTTCATCAACTTCAAGTCTTTGAATATCCATTGGAATATCAAGCAAGACAGGACCTTTTCTTCCCGATTGCATAGTATGAAGAGCTTTTTGAATTTCGTATTTAATATCTTCGACATTCGTTATCATTTTTGCATATTTTGTGACGGGTTTTACCATATCGACAATATTTGTTTCTTGAAAGCCGTTTTGTCTGATATTAGGATATTTCCGATATTCATACGTATTAACCTGTCCTGTTATAAACAAGACAGGGGTGGAATCAAAATAGCAGTTTGCAATCGGAGTGATTAAATTTGTTGCTCCGGGGCCGCTCGTTGCAATCGCAACCGAAAACGTATCATTTGCTCTTGCATATCCTTCCGCCGCAAATCCCGCACCTTGTTCCGTGACGGTATTTATCATTTCAACATTGGGATTTTTGTAAATACTGTCTACCAAATGTGCAATCATTCCGCCGATGTAGCCGAATATCTTTGTCGTTCCGTTTCTATAAAGTTCTTCTATTATAAAATCAGATGATTTCATTAACAAATGCCTTGATTGTATCCGCTATTCTTGTGATTTCTTCTTCGCCGAGTGCGGGGAATGTGCCTACCCAAAATGTGTTATTCATAATGAATTCAGTCTTTGGAAGAAGTTTGTATGTATCTTCCGTTAACTCTTTAGAATTCATTAATTTACCACTGCCAATTCTGAAATCAACATCATTATCAACAATCATCGGTTGTCTCAAAATATTGCCGGCAAATAACTGTCTCGTGCCGACTTTATGACTTTCCAAAAATTCAACCAACTGCTGTTTTGTAAACGGTGCATCTTCTTTGACCGAAATTAAATATCCGAACCACGAAGGTTTTACACCTTCTTTAATTACCGGCAAAATCAAATAATTTTGCAAATCTGAAAGCAATTTTGTCAAAAGTTCCGCATTCCTTTTTCTTATTGCCAAAAAGCCGTCAAGTTTTTCAATCTGCGAACAACCAAGTGCCGCTTGCCAATCAGTGATTTTTAAATTGTATCCGACATGCGAATACGTGTATTTGTGGTCATATCCGTAAGGAAGATTGCCTAATTGTTGTGAAAATCTTTTTCCGCAAACACCGTCACGTCCGGGAGGACAACAACAATCTCTGCCCCAATCTCTGAATGACATGATAATTCTGTAAAGTGTTGTGTCGTTTGTGATTACAGCACCGCCTTCCCCCATTGTTAGGTGATGAGCGGGATAGAAACTGAATGTTCCGATATGTCCGATTGTACCAATCTTACGTCCTTTGTATTCTCCGCCCAATGCGTCACAAGAATCTTCAATTACCCAAAGATTATGCTTTTCTGCAATTTCCATGATTTTGTCGAGGTCATAACTGTTGCCCAATGTATGAGCCAAGAAAATCGCTTTTGTCTTATCCGTAATCGCTTCTTCAATTAAGTCGGCATTAATGTTGTACGTTCCGATTTCACAATCAACAAACACCGGAATCATTCCGTTTTGAATAATCGGATTTATAGTAGTCGGAAATCCTGCCGCAACAGAGATAACTTCATCGCCTTTCTTCAATGCTCTTTCGCCTAATTTGTGTGAAGTTAATGCCGAAAATGCAAGTAAATTGGCACTTGAACCTGAATTTGTCGAAAGTGCGTGTTTTACTCCCATATATTTTGCAAATTTTTGCTCAAACTCTTTATTAAATCTGCCTGCAGTGAGCCACATATCAAGCGAAGCGTCAATCATATTCAACAATTCTTCTTCGCCCAAAAGTTTGCCGCTCGGCGGAATATAATCAAATTCTCTTTTTTTGCCGTAAACTTCTTTATAATATTCTTTTGCCGCTTCTTTTACTTTGTTGCGTAATTCTTGTTCCACTTTATATTTTCCTCATATTCATTGATTTGTTTCATCGTGTAATCATACATATTTTCTGATTTTTCGTAAAAATGTTTATACCATTCCACGGTATTTTTTACGGCTTCTTCCGCTGTTAATGTCGGTGTCCAACCTAAAACTTTTTCCGCTTTATCAATATTTAACATCAACAAATTGGCTTCGTGTAAATTATCTTTTTTATGAACTACAACTTCGCCTTTTTCATAGTATTGAACAACTTTTTGAGCAACGTCCGCAACTTTTAAGACACTATCTTCATTAGGTCCGAAATTAAAGCCTTCAGCGTATTTTTTGCCTTCTTCAAATAATTTTTGACCTAACAACAAATATCCCGACAAAGGCTCTAAAACGTGTTGCCACGGACGTACCGCAATCGGATTTCTAATCTCAATCGGTTGATTTTTATTGATGTATCTTACGCAATCCGGAATAAGTCTGTCTTCCGCCCAATCGCCGCCGCCGATTACGTTTCCTGCTCTTGCAGTCGCCATTGAATAAGTTCCTTCTTCCTGCAAAAATGAACGTCTGAACGAGGAGGACATAATTTCGACACAACCCTTCGACGAAGAATACATATCGTATCCGCCCATAGGTTCGTCTTCGGTGTAACCCCTTGCGACTTCTTTGTTTTCGTAACATTTATCTGTTGTGATATTCACAAAGGCTTTTACTGATTTGCAATTTCTTGCCGCTTCAAGAACATTCAATGTTCCGATAACATTTGTTTGGTATGTCAAAACCGGTTCTTTATACGACAATCTTACAATCGGTTGTGCCGCAAGGTGAAAGACGATTTCAGGTTGAAATTCTTCAAAAACTTTACTTAATTTTTCGATGTCCAAAATATTTCCGAAATGATTTTCGCAAACGTCAACAAGATTAAGTTCTTTGAACATCGAAGGTTCTGTGTTTGGTTCGAGTGAATAGCCGCAAACTTTTGCACCAAGTTTATTCAGCCATAACGTAAGCCAACTTCCTTTAAAACCCGTATGTCCAGTGACGAGAACTTTTTTGCCTTTATAAATATTATTGAACATTTTAACCTCTATTTCTTTAACCACAATGCCCAAGGTGCTCTTTCTTCCGTCCACATTTCCGTCAAGTCATTTTTATCTTTCAATGTGTCCATCGGTCTCCAGAAACCTTTGTGTTTATAGGCATTAAGTTGTCCGTCTTTTGCAAGATTTTCAAGCGGAGTTCTTTCAAAAATTGTTTTATCGCCTTCTTTAATATAGTCAAAAACTTGCGGTTCACAAACCATAAATCCGCCGTTAATCCAATTTCCGTCTCCGTCAGGTTTTTCTTGGAATGAATTAATTGTTCCGTCTTTTTCTATCTCCAAAGCTCCAAATTTTCCGGACGGTTTAACTGATGTTAAAGTGCAATATTTTCCGCTTTCTTTATGGCATTTGATTAATTCGTCTACGTTTATATCTGCAACACCGTCTCCGTATGTCAACATAAACGGTTCGTTTCCGATATATTCTTGTGCCTTTTTAATTCTTCCGCCGGTCATTGTACTTTGTCCCGTATAAAGCATTGTTACTTTCCATGGTTCTGTTTGCATTTTATGGATTTCAACGGAGTTGTTCGTCATATCTACCGTAATATCAGAATATTGTTGATAATAATGAACAAAATAGTCTTTGATTACGTGAGATTTATAACCTGTTAAAATAACAAAGTCATTAAATCCGTAATATGAATAAATTTTCATAATGTGCCAAAGAATAGGTTTCCCGCCTATTTCAACCATCGGTTTCGGTACTAATCTTGTTTCTTCTGATAATCTTGTTCCGAGTCCGCCTGCTAATATTACAACCTTCATTATTTAATCCTTTTTTTATCTGATTTTATCATAAATATTATATGTTTTGTATTTCGGAGATAATTTCTTTTACGTTATCTTTAGTGATTTCATTGTATAATTTTTCACCTATTTTTTTAACTTTATCCTCTGTTAATGTTGAAAAATCAAATTTTTTAAGTTCTTCAACAACTTCCGGTTCAAATCGGTATTTAATTACTTTTGCGGGATTTCCGCCAACGATAGCATAAGCCGGAACGTCTTTTGTTACAACGCTTCCCGCTGCAACAACCGCTCCTTGATTAATGGTGACACCCGAAAGAATTATGGAATTTAATCCAATCCAAACGTCGTCTTTTAAAATAATATCGCCTTTTGAAATTGCTTCTGCTTCGTGTTCCAAAACTTTAACTTTGAACGGGAATGTTGAAAGTCCTTTGTACGGATGGTCTGAAGCTAATATAAATTGTACATTCGGGGCTATTGAACAAAAATCTCCGATAACCAATTTTTCTTTTTTCTCTACGCTGTGGCAATATACATTGTTCTTATTAAAACCGTATGTATATCTTCCGACTTTGCAATATTCCGGCATTTTTTCTTCTTTATTAACAAAGACAACTTTTTTGTTTGTTCTGAATTTCATTCTGACAAAACAAACAGTAACTACTTTGTATACATATTTGCTTCCGTTTTCATTTTCAACACTGAATATCTTTTTAAAAAAACTACTCATTTTCTTCCTCCAAAGCTTCTTTTGTTGCTTGTAAATAAGCATAGCCGTATTTTTGGTCAGGTTCTATATGTGCACCTTCCGCCCATTCATTCCAAGCATTTATGAACACGTATTGTTCATTTTCGGGATTGTTCTTTTTCGTCCAATTAATTATATCTTTCAACCATTTTTTATACAATTTTGGTGATGATTCAAAAATTGTTGCACCTTTATAACATCTTCTTGCGGTATTGTCCCACATCGGGAATAATCCCTTGAAAACTCTTGCATCTGAGTCATAAAGATATCTTTTGCTTTCGACAAATTCTTCAACGTTAAGACAATTACCCTTAAACAAAGGATTATATATCTTTTTCTTTATTTTTTTGAACAAATTGTGCATACATCCCGGCAAAAATTCAACTATTCCGTCAAAATGTATTGTTTTTAAATAATCTTTATAAACTCCCGGTTCCATAAAAGGTTTCATAATTGTGTTTATATAAAGATCATTAAATCCGTTATCTTTTGCAATTTGTCTGATTTTGTCAACAAATGCAGTTAAAACATCAAGCGGATATATTTCGGGATTATAGATAATTAATAAAGGTTTATTATCTATTTTTATGTATCTGCTGTCTTGCATATACGGCAGGATATCTGCCATAAATTTTTCGGCATCACCTTCAATAATTTCTTGTTTGTACAAAATTTCTTCAGATGCACCGTTTCCCCAAAGATGTGACCAGTTTTCATTCGCCCAAAACATGAAAAACGGCATATCCAATGATTTGTTTTCAAGAAACATTTGTATCGGTTTTTCCATTATCTTTTTACCTGAATACCAATAGTAATAGAATGAAAAACCATATATTCCGTATTGTTTGGCAAGTTCAATCTGTCTTTTCATAGCCTGTTCGGTTTCTAAATTATAAAAACCAACGTCAATCGGCAAATGAGGTTGATAATGTCCCGTATATTGCGGAACTGTTTTGGTTGCGTTTGTCCATTCCGTAAAACCTCTGCCAAACCAATCGTCGTTTGACGGGAAACTGTGAAATTGCGGTAAATAAAACGATATCAACTTTGTATTCGATTGCGGTGGTTCTTTTCCTTCTTCCGCAAGTTCTACAAATTCTGATTTATCAAGTTGATTGTTTTGAACATAATCTATATATTCAAGTAATTCTGCCTGAGTGAATTTTTGAGTTTTGGGTTTTATATTGATTTTAATTTTAATTCCCAAAATAATGATATATTTTTGTTTATTGTTATTTTCGTCAAATTCATTAAACAAAGAAAAGATATTTCTCGATAATGTTTTCAAAGAGAATTGGCGAGAAAGTTTTCTTTTGTTTAATTTTTTAGTTCTGTTTTTTATAAAATTGTCAAATTCTTTATAAACCATTGAAACGGGAATGCATCTTGAAATATCTTTTGTATAAACAATTGTGCAATTTTGACATTTTCCGTAATTTCCGCTGTACGGGTTATATTCATTGAATGCCATATATCTTCCGAAAATCAAAACAGCATATACGTTAAAGCAGTTTGCGATGTGAGCAAATGCGGAATCTATTCCGACAAAACATTTTGCATTTTTGACTATTAATGCAATTTCTTGAATATCGTGAATATCCGTGCAATCACAGTAATTTGGGTTGTTTGATTTAATAACGGGTTCTTGTCCGATTTCGACAATCTTTATTCCGCTTTTTAGAATTTTTTCAGCCAATTTATTCCATTTTTTAGGTGACCAATCTTTATCTTTTGCATTGGATTTACAATGGAAAACAACATATTCGGTCGGTAATTTTTCGGGAAGTTTCAAACCTTCTTTCAAGTGAAAAACAGGGGCTTCGTCTATCGGTTCTAATCCCGCAATTTGTGAAAAACTGTTTAATATTGAACGTTTTTTTGCGAAAATATTGTGTTCGTGAATTTCGCTTTTATTATTATTTTTGTGAAGTCTTCCGGTTGCACAGCACAATCTTCCGTCATAGTGCATATCTATAATTGTGTCGCCCTCTTTACGTTTTCTTTCACAAAAAACATCCGCTTCGCTGAGGTTATCAACCTCTTCAATTCCGTCAATATAAGGGTTTGCGACAACAACATCCTTATATTTTTTGTTAAGCACCCAATATATTTTTTTATCGGGATTTTTTTCTCTTAGATATTTCGAAACGGGTTCGCAGGCAATAATATCGCCTAAATGTTCTGTTAATTCAATATAAATATTATCCATTATTCTGCTTTATCCTTGTTTTTTTTTGCTCGTTTTCTTCTTATTGAAATTCTTATAAAACCGAAAATTTTGATTGTTTTATGAATTTCATCTTTTTTTACTTCAAAAATTTTTGGAGCGATTTGTTTTAACAAAATTCCCAAATATGTTTTATAAAAGTAAAAATCTTTGCCGTAAAACGGCAACATAAACTTTAAATAGCCTGTTTTTTGAAAGGCAAAAATATGATTAAAATCAAAATAAAAATCATTGATAAAATAAAAAATTGCTCTTTTTTCTTTTTCGTAAGCCTTTTGGGATAATCCGTTTTCAGTTCCCGTAAATTCTTTTAAAATTGTAAGATAATTTTGTCCGAAAACCTCCGCAATATTATAGCCGCCTTTATTTTTGGGGGTTATTGATTGGAAAAGCTCCTGATTATTGACGGCAATTTCTGATTTGTTTTTTGTAATGATATGAAAAAGCAAATATGTTTGCGGAATTTGCGTTGAATTCTTTTCTAAAAATAATTCCCTTATGGTTACGAAATCCTCTTTCCATAACCCGAATGAACCAATCCACGTTGTATAATAGGAGACATTTTTTACAAAATCTTCGAGATTTTTGCAAACAAAATTTTCTTCTTCCGTTTTAAGAGAATTATTTAAGAAAAATATCTGTCTTTTGTTCTCTCTGTTGCTTTTGATGATATTAAGCATTGTTTTTAGAGAGTTTTCTTTGTGAATTAGCGTGTCGTTGTTAAGTTTTAAAAATTCACCGTTCCCGTGGGACATTACCCTTTCGAAATTATCAAAACCTATATTTTTTTCGTTTTTATAATAAAAAACTTTATTAGGAAATTTTTCCGTAAAATTTTGGGCAACTTCAGCAGTATTATCTGTCGAACAATTATCACAGATAACAATTTCGACATCATCAGAGATTTGAAAGACTTCTTGTTTTACAATACTTTCAATTACGTCAGACAATAAATCCGCTCTGTTATATGTCGGTATACATATTGACAATAGTGGAGCCATTTAGCTACCCCACCCGGAAAATGCTTGTCGTTTGGTAAAGACAAGTGCTTTTACAAATTTAAAATATTCCCTTATTTGCCAAGAATATATAGGCAAAAATAATAATGCATATTTCAAATTTAACATAGAACTATCGTATTTCATTGTTAATGGATTTATTATTTTACTTATAAATAAATTTTTAATTATAAAATATTCGTTTTGATATCCTTTTTTACACAAATCTTTATAGATTTTAATCACATTATAAAAATACCCTATTGCCCCACCTTCTGTTGCCCATCTTTGGTTGCCAAAACGTATTGTAACAACTGGATTTGCAAATGAAAAAATGTAAGTTTTAAAATTTTTATCCAATGCCGAAACTAACATTCCTATATGTGGCCATTGTTTTCCTTCATATTTTTCAATATTACATTTTTTAAATTTTTCTGTTTTAAAAATACAATTTGTTAGACATAACTCTTTTAACTCTGAATTTTTAACGAATTCTTCTGCACCGATTGCAATTTTGTCTTTTTCCTGCCCTATGTTGCCTATGATTTTATCAGTTGCAACATTTAAATAATTATTAGATAGCAAAATTAAGTCTAAATCCTGATTATTTTTAATTACCCGTAAAATCCTATCGACTGCATCATCAGTATAGTAGTCATTATCACATAATGTATGAACAAAATCACCATTGGCATTATTTATGCAATTTATAACATTTTTATCCAGACCAACATTTTGAGAATTTTTTAAATATCTAATATTAATTCCTTTATTTATGAAATCTTTTACAACTGCTTCTGTATCGTCCGTTGAACAATTATCAGAAACTAATATTTCAATCTCATTGTTTTTTCCGCATTGTATGATTGTTTTTTCTAACGTTTCTTTTAAATATTTTGAAGAATTATATGTCGGTATTGCAATTGTTAATATAGGCATTAATTTTGTCCTTTGTATATATTTATAATTTTTTGGAGACCTGATTTTATGTCGTATTTCGGACTCCAACCGAGATTTAACAAGTTTTCGTTATTTGCAATCGAACATTCTATTTCGTCCGCTCTTGTCGGAATTGCTCCGAAATTAAGTTCGGTTGTGCTTTTTGAAATGTTTTTTATTTCTTCTACAAATTCTCTTATGCTGACAGCTTTTCCGATTCCTGTGTCAAAACTTAAAAATCCGTTATCGGGATTTTTTTCCTCAAAATCCAGAACCTTTACGTATGCATCCGTAACATCGTCGACATAAATAAAGTCTCTTTTTTGATAACCTTTTGTTAAATTAATACTTTCAACATTGTCGATTGCAATATTTTTGATGACAAATTCCGTAAACTTGTCAGGGTTATCGTTTTCGCCGTAAATATGTTCTAAAACCATATTGGCAATTTTTAAATCTTTTGAATAATATTTTAACCACATTAATATGCTTTTTTTAGATAAAGAATAATCAAGCAGATAATTGTAGGATAAACCTTCTTTATTAAAGTAAGAATCTGTATTGATGAATATTTTGCAACCGTTTTGGACTCCGTTTTCCAGCAATCTAATCGGGAACATAAGATTTGTTTCCAAAATTTTTTCAACGGAAGAATTCTTTTTGCCGTATTTCGTTGCAACGTGGATTATTGCATCAATTTTATTCTCTGAAAATATTTCGGAAATGTCTGTTTTATCGATGTCATAATATTTAATTCTTTTATCGTTTAAATAATCCGAAATTCTTTTAGTATTTGAAAAAGAGCGTTTCAATACAATAATTTCGTGCATTGTATCGTTAACGATTTTTTTTAATAAATGACTGCCTAAAAAGCCGGTTGCTCCGGTCAATACCACTTTCATTATTTGCTCTTCCTTTTTGATAAATTAAATACGATGAATTTATACATTAAATTTTTTCGGAAAACTTTGCTGTTTTTTAATTTGTCAAAAAATTCTCCGAGCAAATCTTTTTGTTTTTCCCGTTCAATAAATTCTTCGGTTATATTGTACCAATCACAAATTGTTTTTTGTTCTAAAACCCACAAATAGTCTTGCGTACAGGCATCTTTAATCTTCTTTATGAGTTGTTTAACTATGGAATATCTTTCGGATAATTTTATTTTGAAAATTTCTAAAAATTTGACGTAATTTTCAAATACTTTAAATCTGAATTCCGGAACAAAAAATATATTTTTCTTCTCAGGAGAGTATGAAAAAGAATGTTCAACCCCGTCAAAAGGCGGTCTTACAAAATGAACAAAATCAATCTTTATCTTAATGAAAGGTTTTTTATCGTTTGCAAAATACGTCAATACAAAGTCCGTTGCATAAGGTCTGATTTCTTCGTCATATTTTTTTAAATCTTCTTCAATCTTCTTAAAATCAACATTTTCCGTATTGTAAAAAACACCTGACGGATGGTTTCCGTTGAAACAGTAATTTATGATTTTTTCGGAATAATTTTCAATTACGGTTGTTTCAATGGTGTCGTTTTCCAAATCCGGAGCGAATATCCCCGCAGAAACGTCAACGGTTTTTAAAAATTCCGTAATTTTGTCGATATTTTTCATATCAAGCAAGTCTTTGTCCATAAGCAACATGGCATATTTGCCAGTTGATAGCGACAAAGTTTTAAAAATATTTGAAAATGAACCGATATTGGTATCGTTTTTGCTCAATAATAATCGTTCGTCTTTAATTTCTTCCAAATATTTATAAGAGTCGTCCTCGGAATTATTATCTGCGACAATGATATTAAAATCCTTATTATCATTAGCTAAATACTTTTTTAAAATTTCCGATAAAATTTTCCCTCTGTTATAAGTAGGTATGCAAATTGATAAAATGGGTCGTCCCGTCATTATTTCACCCTGAAAAAATATTCTTTTAAGAAAGAATTTATCATATAATTATATAATTTGCAATTATTTAATATTTTGTTGTTGTTTGATTTTGGGGCAATTTAGGGGAAGAATTTTTGACAATCAATGAAGATAAGTTTATAATTGATTAAGAAAAAGATTGAAATCGGGTTTTTGGAAGAGGATTAATTATGTGGTGCCGACAATTAAATAACAATTTGGCTTTTTATCCTCATAAAATGGAAATTTGTTGCTCCGGTTTTCAAGGTCCCGTGTTGCTCGAAGAATTTTCTGACGGAGAAGAAATAAATTGGGAAGAAATAATTGCTAAAAAACGGGAATTAATTAAAAGATTTGCACAGGGGGATATATTGGAAAAGTGCAAAGGCTGTTATGAATTGCGGGACGGTACCCCCCCTCCCCACGAAAACGCAAAATTTAAAAAACTCATATTAAATCACTATACGCACTGTAATTGCAAGTGTGTTTACTGTGCACGTTTGAAATATTATACAAGAGATTTTACGGAAAAACCTCAAGCTCCGGAAAAGTACCATTTGCTGCCGATTCTTAAACAAATTTATAATTTGGGTGAAAATGTGTGTCAAAACAGTATGATTCTTGATTTCCAAGGCGGAGATTTGGGTGTTCTTGATGAGTTTGAAGATATTATAAAATTCTTACTCGAAAATAATTTTTGGGATTTGTTCTTCACGACAAATAATATTGTTTATCAACCTTTAATTGCACAATGTTTAGCTATCGGAAAAGGAAAAATAATTACATCTGTTGATAGCGGTTGCAGAGAAACTTATCAAAAGGTTAAAAAAGTTGATAAATTTGATGCGGTTATAGAAAATCTCAAAAAATATCTCGAAATTCCTAATGCAGCGGAAGAAATTCTCGTTTCTTATATTGTTGTCAGAAACATTAACGATAATGTTGAAGAAGTTGAAAAATTCCTGAATTTGATGAAAGAAATCGGTATAAAACGGGTAAGATTTGAGATAGATTATAATGAATTTTGGGGCGATAAGGGCAAACACTTTAAAGTTCCGGAACACTATTATGAAATTTTTAATCTCTTTAATGATTTTACCGCGAAGAATGATATGACTTTTTTGTATCAGGATTTCACCAAAGAAATATTGGATAAAGGCGGTTACGACAGTTAAAAACAAGCTTGTAAAAAAATATTAATTTCGAAAAAAAAAAGTAGCAAAAAAATTTATTTTCGTGTTTAATACGAACATCTCGAGAAAGAAGTTTAAACATGCAAATTTCATCAACAAATAATATTAATAAAATTATCGATAATAAACACATACAGCAAACGAAACAACCGCAAACAGAAACGGCAAACGACCGGGTAACAAGCGGTTCCGAAAAAATTTCGGGTTCATTGTGGAGAGCGATGACACAAAAAATTGATCCTTGCGGTGCAAGGTCGTATTTGCTTAAAGAAGGCTTGATGATAGGTTTAAACCCGTCAGATGTCAAAAACCTTGTGAAAGTAATGGAAAAAGGTTCTGTTGAAACAAGTAATATCGAAATGTTGTTTGGACTTGTTAAAGACGGAGACGTGAGCAAACGAACAATAAAATTCATTTGTTCTGAAGGTATGATGTCTGAATCGATGGAAAAAGACATTGTTATGATTTACGAGGCAAAAGCCGACGGTGTCGATGTTAACGAAAGATATGTTCCTCAAAGAGCAAATAAAGATGAGGCTTTGGCAAAATCCGAAGTCGGAGATGTTTTTGCCGTTGACGGAGAAAAAAATGTTTTCATAAAAAATAAAGATGGTGAAGCGGAACCGTTGAAAATGGACAGAGATATGTATTTGTCTTTGTTCCCGGCTGCGGAAAGATTTGCCTCCGCACAAAATAAAGCCGGAGATTGCTATTATTTGTCAGCAATAAATGCGATGATGGATAATCCAAACTCAAGAGCGGGTGTATTACAATGCTTTGAACAAGACGGAAACAGTGTAAAAGTTAAGTTCCCCGACAGTGATTATGAATATGTTGCGGAAGATGCAAAACTTCCTCAAAATGTTGAAAAGAAAAAAATATTGACGGGAGCAACGGGGTTGCAACTTCTTGAACACGCATTTGGCTTTAAGGAAGAATCAAATGCAATCAAGCAATATCAAGAAGGTTATGATAAAGCTATGAGTTCTTTGCACGAACAACTTGCTTCCGCAACGGATAAAGATATCAAAAATGATTTAGAAAGACAAATTGCTGATTATGAGCTCAGCAATAAGACTTTTGAAACTGACAGAGCTTCTAAAAATCCGAAAATGGTTTTTGACCGAGACGGTGACAGAAATATTGTAACGGATAAGAACGGTGTCGGAATTTTCCGCAACGTGGATAATATCGGCAAAACGACAGGTATGTACTATAAAAACACGGCAGATTATTATCGTTCGGAAGGTGGTTTCCTTGATACGGTATTTGAAAATTTCGGCTATAATGTAGATTATGCGGAAGATTGCGGTGAAGAAGCCAAGAAAATGATTGGTCATTTTGATGATGCGGATTCGTATCTTATTTTGGGCGGAACGAAGTCAGGACGTTCTCCGTTTGAGAAGAAATTAGACCGTTCAATGAGTATGTATACGGGGCATGCGTACAGAATTATTCCGTTCAGGGACAGTAACGGTAATGAACTTTTCAGAGTTTCAAATCCTTGGAACGGTTCTCACGATGCTGTAATGTCATTTGTAGATATGTCCAAATACTTTACTCAATTCAGTTGTGTAAAGGTTAAATAGTTTACAGTTTTAATTTTGCGGAGTTTATGCTAAAATTTCCAAAAAAGTTTTAGAAAGATATTTTTGTGAAAGAAACGTACGAAAAAAATTCGGCAAGCAAAGAAGATTACCTTGAATTAATATATGAATTATCGAGTTCAAAGGCTGATTTTAAGGCTGTTGATATTGCAAAACGGATGAATATTTCGAGAGCTTCGGTTAGTGAAGCATTACAAAAACTTGCTTTGCAGGGATATCTTGTCTATGAGAAATATAAACCCGCCGTTTTGACGGAAAAAGGTCGGGAACTTGCGGAAACGGTTTATCATAAGCATAAAGTTCTTTGTTCATTTTTCAAAAATGTTTTGAAGTTAACAGAAGAAGATTCTCAGATTAATGCGTGCAGAATTGAGCATGTGATTACGGATTCCGCGTTTGAAAAAATAAAAGATATTGTTGAAAAACTTTAATTTTAACAAATTTTCAAAAAAATTGAAAATAGCAAAATACCGTTTTAATATAAAAACGGAGACAGAATATGAGCGGACAAAAAGATTTAACGAAAGGAAATTTGGTTACAACGCTATTGGCATTTGCCCTGCCGTATATCGGTGCAAATTTTTTGCAGGCTTTGTATGGAGCGGCGGATTTGCTTATAGTCGGAAGATTTTGTGACAGCAGTGCTGTTTCGGCGGTTGCAACAGGTTCTCAACTTATGCAAACGCTTGTTTTCTTTATAACAGGATTGACGGTCAGTGCAACTGTTTTAATCGGAAAGGCTTTCGGGGCAAAGCAGTATGGCTCGATAACAAAAATTATTAATACAATGTCGATATGTTTTTTTGTTGCGGGAGTTATTTTGAGTTTTTGTACAATCGCTTTTGTAATGCCTCTTTTGAATGTTTTGCAAACCCCTGTTGAGTCTCTTAATGCCGCAAAAGATTATGTGGTTATTTGTTCATACGGTTTATTGTTTATTTTTGCATATAATGCAATCAGTGCGATTTTGAGAGGACTTGGAAATTCTGTTGCACCGATGGTATTTGTTGCCGTTTCGTGTTTTATAAATATCGTTGCGGATATTGTTTTAATCGGAAAATTCGGAATGGGTGCTGAAGGTGCCGCAATTGCAACCGTAATTTCACAGGCGGTAAGTGTGGTTATTGGGGCTATTTATTTAAGAAAAGGTGATTTCGTTTTTGATTTTAAGTTCAGACAGATAAAATTTGATTTTGAAACGGCAAAAGATTTGTTCAAAATCGGCTTGCCGCTTTCATTACAAGATACATTAACTCCGTTATCGTTTTTGTTTTTGTTTTCGCTTGCAAATTCATTTGGAGTGGCGGCATCGGCGGCTTATGGGTCTGTTGTCAGATTAAATGCTTTTATGATGTTGCCTGCGGGAGCTTTTGCCATGTCATTGACAGCATTGACAGCACAAAATTTGGGTGCGGGAAAAATGAAAAGAGCCTTGAATGCCTTAAGACTTTCGATTTTGTTTGCATTTTGTTTTGGGGTAATTTTCTTTATTTGGCAACAAGTTGCTCCGAAAAGTGCAATTGCTATATTTTCAACGGATGAGGCGGTTTTGTCCGAGGGGACAAGATATTTGCGTTCATTTAGTTATGATTATTTATTTGTTCCGTTTGTATTTTGCTTAAACGGATTTTTCTTCGGATGCGGAAGAACATTTTTTGCGGCATTTAACAGTATATTTTCTGCATTTGCAATCAGGGTACCGGTTGCATTTTTATTGACGACAATAGCTGTAAGTCCATCTCTTTTTGAAATAGGAATAGCTCCTCCGTGTGCATCAATTTTAAGTATAATAATAGCTTTTGCATATCTTGAATATCTTGCAAGAGCAAAAAAATTGCTTGTTCGAAAATAAACGATTTCCGAAAATTAGTCGAAATCACCGAATAATGAGTTCGTGTTAAATCTTGTGCCGATATAAATTTTATGAGAATCGGACGAAGATTTTTCAGCCATTTTATAAACATAATTCAGCACCAATTTGCAGTGCGGGTTGTTATAGAAATTTATACCGGCTGTAAACTCTTGAGACGGGTCGCTTTTGTTGAAATCTTTGTAAAAATCGTATCTTCCCAAAAGTTCGATTTTCGGAGTAACTTTGTATGCAACGGTTGTGAAAAAGCCCTGACCGTCAGTATCATTGATATATTTTCCGCCTGCACCATCTGCGTGGGCATATTCAAAATCCCAATAAAATTTATCTTTTTTATATTGAGCGTATGCGGTGTAAACAGAATAATTGTTTGCAAAACTTGCATCTCCGACATCGATGCTCGTACCCAATTTCAAATCACCGTATTTCCCGTCAAATTTCGCAAGCGGTTTGACAGCCAAATTGCCTGCAAATTCCGAGCCTTGAAACATTTTGTTCATAAAACGGCTGCTGTCATACCAGCCGATATCATATTCCGCATATTTGTATTTTCCGATGTTTCTGATACCGAAAGACCTTGCGTCAGCGAACTTTTTGTAAACTTGCCCGCGATTAATGAGCATAATTTTTGAAGATGATAATCCACCTTCTATACCGACAGGAACACGAGCATTACCAACCCTTACAGACTGATTTTTTGTGAAATTGTGGTCGACATAAAGGTTTGAAAATTTTTGGAAAAAATGATTGTCATAATCAAGATTTCTGACGAAGTTATAACTTACGTTCAATTTCGTTTTGTCATCCCGAAGAAGCGTTTCGGTTGTAAGTTCAACAGAATTGAAATTTACACGATCGTATGCATATCCGTCCTTTTTAACGACCATTTCGTTATCCATTCTGACATAAGCACCGATTTTAAAATTTTTGACTAAACCACTCTCAAATTCATGACCGGTTTCGTCTACTAAATTCCAATATTTCGATTTGGGTTGAAGAATTTTTTGAGCAAGAGTTACATCCTGATTTTCAAAAATAAGTTCTTTGAACGGGTGTTTTTCAGGAACTTCGAGTTTAATTTCGCCGAGGGAATTTTTCTCGGTTTCGTCAATTTCTTCAATTGCAAGACAAGGTGAAATTGCAAAAACAGAACAAAAAAGAGCAAAAATTATCCTTTTGATTAAGAAATTAAATTCAAAACTCATTTTTCTCACCCAAACTTACAACAAAAAAATTATACAATAAATAAAAAAAATTGTCATGTTGATGTTGCGGAACGGTTTCAAATATGTTAAACTTGGAACAAAGTCAAGTAATGGAGGTTTCAATGTCAAGAGAAGACAACTCATTGATGTTCGGAATAGGAGTACTCGCAGGGGTAACGGCGGGAATAATCGCAGGATTACTTTTTGCACCGGCATCGGGTGAAGAATCAAGAAAAAAATTAGAAGAAAAGGTTAATGAAATATCAGATAACTGTCCGACGGCAGAAGAAGCAAAAAGACAGGTATTGGAAACAGTAGACGTAGTTCAGTTCAAAATCGAAAAAGCCATTGAAAGAGTAAAAAATTCAATCAAAGCAAGACAACTTGCCAAGGCAAAAGATAAAGAACAATCAGTATACGGCGTATAGATTGGTCGTGACTGATGAGCCAAACTCTTGAAACATATTTCGGAATATTTATATCAGTATCAGCGGTATTGTTGATAATAGTTTCGGTATTTTTAATCAAGTGGTTGATTGAGTTATCGAAATTGACAAGCAATATTACGGATATAACGACCGTTATCAAAAGCGATCTTGAACCTACGGTAAAAGAGTTGCAAGAAACTTTAAAAAGTGTCAATGCCATAATGAAAGAGGCAGACAAAAATGTAGCAAATTTCAAGGGAATTGCAACAAAAGTCTTAGGTGCAAGTTCAATAGCGTTAACGGGATTGAAAGGTTTAACGGGCAGTTTTTGGAAAGGAATGGCTGCCGGTTTCAAGTTTTTCAAAAAATAACAAAATAAAGGAGATAGTAAAATGTCAGTAGCAAAATTTTTCGCAGGATTTGTAGTAGGTGCCGCAGTCGGTGCGGTTGCAGGTATCTTGTTAGCTCCTCAATCAGGGGAAGAAACTCGTGAACTTATCGCTGAAAAATCAAAAGATTTGAAAGATAAAGCTCAAGATTCAGTCGGAGAACTCCAAGACAAAGCTAACGAAATTATGGCTAATTTACAAGAAAAAGGTGATGAACTCATTGAAAAAGTGCAAAAATTAGTTAAAAAAGAAGAAAACGCATAGTTTTTCAACAAAAAATTAATCCGTTTCATACTTCGGAACATTATTAAAAAATTGCCCGAACTGGTAGTTTGTAATAAACTTGTTTCGTAAGAGAAACGGATTTTTTATGGTGAAAAAAATTTTTTTCATAATATTATTGATGGTATTTTTTATAGCGGAACCTGCATTTTGTTATGATAAGGATACATACGTCAGAGTTGGAATAAGCGATACATATTTTTCAAAGTATGTTTTTAATAAAATTGATTTATATTCTGACGGAGGATTGATAGTAACAGATTCCACATCAGGGGTAACATTCAGTCCCGAAAGCGGAAAAATTTCAGTTAATATGGGCAAAGACGGATTTGACGTATTTGCTGATGAAATCCTCAAAATCAGCGGTTCTACGGGACCTATTAATGTCCGTGCCGCAGAAAATTCAACAATCGGAATTACTAATTTAAAAAGAGCGGGAAAACCGGCAAAATACAGAGGACGTATTGATCTTGTCAAAAAACCTAAAACGGCGGGTTTTTCAGTTGTTAACGTTCTTGATTTACAAAGCTATTTAAAAGGAGTTGTTCCTAATGAAATGCCTGTTGCATTTGGTCTTGAAGCACTGAAAGCACAATGTGTTGCGGCAAGAAATTATGTTATGAAGGCAACGGAGCATCACAATCCTTTATATGATGTGTACGATTCTGTTGCAAGTCAGGTTTATTTCGGTGCGAACACTGAAAAAGAACTTTCAAACAGAGCGGTAGAGGAAACAGACGGATTGTTTTCGCTTTATGACGGACAATTGATACTTGCTCTTTATAGTTCTACGGCAGGCGGATATACGGAAAGTTATGATAATGCTTTTACGGACAAATCGGGCGGAATGTTCTCGAGCAATCCTCACCCGTATCTTAAGGCAGTGCCTGATATTGCGGGAATGAAAAGTTTAGCTGATGAAGACAGTGCAAGAGAATTTTATACAACGAAACCGGAAACTTACGATAATGATTCTCCTCTGTTCCGTTGGACAAGAGAATGGACAATGGATGAATTTGTTGAAATGCTCAATAAAACAATGACAGAGCAAAAATGCAAACCTGTTTTTACGGGAAATGATAAATTTACTCACCTTAAGGAAGTCAGAATTAAGCAACGCGGTCAGTCCGGAAAAGTTATGCATGTTGAAATCGTGACAGAAAACGGAACTTATACTGTTACGAAAGAACTTGTTTTAAGAAGGCTTTTTAAGAAAAACGGAAAGGCCTTGCCGAGTGCAAATTTTGTTTGTGATTCATATGTTGATGAAAATGGAGTAACAAAAATCAAATTTACCGGCGGCGGATTTGGTCACGGAGTCGGAATGAGCCAGTTCGGTGCAGGCAAAATGGGTAAAAAAGGTTATAAATACGTCGATATTTTGGAACATTATTATTCTGATACAACAGTCGGAACGATTCCTGTAAAATTAACTTCGGAATACGGAAAAAATGTTTCAAAACAAAGCTTTTTTGTATCTTCGGGATTGTCCTCCGAAATTATCTTTTCGGATATCGTAGGACTTGAAAGAGTAAATGTTTTTGTTAACGGCAAAAATGTAAATGTCGATTTCGGTTCATTTTTCAGAAAAAAGACGAACTTTGATATTTCACAATATCTTCATATCGGGGTAAATACCGTAGAAATTGAAGTTCCTGCGGATTATAATGATTCAAAATCTGTTATGTTCTATATAAGACTTAAGGGAAAACAGCAAAATGTCCACCAAAAATATATCTTTATTTAATGCGGCAAAGTTAGTTGCACTTGTCACCATCGTGTCAAAATTTGTAGGATTTTTGCGAGATGTTGTGATTGCAAAATATTATGGGGCGGGCATGGTTTCCGATGCATATTTTTATGCATATCAAATTCCCGCACTTGCCATAATTATTTTAGGAGGAGTCGGCGGACCTTTCCATAGTGCGATTGTTTCCGTATTTGCGAAAATGATACCGACAGAAGCCGATAAGGCGGATGCGAAGGCAAATAAACTTTATAATACATTTTTGACTGCATCGTTTATAATGTTTGCCGTTGTCGGACTTTTGATATTTATTTTTGCCGAACCGATAATGAAGTTGATTATAAGTAACGGAACCCCTGAATTAGTAAGGCTTGCGGCTATGCACCTCAAGATTATGTCTCCTGTTTTTGTAATCGGTGGGGTAATCGGTGTTTATTACGGAATTTTGGTTACATTTAAGGAATTTTTGTTCCCGAATTTATCTCCTGTAATGTTGAGTATTGTAATTATTGCGGGAGTAATGATTGCGACGGATGATCCGAACGGATATGTTCTTGCCGCGGCAACGACGGTCGGGGCATTTGTCCAATTGGGACTACAAGTTCCGAAGGTTCGCCAAATCGGATTTCGTTTGAAGCCGAATTTTGAATTTAAAAATAATCCCGAATTCAGACAGTTACTTGAACTATTGTTTCCAGCCATTTTAAGTTCTACGGTCGGACAGATATATGTTTATGCGGATATGTTTAATGCATCATATGTCGGAGACGGTGCTAGGTCGGCGGTCGGTTATGCTAACAGAATTTACCAATTTCCTGTCGGAATATTGGTGACGGCATTTTTGGTACCTCTTTTCCCCGTATTTTCAAGTTTGGTTGGAAAGGGGCAAATCGATGAGGTAAGAAACTATTTTAATAAAGGTATTGGAGCATTGAATTTTATTGCATTTCCTATGTTTGTGGCAATATTGTTGCTTGCAAACGATGCGGTATTTTTGGTTTTCCAAAGAGGTCAATTTACCGCGGAAGCTACAACGATGGTGTCTCTTGCCTTAATATATTTGAGTTTCGGAATAATTCCGTATGTTTTCAGAGATTGTATAACAAGAATTTATTATGCGTTTAACGATTCAAAAACTCCGTTTTTGGTTGCAACATCTTCTATTTTGTTGAAATTTTTGTTAAATTACATTTTGATTTGCAAGATGAATTTCGGAATTGGCGGTATTACTTTGTCTACAACACTTGTAACCCTTGTGAATGCAACATTACTCGGATTAATGCTAAGAAAAAAAATGGATATGAAATTTGGAATTTATTTCAAAAATTTGTTCAAAACAGGGCTTGCTGCGGTATTGACGTATGTAATTTGTTTATTTGTGTATAAATTCTGCCCGCTTGATTATGCAAATTGGCTTGCGGTTGCGGTGAAAACAGCATTAATGTTGATTTTAAGCTGTATTGTATATGTGATTTTTGCATATTTATTTAAGGTTGAATTTATCAAAGAGGTTGCGATAAGAATTCATGAAACTATCAAAAGATAATGAAAAAATTATAAATGAAACTCTCAAAAATGGCGGTATTATTGCATATGTAACTGATACTGTTTGGGGAGTCGGTTGTTTGCCCAATAATAAAAAGGGTGTTGAAAAAATATACGAATTAAAACATCGTGATACCTCAAAACCGTTGATTTTGATGTCTGACAGTGTCAAAAATCTTTTGCCGTATGTGCAAAACGTTTCAGATAAGGCGAATGACTACATAGAAAAATTCTTTCCCGGGGCATTGACGCTTGTTCTTGAAAAATCGGAATTGACTCCTGATTATGTAACTTCGGGAAAAACGACCGTAGGGATAAGAGTTCCGAAAAATGAGATTTTTCAAAAATTATGCGGTATAATTGAAGGGCATGTATTGGCGACAACGAGTGCAAATCTTTCGGGAGAACAACCCGCTATGAATTATAAAGAAGCCGTTGAAAAAATCGGCGGACATACAGATATCGTAATCGAGGATGAATACGAGCAAGCAACCGGAGAACCTTCTACTGTTGCCTTGGTTACGGAAGAAAAAACAGTTGTTTTTAGACAAGGAAAAATTAAATTATAGCTATGAAAAAGAACAATAAAATTCTACAATTATCAATTTTTATCGGTTTGTTGGTGTTTGCGGTTATATTTATTTCAATGCCGTTTTTTCATGCAAGGCACTCAAATATTTCGTTGTTGATAACATTGGTTTTTGGGGCGGCATCGTATTATTATCTCAAAGATTTTTCGAGAGGAATTGCCGCAGGCAGCGTGATTTTATTATTAACCATTTATAATTGTTTTGATTATGCTTTTGACATTCATAATCCTAATTTTTTCAGAGGTGCTATTTTAATTTCCCAGACGGCAATTTTCATTTTTGCATATTTTTGCGGAAGAATTACGAAAATCAAAACGGCACAAAAAATTAAAAACGAAGTTTCTAAGTATGTTTCACCGACGGTTTTGGAAAATATTGATATAGATTCCGATAAACCTATGGCAACGGTCGGAAGAAGAGAAAATGTTACAGTTATGTTCCTTGATATCAGAGGATTTACGTCTATTTCGGAACAGCACACCGCAGAAGAAGTTACGGAAATTTTGAACGATTATTTCAAAGAAATTATACCTGTCATAAAGAAGCATCACGGTGTTATTAATAAATTTATCGGAGATGCAATTCTTGCCGTATTTAGCGGTGAAACTCCAGAAATACACGCAAAAAACGCTGTTCGTGCGGGTAAAGCCATTTTGAAAAGATTGAAAAATTTTCAACACATTCAAGAAGCTCAAGGTCGTGAAAAAATTCAGGCGGGAATCGGTGTTAATACGGGAATTGTTTTCCTCGGAAACATCGGAAATGAAGAACGTTGTGAATATACTGTAATCGGCGATACCGTAAATGTTGCAAACAGAGCTGAACGAGCAAACAGAATTTACAAAACGGAATTTTTAATTACGGAAAACACTTATCCATATGTAAAAGATATTGCGGATGTTATAAAAATAAGCGATGTTCAAATGAAAGGTAAACGCGAAAAGGTTAATGTTTACGAAGTCTTACGCGTTTCGGAGCAAGATGAAGAATGACGGATTTTTTGACAAAATCCGAACTCAAGAAATTGCAAGCCGCTATTGATATTGAGGTTAAACACCAATATATTGATATAAGAGGCAGGGAGTGTCCTTTTTCGGTTTTTATGAAAAAGGAAACAAAGAAAATTTTTCAAAAAACAGGTAAAAATCCGAAATGGGAAGCTCTTATTTCTGCTTTTGAATTTTATCCTTATGATACTTTTGTTACCCGAAAACGAACTATTGCAAGGTTCGTGACACTTTTAAAGCAGGAAATTAATCCTCATTCGGAAGAGGAAGAAAAAGTAAAATCAGAAAAAAAATTTGAAACGGATATTCATTTTAAAGATGTTACATATCTCCGCGGAGTCGGACCGAAAACAGCGTTATTATTGAATAAAATCGGTATTTATACCATATATGATTTAATGACTTATTATCCCAAAAAGTACATTGATTATTCTTCCCGTTCGATGATAAATGAACTCCAAGAGGGTGAAGATGTCACGATTTTCGGGACAATAATTGCCGTGAAAAATTTTACAAGCAAAGGAAAATTAACGGTTGTGAACGTAAAAATTGCAGATGAGAGCGGTTCTTTGGACTTAACTTATTTTTATGCGAGCACAAATCGTTTTATGGTTGAAAGATACAAAAAACAGTTTCCTCAAGGCTCAAAAATAATGGTTTCTGGACGGGTAAAACGTGATAATTATTCTAAAAAATTGACGCTTGCAAAACCGGAATATCAGATTGTTGACGGTGATTTTATGGAAACTGATAATTTGAATGCCGGCAGAATTGTACCGGTTTACGCTCTTTGTGAAAACTTGAACATAAAAGCTCTTAGAAAAGCAGTTGCCAATGCACTTTCTGACTATGGCTCACAAATTAAAAATGTTGTTCCCGATGAAATAAGAGAAAAATATTCTCTTGCAAATAAACTTCAGGCTCTTGAATCAATCCATTTTCCGAAAAATTTTCAAGATGCCGAAACGGCAAGAACGACACTTGTTTTCGAGGAATTGTTTTTGCTTGAAATTAAAATGGGATTAATCAAAAAAGAATATACAAATTCTCTTAAGGTTTCTCCTTTGAAAGTTAATGACGACGGGCTTGTTCAGCGTTTCATCAAGGGTTTGCCATTTGAGTTAACAAATGCACAAAAAAATGCAATTAATGAAATTTTTAATGATATTAATTCCGATAAACCTATGCAACGATTGCTTCAAGGGGATGTGGGTTCAGGAAAGACAGTCGTGGCATGTACGATGTTGCTTGCGGCAATTGAAAACGGTTATCAGGCGGCAATTATGGCTCCGACGGAAATCCTTGCCACACAACATTTTAACAATTTCGTAAAAATGCTGACACCGCTTGGTGTTAATGTTCAGCTTTTCACATCTTCAAATCCTAAAAAGTTACGAACGAAGCTTGAAACTGATTTGAGAAACGGACAAATTGATATTGCAGTCGGCACTCATGCTCTCATTCAGGATAATGTTGAGTTCAAAAATCTTGGGGCGGTCATAATTGATGAACAACACAGGTTTGGGGTAAAACAAAGAAATACTCTTAAAAATAAAGCAATTCTTCCTCAAATGCTTACAATGAGTGCAACTCCCATTCCGAGAACCTTGGCTCTGACTGTTCATGGAGATTTGGATTTGACAATTATTGATGAACTTCCTGCCGGTAGAAAAGAGATTAAAACAACCTTGTTGAGGGCATCTCAGCGGAAAAAAGCTCACGACTTGATAAAATCGGAAGTTATGAAAGGACATCAGGCTTACATTGTTTTTCCGTTAATTGATGAATCGGAAACAATTTCTGCGAAGGCTGCCACAACAGAGGCGGAAAATTTGCAAAACGGTGAGTTTAGTGATCTTCGTGTAGGACTTCTTCACGGAAAAATGAAACCTGAAGAAAAAGATGAAGTTATGAAAGCTTTTAAAAATAAAGAATATGATGTCCTTGTAAGTACCACAGTTGTTGAAGTTGGGGTTGATGTTCCAAATGCAACGGTTATGGTTATCGAAAATGCCGAAAGATTCGGTCTGTCACAACTTCACCAGCTTCGCGGTCGTGTCGGAAGAAATTCTTTGCAATCATATTGCGTTTTGATTTCATCTTCCTCAAGCCAAGACACAATGACCCGTTTGAATATTATGACGGAAACAAATGACGGTTTTGTTATTGCCGAAAAAGACCTTGAAATCAGAGGACCCGGGGCATTCTTGGGGGTAAGACAAAGCGGACTTCCCGAACTCAATTTGACTGATTTGTCCAAAGATGTTCAGATTTTGGAACAGGCAAGAAAATCAGCAATTGATTTTTTGAAAAATAACAATATCGACGATTTTCCCGAATTAAAAATGAATATTAAGCAAATACAAGGTATTACAAAGGATATCGGAATTCCGGATTAAATTTTTTCCCAAACCGTAATGCTCCATTTTCCTTTTTCTTCTGCAAAAACAGGTGCTAATTCAGTATTTGCATAGTTTTGGGTCATGTTGTCAATGTGACTGAAAATCAAAAACATAAACGGTAATCTTTTAAATTTTTTCTCGTCTTGAAGGACTTCCCTCATTCTGTTTTCATCCACAAATGCCACGGATTTTAATGAAATTAGTGCAAATTTATCACCTTTTTTCATTCTGTTAAAGAAAAATCTGTGTAAATAACCGTCAAAATAATCATCTTTTCCGCTTTCAAAAGATGTTTTGAATAATTCTTTTCCGTTTGCCATAATCTCAGAATGCAAAGGCGGTTCGTGCATTAAACGGTATTGAAAATTAAATTTTGTCATTGATTCTACAAAATAATCTTCAATGGGACAGTACTTCTGAAACCGATAATCTTCATAATATAAAAGTAAAATATTATCACCTTTTTTTAATTTCGCATCCTGAATTAATTCCGCAACTGCTTTATGACCTTCGTTTCTGTTTAATTTCTGAGGGGCATAATCACTAAATACGGTATAAAACACTATTGGTGCGAATAATAACACGGATAGTGTTTTTTGAAGAAATTGCGGTGCTATTGAACATAATCCGATTCCGACAAGAGCAATAAAAACAGGATATATTTCGGTTGTATATTTTGTAATCAGTACCATTTTGCCCAAAATTGATGCCAAAATCATTACAATCAATGTTCCGATTGCAATAAAAGAAATAACCCTAATGTTTTTGTCGGGTTTTGTTAAAGCCTTTGAAATTCCTATGAAAGCAATTAATAACGGAATTATCGCAAATATTAAATAACCGAAATTAAAGTGATTATTCTTACATAAAAATGAAAAAAGGCTAACAGGGGTATTGACGATATTTACTTGAATTGGCGAGATATAATCCGCTAAAACGAAAAATAATTTTGTTACGGAAAAATCCGACCAAAATTGAGACAAATAACTTGCAGTCAATGTTTTGAACAAAAACGGTGATAGCGGTAACATAGTTATTGCAGTTGATAACACGATTAGTGTTATTTGTTTTGTTTGTATTTTATTTTCTTTTTTGAGGGTATAAAATACTGCTAAAAAGTTGAAAAACACGAATACAAAGCCGATGGTGTGCGTAAACATAACCAAAACATTAGTTAAATAAAACAGTAAATAGTTTGTGTATGTTTGTTTTTCAAGTAATTTAAGTGTGACTAAAATTGCAAGGGACGAAAAAAGAAACAGTATAGAGTAAAATCGGACTTCTTGTGCAAAATATATCATAAATCCGCTGAATGCACTCAATGTCGCACAAACGAGTCCCGCTTGAGCATCTTTGAGTTTTTTACCTGTTTCAAACATTGTCCAAATGCCTAAAATGCTTGGTATTACGGAAGAAATTCTGAGAGACAAATCTTCGTTTCCGAAAACTGTTGTCCAAAGTTTCAGATAAAAATAGTAAAACGGCATGTGACAATTTTTATATACCGCATCAAAAAATTCCCCTATGAGTGGTTTTTGAGAAATATACCAGCTGACGTATTCATCATTCCAAAGCCCAAAAGGCTTGTCTATGGACATCATTCTGATGAGCAAACCTATCAACATAATAAGAAATAAGTTCAGATAAATTCTTTTGTTTGTCATTTTGTTATAATTCTGTTTTGTTGTGGTAATATAAATAATTATAGAACATTGTTTACGATTTTAAAATAAAAAAAGAATAAATTTTTATGAAACTTATAATACAAATTCCCGCATATAATGAAGAAATATCGTTACCTTTGACCCTTTCGTCAATAAAGAGGCACTATGAAGGAATAGATGAAGTTGAAATTTTGGTAATTAATGACGGCAGTACGGACAGAACGAAGTATATTGCGGAAGAATACGGTGTTGAGCATATTTTGAACTTCCCGACAAATAAAGGTTTAGCAAAAGCTTTTCTTTTGGGGTTGCAATATTGTATTAATGCCGGAGCCGATGTAATTGTCAATATTGATGCGGATAATCAGTACAATGCGGATGATATTGATAAGTTAATTTGGCCGATTGTCAATAACAAGGCGGATATTGTTATCGGAAAAAGACCGGTTGACAGGATTAAGCATTTTTCGCCAGTAAAGAAGTTGTTGCAAAAAATCGGTACAAAGGTTGTAAAATTGTTGAGCAGTACCGGAACAGAAGATGCTCCGAGCGGATTTAGAGCATTTTCACGTAAAGCGGCTATGCAAATCAACGTTTTCGACAACTATACCTACACGATTGAAACAATTATGCAATCTAAGGCAAAAGGTTTCGTAATAGAATCTGTTCCGATTAGAACAAATGAAGGTTATCGTAAATCCCGTTTGGTGAAAAATCTCTTTGATTACGTTAAAAAATCAGCATTTACGGTTTTGAGAATGTTTATCATTTACAGACCGTTCAGATTTTTTGTTATAATTGGCGGAATTTTCTGTTTTGCGGGTGTTTTAATTTGGGCAAAATATTTCTTTTCAATTTTGAACGGTTCGGCGGAAAACCATTTGCAGTCGTTGATTTTCTCCGTAATTCTTATATTCTGCGGGGTTCAAACGGCTATTTTAGGTGTAATAGCAGATTTATTGGCGATTAACAGAAAATTGCTCGAAGATGTCCAAGTCCGTGTGAAAATGCTTGAACAAAAAAAATAGTTCTAAATTATAGCCGATGGGATATTCATCGAACTTAAAATTTTTTCGTAATGTTTCATTATGAAAAATTTTGCATTTTTTCTTATAATCATAATATTTTTTTTAAATTCTAATTCCGTAAAATCAGACGAATTGAATATTTGGGACTACAAACGTGATGATTTTATTGAAGAAAGTTTGCTTGGCAAAGCTCCGCTTTTTGAAAAGCAAAGACAAGAAAAAATTGACAAGGAACTTGAGGAGCTTTTAAAAATCAAATTGGTTCCCGTCACTTTTGAAGAATGCCTGAAAATCGCCGTTGATAACAATTATCGGATAAAAGAAAAAACATATACCGAAAAAAGTTATAAATGGCTCGAGAGAAATGCTTATGCGGAATTTCTGCCCGATTTTAGATATTACTTTAGTATTCAACATTTACAAGGTACATTTTTGGTCGGGAACATTGTCCCTACTGATGTTGACGAAACTCCTATCCAAAGCTATATTTTAGTAAATTGGAATGTTTTTAATCGTGGCAAAGCGTTTTTTGATGTAAAAGAACAGAAAAATCTCCATAAATCTGCAAAACTTTTGAAAGACTTTTCAAGAGAAGAAATTATTTTAAACACTGCAATAAACTACTATCAACTTCTCCGTAACAAAGTCGAAGTTGATATTTATAAAACAAATTTAATAGACCGAAAAGCTCAATATGACTTGACGAAAGCAAGATACACGGTTGGTGTCGGAACAAAATTTGACGTTTATCGTTCGGAAGCAGAACTTGCAAAGGCAAAACAACAATATATTACAGCTTTTAATACAATAAGAATATCTCAAGCAAAGTTGGCAAACGTAATGGGCATCGACATTTTGATACCGATATATCCCACTGATAATATGGTAAGTGAAAAATCACTTCTTGATTGTCCCGTCGAAAATCTCGTTGAATATGCAAAAAGTTCAAGAAAAGACTTAGAAGCGGAAAGAAAACGAATAGAAGCTCTAAAAGCAGCAAGGAACGGACTTTATACAGAGTTTATACCCGATGTAAACATAAACTATGCTTACGCAAGTTACGGAACGGCAAGAGCCGGATTATACCCGAGTAATGCACTCACTTTGAGCGTTTCTGCACCATTGGGAAAAAATTTAGGTGTCGGAACAATAACTCAAGTCAAAGCTGAAACTGAAAATATAAAAGCTGCACAAATGGCCTTGATACAGAAAACTCGTGACGTTGAGCAGTCTGTTATCACATCAAACCAAAATTCACTTTCTGCGAAAGAACGAGTTGAAGCATCAAAAACAGAAGTTTTTGCTTCGGGAAAGAGCTTAGAAAGCTCAATAAAATTAATGAATGCAGGAGTTTCAACATTTCTTGATGTTATTCAGGCTCAAGGTTTGAAAGTTAATTCACAAGTCGGTCTTGCGGAAAATATTACAGATTATAATATTGCCCAAGTTCAATTATTATTTGATACTGGAATTATAAGCATAGACAGCGTTTTGAATGGTTATCGACAAACACCTTGACGAAACCCGATTACGTCTAAATCATGAAATTCAAAAAGCTTTTTGCATTTTTCGTTTTTTCCGTCTTTAGCATAAGAATATGCGGTATAAGCTCCCAAAACGGCTTCTAATTCAGCAACGGGAAGCATGTTAGACGGCAAATTTTCGAGGTTTAATTTGTATTTTAAACCTGTTTGTAAAGCCTTGCAATCAGCAGGACTTCTGTCTAAAAAAGCCTCGTTGCAACCGAATGCTAATTTTGCATTATGGATATCAAATCTAAAAATTGAATATCCTTCATCTTTTAAATTTTTAAATAAATCAGTTCCTTTTTTGGAAAATCTGTCCGCCCAACAATCTCGATTAGCAAGGTGAGAGTTGAGATTTACGGGGTGATAAATTCTTGATAAATATTTCCATCTGCTGCCAATCATAACTTCGTTTTTTGCCATTGAAACAGCAATCATAGAGTTTTTTGCACCTTGAAAATTCTTTAAAAAATAATCCACATCGTGCAAAGTATATAATTTGTCCATTAACAATAAATTTAAATTGTCATCTAAAATTGCAACAGCGGATTCACTTGAAGAGATTGACGAGAAAGAAATTCCGACGAATGTCTTTTTATCCCGAAACTCGGGTTTTGTAATGTATTTTTCCATAAATTTTTTCTTTTTTAAAACTTTTTTATGCTCGAAATTACATTTTTATAGAAATGTTTCGTTACAACCGTAATTCTAAATTTCGATTTATGCTAAAATTATAACATAAAAAATAAATTGGAGAACATAATTGTTTTTAGCAGATAAAGAAGTCCTAAAAATGGACATAACAAAATTGAAAAAGCCGCGGGTACTTGTAATCGGCGATGTAGCGATAGATGAAATGATTTACGGCAATACCGAAAGAATTTCAAGAGAGGCTCCGGTATTGATATTACGTCATACGCAGACGAAAATTATTCTTGGTGCCGCTTCAAATGCCGCTCATAATATTTCCACTTTGAACGGCGGAAAGGTTTCTGTTCTTGGAACATACGGTGAAGACTACTACGGCAAAGTCTTGCTTGAAGCTTTTGAAAAGGCAAAAGTCGATACGAAGTATATGGTAAAAGCTCCGGAAAGACCGACTACGGTAAAAACAAGAATTTCAGGCTCATGCTCACAATCTGTTACTCAACAAATCGTGAGAATAGATAGGGAAACTAAAGAATGGCTTTCAAAAGAAACAGAAGATAAAGTTTGTGAAACTATTGAAAAGGCTGTTCCTGAGTTTGATGCGGTAATTTTGTCGGATTATCAGCTCGGAACATTGACGGACAGAGTTATTCAAACAACCGTAGAAGTTGCCAAAAAACACGGAAAAATTGTTGTTGCGGATGTTCAAAAAGATATGTACCGTTACAAAGGTGTTACCGCTATGACGCCTAATCAGCCCGATACGGAAAAATTTGTCGGATTTTTTATCAAAGACGAAGAAACTTTGAAAAAAGCGGGTGAAAAATTGCTTGAGTCAACAAATTCCGATTTAATGTTGATTACACGCGGCGGTGACGGAATGGCTGTTTTTGAAAGAGGTCGGGAATATTCTCCGATACCTGTTTTCAATAAAACGGATGTTTTTGATGTTACCGGGGCGGGAGATACTGTTGTTGCTTCATTTACGCTCGGTCTTGCAGCCGGTTTGTCACCAAAGCATGCCGCTATTATCGGAAACCTTGCGGCAAGTATAGTAATCCGTTCTTTCGGTTGTGCTACAACGAATATCAAGGAATTGATTAAAACAGCGGATAAAATTAATTTTGAAAAATTCAGAGGATAATAAAATGAAAATTTGTGAAACATGTGAAAAAATAAAAAATGCACTCGGACTTGGAAAATGTCCTTGTTGCAAAAACTTAAAACCGACAGATTGGGCAATAATTGCTGCTGTTTTGGTGATTATTGCGGTCGCAATAGCTGTATTTACAGGTGCAAACAAATTTATCTCAAAATCACCTGTTTTGGAAGAAAAAAATGTTCAATTTTCGGTATTTTTCAGAGGAATTACGATTACTGATACAAGTTCTCCGTTTATCCCCAATGAAGATACTTTCATTACAATCAGAAATGTACCTTATACAAAATTAAAAATTACGGATGTAAAATATGACAGAAGAAAAGTTCTTCTTGAAACAAGCAAGTTAGGTAATTATCAACCTGTTGATGATATTTCGCAACCTGCGGTTTTTGATTTTATCGTAACTGTTCAAGATAAGGCAAAAATCACTGATGACGGTGCCGTCGTCGGCGGAAACAAAATCAAAATGGGTATCCCCGTAATTTTGGAAGGTAAAAATTATAAATTTACGGGTGTTATTTCAAACGTTCAATATGTTGAAGATGATAATACCGATACTCAAAATCAACAAGCGGAAAATCAAACAAAATAGTCGGACAAAAAAATGTATACGGAAAGCAGAATAGTTGAATTTTTAGATAAAATTTTGGCAAAAATCCAGAACAAAACGGAATTTTTGACAAATAATTCCGCTATTTTGAAAAATATTGACACATTTTTATTTATAATGATATGTTTATCGGCGGTTTGTTCGATTTTTATGAGCAATAGTCTTGTTGCTCCTCTGCTTTGTATTGTAGCGGTATTGTTCGGATTAACGATGATTTTGAATAAGAATTACCGTTTAAAAATTGAAAACAGTTCTTTGTTTTTGATTTTATATTTCGTATTGGCGATTGCAAGCACGATTAATTCAACTATGCCTCATCAAAGTTTTACGGGGCTATCGAAGACAATTTTGTACCTTATTTATTTTTACGCAACTTTGCAATATTTGAGAGCAAACAGAGACAAAGTTCCTTGTTTTGCTTTGATAATAGGTGCTTGTGTAAGTTTTGAAATTGTCGTGGCATTTATGCAAAATTATTTTGATGTATTAAGTGCCGCAACTTGGCAAGATACGGCAAGATTGAATCCTGAGTTGGTTTTGACGAGAGTTTACGGAACATTAAAACCGTCAAATCCAAATCTTTTCGGCGGTTATTTAGTAGTTGCGGTGCCATTTTTGTGGTTATATACGGCATTAAATTTTGCGGATAAACATAATAAGAGATTTTTAATTTCATTAATCTTTTCGGTTTTATCAATACCCGCAATATTTATGACGGGTTGCAGAGGTGCATATATTGCATTATTTTTGATGATTGCGACTTTGCTCGTTGCCGCTTATAACATTTGTAAATTCCATTATCCTCAAGTTTACGCATTTGTGAAAAAATATCTTCATACAATTGTAATTGCGGGGATTTCGGTATGTTGTGCGATAATGGTTTGTGTACCTAAAATTTCGCATAGAATTTTATCGATTTTTGCTATGAGAAATGACAGTTCAACATCGTTCAGAATGAATGTTTACCATTCGGCTTGGCAAATGTTTCAGGACAATGTTTTGCTCGGAATAGGCTGTGGTAACAAGGTATTCAGAGAAATATACGGATTATATATGTTATCAGGATTTGATGCTTTAAGTGCTTATTCTATTTACCTTGAAACAGCGGTTGAAAGCGGAATTTTTGCTTTAATTTGTTATTTAATTTTCATTTTTTATTTGATAAAGAACGGATTGAATGCATTTTTTGCTTGTGGTGATTTGAAAACAAGATTGTATTTGGCGGCGGGAATTATCGGTGTCGTCGGTGTTTTAAGCCACGGATTTGTAGATACGGTTTATTTTAGACCGCAAATTCAGTTGATTTTCTGGATTACGGTTGCTATGATTATGGTTTATTCTGATTTCCAAAAATCAGAAATTGAAGTAAAATAAAAATATAACAGAAAAAGGAAATATATTATGACAGAAAAACCCAAAAGACAAAGACCTCAAGAACAAGACCCTAATATCAGAAGACATAATTTTGATGCGGTCGAAAGCAATTTGACAGAAGAACAGGTAAAGGCGGAAGTTGCAAGATGTTTGCATTGTAAAAACGCAAGATGCGTAAGCGGTTGCCCCGTAAATATTAACATTCCTGAATTTATTGCTGCTTTGAAAGAAGATAAATTACAAGAAGCAGGTGATATTATCAGAGCAACAAGTTTCTTGCCGTCAGTATGCGGTCGTGTTTGCCCGCAAGAAAGACAATGCGAAGGCAAATGCGTTTTGGGTATCAAAGGCGAACCGATTGCAATCGGTGCATTAGAAAGATATGATGGTGACAACACTGATGCAAAGGCTGAAGTTGCATCAGAAACAGGCAAAAAGGTTGCAATTATCGGTTCAGGTTGTGCAGGCATCACAGCAGCGGCTGACCTTAGAAAAGCAGGACACAAAGTCGTTGTATTTGAAGCATTACACAAATTGGGCGGTGTTTTGAGATATGGTATTCCGCCGTTCAGACTTCCGAGAAAATTCCTCGACAGAGAAATCAACTCACTTAAGGCTTTGGGTGTTGAATTCCACACAAACGTTGTTGCCGGAAAATCAGTTACAATCAAGCAACTTAAAGAAGACGGATTTGATGCAATTTTCATTTGTTCAGGTGCAGGCTTACCGAAAATGCTTAATATCAAAGGAGAAAACCTTAACGGTGTTTATTCCGCAAATGAGTTTTTGACAAGAGTAAACCTTATGGGTGCAAACCTTGAAGAAAATCCGACTCCTTTGAAAACCGGCAAAAGAGCAATTATCGTAGGTGGCGGAAACGTTGCTATGGATGCAGCAAGAGTTGCTGTCAGAGTCGGTTTTGAATCTGTAAAAATTGTTTACAGACGTACGGAAGCTGAACTTCCCGCAAGACTTGAAGAAATCAGACACGCAAAAGAAGAAGGTGTTGTATTCCAATTCTTGCACAATCCTGTTGAGTTAGAAGGTGAAGACGGCTTTGTTAAAAAAGCAAAATTGGAAATTATGGAACTTGGTGAACCCGATGAATCAGGCAGAAGAAGTCCTGTTCCGACAGGAAAATTCGTTGAAGAAGATGTTGATACATTCATCGTAGCACTTGGTACAGGTCCGAACCCGATTATTCAATCTTCAGTTGTTGCAGACGGAATGGAATTGGATACGGACAGAAAAGGCTACATCGTAATCGACGCTCAATCAGGCAAGACTTCTATTGAAGGAGTTTATGCAGGAGGCGACGTTTCACCGACAGGCACTTCAAACGCAATCAACGCAATGGGTGCAGGCAAACGTGCAGCAGCAGCAATCAACGAGTATCTTAAAGGATAATTTTTGATTTTAAACTGTAAAAGCGGTCTTATTGACCGCTTTTCGGTTATGTAGGGGTTTGAAATGAGTTTGTTTATTTCATCGGTAATTTTATTGATTTTGGGATATGTGATATACGGAAGTATTGTCGAAAGAGCTTTTGGGGCGGACAATAACAGAAAAACACCCGCGATAAAGTATGCCGATGGTGTCGATTTTGTTAAAATGCCGGTTTGGAGAATTTTTCTTATTCAATTTTTGAATATTGCAGGTCTCGGACCTGTTTTTGGTGCGGTTTTAGGTGCTGCATACGGTCCGGTTTGCTTCCTTTGGATTGTTTTTGGTTCAATTTTTGCAGGCGGAGTTCACGATTATTTGACGGGCATGTTTTCCGTACGTTTTAAGGGAAAAACGATGGATTATCTTATTGGAAAAATTCTTTCCAGGCATGCAAAATATTTCTTTGTTTTCTTTTTAGTTTTGATATTGGTTTTAGTTGGGGCGGTTTTTGCAATAAATCCCGCGAAAATGCTTGCTTTAATTTTTAAAATCCCAGTAATTTATTTTGTAGTCTTGATTTTCGGGTATTATTTTTTGACGACATTATTGCCTGTTGATAAAATAATCGGAAGATTTTATCCGTTTTTTGCCTTATTGCTTTTAATTGTTACCGTTTCGTTGCTTGTAAGTCTTTTCAGATTAAACACGGAATGGTTTCCGATAACGTTAGAAAATTTGCATCCGCAGAAGGTTCCTATTTTTCCGTTAATGTTCATAACGATTGCATGTGGTGCGTTGAGCGGCTTTCATGCAACGCAGTCTCCGATTATGTCAAGATGTTTGCCCAATGAAAAAAGCGGACGTTTGATTTTTTACGGCTCAATGATTTTGGAGGGTTTGGTTGCTTTAATTTGGGCATCGTTGGCAATCGCTTTTTACCCTGACCAAAATGCTCTCGGCAGCGTGCTTTTTGACCCTGCAAAAGGACAAGGGGAAGTTATTTCGGAAGTTTCAAAAGGGTTAATCGGTCAGGTCGGAAGTGTTTTCGCTATTTTGTCCGTGGTCGTTTTGTCAATTACTTCGGGGGATACTGCTTTTCGTTCCGCGAGATTGACACTTGCTGAGGCAGTACATTTTGATCAAAAGAAATTAGGCAAACGATTTTTGTTGAGTGCAGTCGTATTGCTTGCAGGGATTGCATTTACGATGTTTGATATAACGACATTGTGGTATTATTTCGGCTGGGCAAATCAAACCTTTGCGATGTTTTCTTTGTGGACTGTCAGCGTTTACTTAAAAAAGAAAAATCGTTGTTATTGGATTTCATTACTCCCCGCAATTTTTATGACGACTGTATGTGCAACATATATCTTGCAAGATAAAAACAGTTTCTCTCTTGATATGAAAGTTGCTAAAATTATTGCACTAATAATTACGGCTTTTGTTTCGGTTTTATTTTTCCTGAAAAAATATCCCAAAAGAAACAAAATACAATAGCGTGCATAGTTTTCGGGCATGTGATATAATAAACACATTGAACAAGGGATTTAGCGATGACAAAAAAAATTAACAGAATAAATGAGTTACGAAATTTAGTTTTGGCAAGTTCGGATAGAGAGTATGAAAAGCAAACAGTGCAAGGCATTTTGCGTTCAATGCTTGAACCTTTGATGGAACAACCCTCGCAAGAAGGTTTGGTTTTGATGAAACTTTCGAACACCGAAGGGATTTCTTCAATTCTCAAACGTCTTGAATTTTCTGACGTCAAAATGTATTGCTATTGCGATAATTTGGCTAATGACAAAATTATTAATGTTGAAAAAGAAAATATTTGGGATACGACAGAGTTCGTTTTGATTCTCGCTCCGAGATATTCTTCGGTTCTCATTTGGGACTGGGATTTGACAAATAACGGAATGACGCAAATTTGCTTGATTTTGAACTCAAGAGAAATTTCCGACATCGCAAATATTTTGTTCAATAACTCGACAATCGAACTCAATAGTTACCTGACGACATACGCTCCCGACCGTCGTGAACAAAAGACGATGAATATCGCAATCAACAAAATCGTTAATTGCCTTAATAACGTTAATCAGGAAATGGTCTTTTCTCAAGCGGAAAAAGAAACTTATACAGAATCGGAAGATTTGCTTAAACAATATGAACAAATTTCCGAAAAAGCTAAAATGACCGCTCACGAAATTAAAAATCACGTTTCTGTCATCGATTTATATACCAAAATTCTTGAAAAAAGACTTGAAAATGTTGAACTTGAAGAAGAAAGTAAAAAATCCGTTGAAAACAGCATTGAAAGCATTAAACAGGCGGCATTCACAATTTCTTCTTTCATTAGCGAATTAAGAAGTTATGCTTCGCCGATTTTGACGGAAGTTAAGCTTTCCTCAATTGTAAACAGTGTCGTAAGCCTTGCTATGCCTAAGGCTAAAGAAAAAGGTGTTGCTCTTGAATCATACGTTGATGATGAATATCGTGTTCATATCGATGAGACAAAAATGCAAAGCGTCATTTTAAACTTGATTTACAATGCAATAGATGCAATCGAAAAGAACGGTCGAGTTACGTTAAAAGTAAAAGGTAAAGAAAATAATTACGTAAAATTGGCTGTTTCTGATTCCGGAACAGGAATATCTCCCGAAGTTTTGCCTCATATTTTTGAGGACGGATTTACCACAAAAATTGATGGAAACGGTCTCGGTTTGGGCATTTGTAAAAAACTTACCGAAGAACAATACGGAAAATTGAGACTTGTTAAAACCGATGCTGAAGGTACGGAATTTGAACTTTTAATTCCTACGATTTAGATACGAACAATCAGTAATTGTAAAGTGAAACAATATTCCCGGTTCATATGAAGAATAGATTACAGCCCTTAGCCGCACCGTATGGATTTAATAAAGTATTAAAAAAGCCCCGATTGGGGCTTTTGTTTTGAAATTTGAAAATCAATTTTTGAATTATTCTTCTTCCTCGTACTCTTCATTTTGAGTAATTTGTTGTTGTTGAGGTTGAGGATATACATCTTCGTGAGCAATCGCTTCCATTTGTGCCTGACGACCTGAACGTTGGTTTGCAAGAGCTGTTTGGCATGCTTGAATATTGTTCAAGAACTGACCAATATTGCCTGCCATATCGTCGAAAATCTTTGCCGCATAATCTTCAGCACCTTCTTGAATAACAGCTGCTTTTCTGATTGCGGTAACTTTGATTTCTTCCGCTTCCCTGATTGCATTGGCTTGCAAGTTTTCACAATATTCTTCAACTTGTTGTTTTTGTTTAGCGAGAACCTCTTGAGCACGTTTGGAAATTTCATCACGGCTAACGAGTCTGTTTTGTTCTTCGCGAGCATCTTGAATCATACGTTCCGCACGATTTTGAGCTTCTCGAACAATTTCATCTTTGCGAGATATAATCATTTCAGCTTCCTTGATGTCGGCAGGAATGCTTGCGTTGCACTGTTCGATTAATTCTTCCATTTCTGTCTTATTGATAATTGTATATCCAAAAAGTTCATACCCCTTTTGCAAAAGAGCATTTGCTTTGCCGAGTAAACTTTTTAACTGAAGTTGAGCCATTTTTACCCCTTATTGATTTTCTTTTTCAAATATTCTGCAACCGGCGGAGAAACGAATTTTGTTATGTCTCCGCCCATCAAAGCAACTTCTTTGACGGTACTTGATGAAATGAAGTTATATTTAGGTTTTGTAATTAAAAAGACGGTGTTTATTTCAGGGGCAAGGGCATTGTTTGTTTGCGAAAGTTGCATTTCATATTCAAAATCCGAAACCGCACGTAAACCTCTGATTAAAACATTTGCACCTTTTTGTTTCGCATAATCGATTGTTAAACCGTCAAAAGAATCCACTTCAACATTGGTCAAATTGTCGTGTTCACAAGACAAACGGATAAGATGAAGTCGGTCTTCAATCGGCAAAAATGAACGTTTATCACTATTTTTCAATACAGCAATAATAACCTTATCAAAAATGCCTGCGGCTCTTTTCAAAACATCAAGATGTCCTTTTGTTACCGGGTCAAAACTCCCAGGATAAATTGCAATTTCCAAAATTGTCCTCATTTCAGCATGCTTACATCTTATATTGTAAGCGGTTTTTGAAAATTTTGCAGAATTTTAACATTTATTTATGTTTTACAAACTTTTTTGATTTTTTTTTGTTAAAAAACTTAATCAATGAAAATCCGAGAAGTATGGAATTCAATATTCCTGCTGTTTTTTCAAGTTTTTCAATTTTTTCTTGTTCAATTTTTTCGGCAAGTATTGCACGAAGTTTTGCGTTTAATATTTTTAAATTTATTTTAATATCGGACAAATTTCCCGTAAATCCGGATTTAACAAGTTTTTTGTTTGTTTCTTCGGTAAGGCGGATTTTTTTGTCCATAAATATTATCATATATATTCCGAAAACGATTTCTAAAATAATCAAAACAAATATTAATTCAATCATTTGATGACCTCTTTTGCAATTTATATTATTATAAAACATAAGAAGAACTTTTTAAACAACTTGAGGATAAAATCAACTCGATTATGGAAAAAATCAGATACATTATATCATTATTACTTGCGAAAACGGCGGTAGAAGCAATAAAATTACGCGGAAAATCAAAAGGTACGTCGGCTCCGGGCATGCTTGCCATGAAAATTTGTCCGAACTTTATCCGTGAAGCTTCTAAAATCAACAGAGAAAAAACGGTTACGGTTACCGGTACAAACGGAAAAACCACCACAACCGGTTTGCTGGCTCACTTTGTGAAAGAAAGCGGTAAAAAAATTATTCACAATACTGAAGGAGCGAACATGCTTACGGGTATTGCGACTGCACTTGTTCATAATGTAAAATTCGGACAAAAAAGTGATTATATGATTTTTGAAAGTGACGAAGCCTACCTTAGAAAGTTATACGATTTTCTAAAAGCGGACTATCTTCTCGTTACAAACCTTTTTCGAGACCAATTAGACCGCTACGGCGAACTCGATATAACTTATAAAAAAATTAAGGAAGCTATTGACAAAAATCCTGATTTGACGGTTATACTAAATGCTGATGACCCTACTCTTGAGGGAATTGCCGCTAATAATAAAATTATTTATTTCGGAATGGAAGACGTTCAATATAATTATGAAACGAAAAAATCCAATGCCCCTGCGGAAAATACGGCTTGTCGAAAATGTGGACAAACTTTAAAATATGATAAAGTTTTTTATGCTCATATCGGGCATTATGCTTGTAATTGCGGATATAAAAGACCGACTCCGTCGTATCGTGGTTTTGCAAAAGTTTTCGATTCGTATTCCGATTTGACGGTAAAATATCAGGATAAAGAAGAGACATTCCGCGTTAATATGCCGGGATTGTATAATGTTTACAACGCACTCGGTGCAATTTCTACTGCTCTTGAGCTGGGTGTTTCTCCGGATATAATTCGTCAAGGTCTTTTGTCCTATTCATCGGTTTTCGGTCGTGCAGAATCAACCGTCATCAACGGCAAAAAAACATTAATTCAATTAATCAAAAATCCGGTCGGTGCAAGTGAGGTTATCAGACAAATTCAAGGATTTGAAAAATCGCAGTTGGTTATAATTTTGAATGACGATTATGCTGACGGTCGCGATGTTTCTTGGATTTGGGATGCTGATTTTGAAGCTTTGGGCAATTACAAACAAAAAATTATTGTTTCCGGTACGAGAGCTTATGATGCAACTTTGCGTTTGAAGTATGCAGGGGTTGATGTAAGTCTGTTGCAAGTCGAAAAAGATATTAAAACGGCAATTGACACGGCAACGGATAATACGGCTGAAGATGAAACTCTTTTGATATTACCGACATACACCGCATTGTTAAAAATGCAATCCATTTACGGAAATAAAAAATAATAAAAAAACCGCCTCGATTTTCAAGGCGGTTTAAATTTTTGAATTTAATTATTCGGCTTTTTCTTGAAGAACATCATATTTGTGAGCTTTTTCAAAAGCTTCCATTTCTTCAATTGAGCCGTAAACTGCGTGGCAACCGCAATCAACGTGAATAACTTCGCCCGTAACACCGGTTGAGAGGTCTGAAGCGAGGTAAAGACCTGTTTTTCCGATATCTTCAAGTGTAACGTTTCTGTGCAAAGGAGCTTTCAAAACTGCTGCTTTCAACATTTTGTTGAAGCCGCCGATACCGCTTGCTGCAAGTGTTTTTACGGGACCTGCGGAGATACAGTTAACTCTGATATTGTCTTTGCCCAAATTGTCTGCCAAATATCTCATTGATGCTTCTAAAGCAGCTTTTGCAACACCCATAATATTATAGTTTGCAACAGCTTTTTCCGAACCCAAATATGTCAAAGCGAAGATTGAACCGCCGTTTTTCATAAGTGGTCTTGCGTTTCTTGCGATAGAAACCAAAGAGTATGCACTTACACCCATAGCTAAGTTCCAGCCGTCTTTTGATGTATTTACAAATTTACCTGTTAAATCATCTCTGTTTGCGAAAGCTACTGCGTGGATAACGAAGTCCAAATCGCCGTATGTTTTTTCATATTCAGCAAAAACTTCTTTCAATTTTTCTTCATCGGTAACATCACATTCAACAATCATTTTAGAACCCATTGATTCCGCAATCGGGCGAACTCTTTTTTCCATAGCTTGATTTGCGTATGTGAATGCAATTTCCGCACCTGCATCAGAAAGTGCTTTTGCAATACCGTAAGCAATACCGCTTGTGTTGCTTACTCCGAAAATTATACCTTTTTTACCTTTCATCAAATCCATAAAATTTCTCCTTTTATTCGACTAATTTGAAAATAGAAGTTATATGCCATTTTATGTCAAAAAAAGGTTGATTGCAATAAGCAACTTCTGCCGAGTCTGGTCAAAAAAAAGGGGACTTATGTCCCCGAAATCCCTATAATTTCTGTTTAATGATTAGCCGACAGCCGCTCTTTGTTTTCTTTTGCTGACAAAACCGTTATTCAAAGCGTACAAGACTGCTTGAGTTCTGTCATTTACTTGCAATTTTTGGAAGATGTTATTAACGTGAGTCTTAACAGTTGTTTCGCTGATGAACAAAAGGTTTGCGACATCTTTGTAGTTATGACCTTGTGTCAACATATCCAAAACTTCTTCTTCTCTTGAGGTCAATTCTGAAAGCAAGCTGTCTGCTGCAGTTTGAGCTTTTGCTTCGTCTTTGAATGATTGTTGGAAGTATTCAAAGAAGCCTGTTGTAAGACCTTGAGGAAGATAGATTTTTCCTTGAGAAACTTCTCTGATTGCTCTGATTAATTGTGAAGAAGCCATAGTTTTTAAGATATAGCCTTTAGCACCGACTTTCATCGCTCTGAAAATCAAATCAGAATCATCATAAGCGGTAAGAGCAATAACCTTAACGTTCGATTTCATCTTTTCAATTTCCTGAATTGCTGTCAAACCGTCTTTTTCAGGCATATTCATATCCATCAAAACGATGCTCGGTTGATATTTTTTGATAAGGTTGAGAGCGATATTTGCGTTTGTTGCTGCTGCAACTACGTCGATATCGTTTTCCAAGTTGATGAGTTCGCGAACCCCCATCAAATGATCGTAATTGTCATCTACTAACAATACTCTAATTTTTGAATTGAATTCACTCATCATATACATACCCCTTTTTCTTTCGCTGTCATTTACATTATCAGATTACAGTGTTTGGGGTAGTTTTACATCGACATCAATGTTGAAATTACGGCATTTGAGGTAGAACATTTAATCTAATCCTTAGGGTTTAGATTTTGGCAAAATGCCTGCAAATATTGGATTTTGCTTTTTAAGGCGATTTTGTGTAATCAAATATTTAAACTATTTTTTTAAATTTTAATTCAAGTTTTTTCATTAAATTAAACGAGTTATTTTGTCGGAAAAATCGGTATTTTCGCTGATTTTTCACAAAAAAGTAAAAAATTTGATAACTGTAAAAAAATTTTGTAGAATATCAAAAGAAATTATGAAAAAATTTGGCAAAATTATATCTACAACTTTATTTATATTAATTCTTTTGTCAGCAGGCGGAATTTACACGATGAAAACCAATGGTGACAAGGTCTTAACTTTTTATGCCGATAAACTTTTTGATGACAAAGAATTTGAAAAAGCTTATTCTGTTTACGACACAATTAATTGTTCTTATCCCGAAAACGCATACAGTCAGACGAAAATGGTTGAATGTCTTTCTAAAATGCCATTAACGTATTCCGTGCAAAAAAAATTGCTTGAATTTGCACAAAAGGATGACGGTTCGGAGGCAGAAAAACTTGCAACGAAGATTGTTTTGATAGTTCGGGAAAAAGTTTATAAAAAATACGGTGACACATATTTGAACAGTGCATTGAATAATGATATGGTAATCCGCTGGAGCAAAAAATCTTCCCCTTTGCCGTATTATATCCATTGTGAAAAAAATACTCCGTCATATTTTGTTGAGCAGACAGAAAGTGCTTTTAGTGATTGGACGAGAGAAACGGATGAACTTGTGAAATTTGTTCGGGTTAATAATCCGATAAAGGCCAAAATTTTGATTAATTTTCAGGGACAACCAGAAAATGGCGACGGTGAATACCATACGGCAATTACTTCTCCTGTCATTGAAAATGAAAAAGTTTTGAAACAAATGAAAATTAATGCCTTTGTAAAAACTAACAAAGGTGAATATCTTTCTAAAAATCAGGTAAAAACAATAATTACACACGAAATAGGACATTCTTTGGGTTTTTGGGGACATCCGAAAGATAACAAATCGGTTATGTATTATTCTTTGAATAATACTTACGATTTTTATGAAAGACGAGTGGATACACCTATTTCGGGCAAAGATGTCGAAACGATAAAACTTTTGTATGCTCTCGCTCCCGATGTTTGCGACAATGTTGAAGAACTTGAAAAACAAGAAAGATTTATTTATCCTAAAATGCTTACAAGTCCTGTCGATAATGACAGAGAAAAAATGATTGAACGTGCAAAAACTATGCTTGAAGAACATCCCGAAGATATTGGCTCTGCTCTTTCTCTTGCGGATGCTTACAATGAAAACGGAAAATATAAGGAAAGTATAGAACTTATGCTCTTTTTGACCGAACATAATTTCGATAAAAATTTGCAAAGCATACTTTTTTATAATATCTCAAATTGTTATATTTCTTTGAAAGACTTTGATAAAGCTTTTTATTACGCAAAAGAAGCCCAAAATTGCGTTAATTCCGTCGATAACAGGTGCTTAATCGCTTATATTAAATTCTGCAAAAATGACCTTGACGGTGCGGAAAAAGATTATTATGAAATTTTGGAAAAAACTCCCAACTGCAAAAATGCCGTCCTCGGACTTGCCGATATCTATATCAAGAAAAAGCAATATATGAAAGCACGGGAAATTCTCAAATATATTTTAAAACAATATCCTGAATTCAAAAACGAAAAGGTCTTTAATCCTTATAAAATCTATGTTTTGTTCTGATTTTTTGCAAAGAGAGGAACTTTGTTACACCATTGAAAAATCGTAGGTTTGGTTTTAACCCAACATCATTCACGTCATTCTGAGCCTTTAGACGAAGAATCTTGAATACGATTGCGAATATAGATTTTTCGGGATAAATCCCTCAGAATGGCGATTATTGATTTATATTGCACATTCCATGTCATTACGAGGAACGCAGTGACGAAGCAATCCGGAGAGAAGTAGGGTCGACTTTAGTCGACCATTGAACTAATCGCTGAACTGCCACGGGCAAAGTCCTCTCAGTGACAAGATACGTCATTCTGAGGTTTTGTAAAAAACCGAAGAATCTTGGAAAAACCTTGCAATAAAAAATAGATTCTTCGGACTGTGTCCTCAGAATGACGGCAAAATTCCTGTTGACTAAAATCGCTCTTGCGTCTCAAAGATGCCATTATTCTTATAAAAATCAACCAATAAAAAACGGCCGCCTTGTGAGCGACCGTTCAATTCATTCGATTGTGTCGAATTACAATTTTTCAGCAACCATCTTAAGAGTTTCAGCCAATCTTGTTGAATAGCCCATTTCGTTATCATACCAAGAAATGATTTTAACCATATTGTCGCCCATAACTCTTGTCAACAAAGCGTCAACTGTTGATGATTGTGATGAACCAACGTAGTCTGATGATACGAGCGGTTCTTCAGTATAGCAAAGAACGTGTCCGTCAGCACCTTCTTTTAATGCTGCGTTAACTTCTTCAACTGTAACTTTCTTTTCAGTTTCGAATACAACGTCAACCAATGATACGTCCGGAGTAGGAACTCTCATTGCGAAACCGTCCAATTTACCTTTTAATTGAGGTAATACTAATGCAACAGCTTTAGCAGCACCAGTTTTTGTAGGAACGATGTTCAAAGCACCAGCTCTAGCTCTACGAGG
>CACZSN010000026.1 GCA_902783835.1 uncultured bacterium
ACCCAAAATTTCTCTTGCCATTTTAACTGTTTCATAAACTTTTCTCGGATTTGAAGTACCTGATGCATCTTTGAATGCTAATGAATCAAACGGCAAGCCTGAATCCAAGATATTTCTCAAAACTTTTTCGTAAAATGCTACATCATGAGCACCTTCACAACCGAAAGGAAGTTCCATCATTGTGATTGTAACTTCGTGTTTCAAGCCGTACTTTTTAATGCTGTTTGCAGAATCAATCAAGTTGTTAACATCGTTCAAAGCATCGAAGTTTCTGATAACGTTAACACCGTGTTTTGCGAACATTTTTGCGTGCAAATCAATTACGTCACGGGGTTGTGAGTTCAAACCTACAACGTTAACCCCTCTTGCCAATGATTGCAAAGTTACGTCCGGTCCGACCGTTTCTCTGATTTTGTCCATTGTTTCAAAAGCATTTTCGTTACAGAAGAAAATCGGTGCTTGGAATCTTGCACCGCCTGCTGTTTCAAAATGTCTGATACCAGCATCAACTGCTGATTTCAAAGCAGGAAGAAAATCATCTACCAATACTTTTGCACCGTAAATAGATTGAAAACCGTCACGGAATGACGTATCCATTACTTTAATTTGTTTTTTTGCCATTTTTTTATCCTCTATACATACAATTATTTTCTGTTTTTAGCAGCTGCAATCGCAATCGCAATTTCAGCTCCAGCTGTTGCTACCGCTGCTTTAGCTGCTGCGGGAGCTTGTGTTTCTTCGGGGAATATTTTGTTCAAGAACAAAACAATTTTGCTCATACAAAATACCGCAAACCAAAGAATTACGAGGAAAGAGAACACCGTTCCCATTCCGACGCTCATTAAAATTAAGCCTTCGTTTAACATAATATATCTCCGTTTACTATTGTAATTTTTTTACCGTTTTCATCTTTAACGCATAACGTTCCGTCAGGGTTGAGAGAATCAAAATGATATTGTCCGTTATTTGCGGAACCACCGATTTTAATAACCTCATTAAACCTGCACATTTCTTTATATTCATCCGAAATAAAGTCAAATCCCCGTTTTGAAAATTCTTCAAATCCGTTAAAAAATTCATCAACAATGAGTTTTATAAGTTTTTCTTTATCGGTGTTTTTACCTAAAACCGCACTGATTGAAGATGCTTGCGGAAGCTCTTTAAATACGGACATATCGCAATTCACATTAATTCCGATACCGAGAGCCACACCTTCCATTTTTCCGCCCAATGCTTTTGCTTCCGCCAAAATTCCGGATAATTTCTTCCCGTCACACAAAATATCATTTGGCCATTTTATATTTGATTTTATCCCTAAATCTCTGTTAAAAATACGATTTACAACAACAGACAAATACTGAGTCAAATTAACAAACGGAAACTCAAGGATATTCTCGGGTTTAATGACAAAAGTCATATAAATATTTTCGGGAGAAGAACCTTCCCACACACGGCTGAATCTTCCGCGACCCGCCGTCTGAACATCAGTAACAACAACATCTCCGGTCTTTAAATTTTCAAAATTTTCAAGAACGAATGAATTTGTTGATCTTAATTCCTTATAGCGTTTCAAGCATGGTGTGTTCATACAATAATTGTATAACAGACACTAATAATTTGCTTACAAAATTTTAAAAATCGCCACAAAAGTTAATAATTGTCAAAACATTTATTTATCGGTATCAAAGCCCATTTCTTCCAGTTTCAATTTAAGAGGAAGTTCTCCTCCTGCAACAAGCATTCTTTTCGACAAAAAATCCACATCCAATTTATCTGCTATAAATTCAATATTATACATGCCAGAAACGATTAAAATTTTTGTATTGAAATGAGAACGGGTATTTTTGACCTGTGTAACAAACCATTCACCTGCTGACATAGGAGCGAAATCACTTTCCATTTGCAAGTCGGAAATTATCAAATCGAAAGGGTTTTTATCATGTTGAAGCATAGTATCATAACCATCGATTGCAGAATTTGCGAGGGAAATTTCGACATTTTCTTCGCCAAAAATCGATAAAACCGCATCCCTGTTAAAATTTCTCCAACCTTCACTATCATCCGTAATTAATACTTTTAACATAAATTAATATTCACCTTATAAAAAATTTTAAGTTATATCCCTTACTATAACAAAAAATAAGCCAAAACGGTAAGAAAATATAAGAAAAAAGTTTGATACAAATTGAGAAAAATGTGCAATAATAAACTTGTAAGAAATGAGAGGGACATGTAGTATGTTTGAAATTTTTAATGAAATCAAGAATTCAGTAAAAGAATTTGACAAAATTTCGTCAGAAAACAAATTTATGTCTAACCCTTTTAACAAAGTGCTTAACCAAACTTTTGTTTGGACAGAAAAAACACCGGTTCTCAAAAGACCCGAAGCGTAGTTGTTAACAGGATATTTTGAAGGCATTCGGATTTTTACAAGGGGGTATTTTCACCTCAAAAAACGGCAACCGACACCATTCAAAATTAATTTAAACAATTACCGTTGTTCTTTATCTCTGTTGATTTGTAAGAGAATTTGAAAGTTTTTCGCCACTTGTAAATTCCCTTATATTTTGCACTGTCATTTTCAAAATCCGCTCGGCAGCTTCCTTTGTATTGTAGGCTATATGCGGAGTCACAATGACGTTATTCAGACTTGCAAGAAGATGGTTTATTAAAGTCTTTTTCAGACAATCGGAGCAATTATTTTCCGCATTTTCAAGATATGAATTAACAGGGTTAAAAAGTTCTTCGCACTCAACAACATCGAGAGCGGCACCTTTTATTTTACCGTTTGAAAGAGCTTTGTATAAAGCCCTCGTATCAATCAATTCACCTCTTGCCGTGTTTATCAAATAAGCACTCGGTTTCATCAACGCAAACATGTTTTCATCAAAAATATGATAATTTTGTTCTGTATAAGGAGCATGCAAAAGTATAAAATCGGAATTTTGACATAACGTTTCCAAGCTTACAAACTCTGCATTGTACTTTTGTTCAATGAATAAATTTTTATTCAAATCGTTACAAAGTATTTTCATTCCAAAACCGTGAGCGATACGGACAGATTGCATCCCTATTGAACCAACACCGACAATTCCGATTGTCTTTCCAAAAAGTTCCGCACCCTCGTATTTTTCACCATCGCTCCCGTACTTGATTTCGGACAAAGCAAAATGAACCTTTCTGACTAAGTTCAACAAAAGTGCAAATGCGAACTCTGCGACCGTATTATCCCCGTAATGAGGAGTTATCGCAATCTCTATACCTCTGTTTTCACAAAACTTTCGGTCAATATGGCTAAAACCGACCGAGCGTGTGGAAATTAACTTTAAATTTTTAAATTTATCCAAAACTTCAGCAGATAATCTTGAAAATGCCGTAGTTGAAAGAATTTCAGCCTTTAAAATGTTTTTATCCAATCCGCACGATTTTAACAAATTATCGCTGATAAAAGTAATTTCGTTATTTTTAGAATCTAAATTTTTTTCAAAATAAGATTTTTCATAATTTTTCACATCAAAAAATACAAATTTCATAAAATGAAAATAACATTTTAAGAAAGAAAGCCAATACCCAAAAGGCTATGCCGATTGTTTACCGTATTTTTCCGCACGTTTTTTCATTAAAAGTTTGTATTTAAAGAATCCGAGAGGACGGAATTTTCTGGGAGAAAGACCTAAATATTTTCTGTTTCTGTTATAGTCAAATTCATTTTCCCAACAAGCAACCGCAACTGTTGCAACGCAGTTACCGATAAGGTTAACTGTTGTTCTGCCCATATCCAAAATTTGGTCAATACCGAGCAAAATCGCAACCCCCAACAACGGATAATTGAAACTTGTCAAAACACCTGCCAAAACAACAAGCGTAACTCTCGGAATACCTGCCATACCTTTACTTGTAACCATCAATACAAGCATAATCATCAATTGTTCGTTAAGAGGCAACTCAATTCCCGCAATTTGCGTTGCAAAAAGAACCGCCAACGAAAGATACAAAGTACTTCCATCCATATTAAAGGTATAACCTGTCGGCATAACAAATCCGACAATATTTTTCGGAACACCGAATTCTTCCATGATTTTCATGGCTTTAGGTAATGCCGATTCTGATGTTGCTGTCGTGAAAGCCAAAAGAGCAGGTTCACGAAGAGCTTTTAATAAGCCTAAAAGCGGAACATGACAGAATTTGCAAACTGCCGTCAAAACAACAAACAAGAATACAAACAATGCTGAATATAAAGCAAATATTATTTTTGCATAATTGACCATAATTCCCAAGCCGTTTACCGCAATCGTATGGGCAATTGCTCCAAAAACACCGATAGGTGCAAATAACATAACAAATTCAGTAAACTTAAACATAATATCCGTCATTGATTTCAAAACATCAAGAACAGGTTTTGCTTTTTGTCCGATTGCACAAACCGCAATTGCGAAAAAGATTGCAAATACGGCGATTTGCAACAAGTCACCGGTTGCCATCGCTTCAACAATACTTGTCGGGAAAGCATGCACGAGAATATTGGAAACTATGTCCCAAGTACTTCCGCCCATATCGGTTTTAGCCATGCCGTTTACAACATCCATCATCGCACTCGATTGATTTACCGTAAAACCGACTCCCGGCTTGAAAATGTGTCCCCAGAACAATCCGATAAATAACGCTATTGTCGTAACAACTTCAAAATAAATTATTGTTTTTAAACCTAATCTGCCGAGAGAACGGATATTTCCGTGCCCTGACAACCCCGTTACCAATACCGAAAACAGCAACGGTGCAATAATCATCTTGACCATATTTAAGAATACCGTCGCCAATGGCTGCATCTTCGAGCCTACAGACGGAAATAACCATCCGACCAAAATGCCCGCAACCAAAGCTACAAATATCATTATTGTTAATTTTGAATTTTTCAAATTAAACCACCTGTATCGATTATACTTGAAAAGTTTACAAAATTGAAAAATATACGGATTTTATGTTAAAATCTGTAACGTGATTTATGATTTTAAAAACGATTTCATAATATGGAAAAGGAGAAATAATGAGTTTATTGTCGAAATATTATCACAGACGATATATGAAAAAAACACTTGAAGCTCGTGCAAAAAATGCCGAAAATAACGTGGAAGAAAGTATTGACAATAATTCTCCGAGACGTTCTCTTTTGAGTTCGGACGAAACTTATGAATCCGCGACATCAGGATTTTTTGCTTCGGCAGGCGAACCTGTGGATATGAAAATGCAAAATAAAAATAACGGAAACTTTTTTCTATAAAAAAAACCGCCTATCAAGCGGTTTTTTTATGTTTAATATTTGTTAGTAAATTAATTTAAATTTCTGCTTGCCAGTGCATTGTATACGGCACTTGAAGCTCTTACAATAAATTCTTTACCGTTCGGATTATTGTAAGGACGTTTTGCCATTATTGCAATAATGTATTTATGTCCGTCAGGAGTTGTTACAATACCGGCATCTCCAAGCATATGTCCGATATCTCCGGTTTTGTGCCAACATTTTGCACCCGAGCCAAGTCCCGCAACAAGTAATCTGTTGTTTTTAACGTGACCCATATAATCAAGAATTCTTGCTCTTGATTCAGGAGAGATAAAATCGTCATTACCGATGTTATAAAGCATTCTTGCCAAATCAGCGGTAGTTGTGTAATTAGTACCCTTCATATCAGGAAGCCAATTGTTAACTTGAGTATGCTTCAAACCCCAAGCTCTTACAGCTCTGTTAACATCGCTCATACCGCCGATTGAAGACATCAACATATTCGTTGATGAATTATCGGAAATTTCAATCATTTTTCTTGCCAAAGTGTCCAAAGAATATTGATTGCCTTCTTTTTGGAATTGCAAATCACCTGAACCTTCAGCTCTGTAATAATCAGTCAATGTCATTTTATCATCAATCGTGCGTTGACCAAATTCCATAGAACGGAAAAGTTGTAACAAAACAGGAAGTTTAATAATACTTGCAGCCGGGAATGTTTCGTCGGAATTATAAGAAACATATCTTCCGGTTTCATAATCCCAAGCAAAAACAGAACCGTGAACATTGGGATATTCCGCAGCAATCGCTTTAATTGTGTTTTTAACTCCAACCATTTCATCCGTCAAATTTAGCTCGCTCATAGCGGGTGCTTCTTTTTCCGCACCGGATAAAATTCTTGAACCCATAAAATCGTTATTGTGCAAATAAGCCGATGTGGGAGAATAAATATCTTCCATCTTTACATTTTCAAATGAGGCTTTACCCGCAAATAACGGAGAAAGAAAATATTTGTAAGAAAACGGCATAACACAAGAATAAACAAAAGCCGCTGCAATCAAAACCGTTACAAACATAGAAAAATTAAATTTTTTCTTTTTTGGCTTTACCGTTTTTTTGTTAACAAGTCTGACAGGACGTACCAACACAGGCTTGTGATAAGAATGCGTATAATACTGTTCGTCGTATTTCAAATTGTATTGTTTCATAGGAACCGAACTGTAACCCTTCCGATGATTGAACAAAAAGTCCAACTCATCACTATTTTTTTGCAAATAATGCACTTAATTCCCCCAAGGTCATGAATATACTATACAACAAATTGTATAGTAGAACAACTTTGTAAATTCTTCTATCGTACAAAAGAATGAAAAAATATGTAAAAAACTATGAAATATTTGGACTATTTGCGTTTTTTTAGTATAATAAATTCATAAATACAAATGTATAGAAATGTAACAAAGGATAAAAATTTATGAGAAACGTCATTATTTTCAGCGACAGACCTTCATCAGAAATTCAATTTACATTGAAAGATTCAGATGATTATGATGTTAGAGTAAAAAGTATTAATGAATTAAAAGAGGCGGAAAAATACAATCCATCAGTTATTATCTTGGACATTCCGGAAGAAAAATTGAGAGAAATCTCAATGGTTGTGAAACTTCCCGTTCCGACATTAATTTATTCCGAAAAAATGTACGAAAATCTTAAACTCAGAGGTGACGTTTACGACTATATTTTCAAACCCGCAAACGAACTTGAATTAAAAATCAGACTTCGTAACTTCACAAGATTGAAAGAACTTCGTGAAAAAATCGCCCTCGTTTCTACAACAGATGAACTCACGGGCTTGCACAACAGAAGATTCCTTCAAGAACGTTTGGAAGCAGAAATTTCTCGTGCAAGAAGATATGGCACGAAACTTTCTTGCATCTTGTTCGATATCGACTTCTTCAAGGTCGTAAACGATATGTATGGCTACGATTGGGGCGACGTTCTTCTTAAGAAAATCGCTGAAATGCTCTCAGGCTTCATCAGAAAAGAAGATATTTTGACAAGATACGGTGATGAAGAATTTATCGTTATCCTTCCGAACACTAAAGAAGAAAACGCATTCATTTTCGCAGAAAGATTCAGACGTGAAATTGAAAAAATGGAATTTATCCCGGCAGGAGAAGAAGAAAGACATCCGATTACAATTTCCGGCGGTATTTCATCATTCCCGTTCCTCGAAAATGTTGATGAAAACGCAAATACTTTAATCAGATATGCTGAACACGCTTTGTATAACGCAAAGAAAAGAGGAAAGAACAAGGTTGTATTGTTCTCACAAGTAAACCTTGATTACTAATCGGAGATAAATAATGGAACCCCATTATTTTGCATTTGGTATAACGGACAGATGCCAGTCGCATTGTTCAACTTGCAACGGCTGGCAAACCCCGTCCGAAAACAGACAAAAGGAACTTTCAACAAATGATTGGAAGTTCATTTTGTTATCTTTGCAAAAATGGATTGGAAACTTCGATTTTATTTTTACGGGTGGCGAACCTTTTTTGAGAGAAGATTTGCTTGAACTTGCAGATTATGCAAAAGGCATAGGTTTAATTCCCAAAGTCATCACAAACGGACTTGCATTGAAAAATAAATGTGAAGCCGTTATAAATTCAGGTTTTAAAGATATTACAATATCGCTCAATTCCGTTAAAAATCCTGAAATACATAATCTTTCGAGAGGAAGAAAAGATGCATTCAAAATTACGAGCGATGTCATCCAAAATCTTACATATTTAAACCGAAAAAATCATGCGGGAAAAACAATATTAATTGCATCGGTAATTATGCCATCAAATCTCACAGAGATGGTTCCTTTGGCTGAATTTGCACATACAAACGGAATCGGTATAAATTACCAACTTTTAGATGGCGGTGATTCTTTCTTTGCAGCAAATAATGTGCAAGAAGAAAGTTTAAAAATGTTTGATGAGATGAAACAGCAAACGATAGAAGCAATTAATAAGCTGATAGATTTAAAATCGCAAGGCTATTTAATTTACAACACAAACAAGCAATTAGAAGCTTTTAAAAATCTCATTATAAATTCAGAGTCACATAGAAGAAAAGAACAAGCCGTTTGCGAAACAGTTGTTGAACAAAGGATTTCAAGCGAAAATTCAAGTGAAAAAATTGAAGATAAAATCAATCCCGACTTGATACAGACAGAACCTGTTTTTTGTAACACAGAGGAAGAAACAAATTCCGAAGCAAGTTGCAAAATCGGCAATTATAATTTTTTGATTGATCCTTACGGAAATGTAAGAGTATGTTTTTCATTTGATGCAATAGGTTCATTAATCACGACTTCGCCCGAAAACATCTGGAGCGGAGAGGAAGCGGAACGTATTCGTCGCAAAATTGCTAAATGTGACAAATCGTGTAAATTATTAAATTGTAATTATCACGACGGAGATGAATAATGGCGGAATACGTTAGCTGTGAATGGATAGAAAACGGAATGGATTTTGACGTCGGAGTATACGGCTCAAACATCATGGAATGTTGTTACGTCAGTTGCCCCGGCGGTGGAAACATAATGTTAAAACGTAATTTTGACGGTTCTCCGATTGATTGGGAAGAGTTTTGGAAACTAAAAAATCATTACAGAAACATCCAAAAATCAGGACAGACAGTTAAAGAATGTACCGATTGTGTTTTTTTGAGAAAAGATAATTGGGACGAAGGAAATCACATAAAAAGCGTTATTTTTGATCATTTCACAAAATGCAATTGTGATTGCGTTTATTGTTATACGCACGAAGAAAAACGTAAATATAACACTCTGAAAAGCTATAATGTTTTGCCTGTTGTCAAAGATATGGTAGAAAGAGGAATTTTCATCCCCGGAGGACAAATCGGATTTGGTGGCGGAGAACCGACGATGTTAGATGAATTTGAAGATTTAATAAATTATCTTTTAGATAACGGTTTTGACAATATTAGCATACCGACTTCCGCAATAAAATATTCTCCCGTAATTGAAAAAGGTGTTTCTATGGGAGCAATAAATGTTCAAAACTCAATCGACAGCGGACGTCGTGAAACTTTCGCGATGATAAAAGGAATTGATGCATACGATACGGTTATTGAAAATATGCGTCGTTATGCATCGAAAAAAGCAGAAGATTTCAACGTTATAAGCAAATATATCATTTGCCCGGGATACAATGATATGAAACGTGAAGCCGATTTGTGGCTTGAAACTTGCGAAAAAATCGGAATAAAGACTCTTATGCTTTCCGTCGAAAATATTTGGCTTAAATCTCATCGCCACGAAGGCAACAAAAGAATTGTCGATTTAGTCCGTTATATTTTGGAAAAAGGTCAATCGATGTTTCCGTATTGTCAAGGCGAAAACCACGTTATGCAACTGCTTTCGGGTGTTGAAAAAGATAATCAACAATAAAATTATTTTCCGCAACAATTTTTGTATTTTTTACCGCTGCCACAAGGACAGGGTTCATTTCTGCCGACTTTTGGAATAACCGGTTTGGAAGCATTTTCTTCATCTTCAACTTCTTTTGTCATTATTTGTGCAAAAACTTTTGAAGAATATAAAATTGAGGCCGGAGCAATCACCGGTTTTCCGAGGTTGTGAGGCTTAAATCTCCTCAAAATTTGTTCAAAAGATAAATTAAACCCTTCAATTTCATTAACTCTATCCGCAAAATTAGGATATTTTTTAGCGACATATGTCAATATTATGCTTGGTATTTTGTCGTTGTTTAAGAAATTTTTCAAACATTGGTCATAATTCGGAACGGTTTTGTAATCATCATTTTCAAATATTTTACAAAAAGTACCGAAAAACGGAATCGCAAACAAACCTGAATTTTCTATAAAAAGTATTCCGACATCGTACGTGCTGCCCTGAGCTGAAAAACCGGCAATAGATTTTTTGGCAAGATTTTCGTTCGTAAAATGGAAATCATTTGTCGGAAAATATGTGTATTTTGAAGGTTTTTCCAAACCGTTTTTAACAATATCTTTAATTTCCTCATTACCTGATTCACAATAATCATTAAAAGCATTAATAACAGTATCTGCAAATTTGTTAGTTGTAATAACTTCGTCCGACTCGAAACACTCTTTGAATTTTTGTTCAAACCGGCCGATTTGAGCCTTAATTTCCGCAAGTTTTTCATCATTATCGTAAAAAACAACATCGGGATTTTCAATAATTTTACTTATTGCATAACGTTGAGCACCGCCTGTTTTATCCGCACCGGTAATAGCTCTGACATCAAAAACATAATACTGTCCGTCAATTTTGCAAAGACAGCAATACAAAAATGAACCCTGATAAGCACCTCTAAATGCAGTCATTGTGTTCATCGCATTTGCCTGATAAGTTTTTTCATTGATAATACTGTAAAGTTCAAAACCGTCTTTAAAGACTTTTTTAACTTCAAATACACCGTTAAATGCATTTTTCAGAGCATCAACTACCACTAATTCTTTTTGAATAAGATTAAGATTTTTGGACAAATAATAATCGAAAACAGATTTTCCCGAAACTCTTCGAGAATAAAGGTATGTCAACGTTCTTGCTCGTTTTTCGTCCTGTGATAAACTTTTCACGTTAAATTGTGTAAAATCAAGAAAATCTTTACTCAATCCTGCATCATGAGTTAAAAATCCCATAATTTTATCAATTATTTGAGGAATGAGAACATTTGTATCGATAATTTGCATTATTTATCCTTTTTATTAATTTTTAATAATGCGGAATGCCTTGCGGTATCACCGTTTTCTTTTCTGTAAGAAAAAAATACATCATTATTGCAATAAGTGCAATAGTCCGAAACGTCAACCTGATGGACATACATTTCATTCAAAAGAATTTTGTTAACTACTTTTAAATCAACAAAATATTTGCCGTTTTTTTCATCGAAAGAAAAAGTCTCTTTAGCAGAATTTCTATCAACTCCGTCATAAATTTTTTCAAAGACATCTTCATTGACATCAAAGCAACATTTACCGATTCCCGCTCCGATAGCAGCTCTGATATTTTCAGGTTTAGAACCCCTTGAAACCATCATTTTTACTGCATTTTGCTGAATTTTTGAAGCAGTACCTCTCCATCCTGCATGCACAACACCTCCAATATTTTCCACGGGGTCGTACAAAATAATCGGTATACAATCGGCAAAATTCAAAAAAGTTGCAGTGTTTGGATTTGTAAGAATTATTCCGTCTGTATTATCAAAAAAGTTGTTATTATTTTCTGCAAACTCAACATTGGCTGTATGCATCTGTTTACAACGATAAAGAGCATTTTTATCAATATCAAGTTTTTCAATTAAAAAATTCACATTTTTTTCTGCGGGAATTTTCAAATCATCCCGAGTGCCTTGAAACAAGGGAAAATCCCGCGTTGTAAAAAAATGTTCACAACCGTCTAAAAGCGTTGATTTCAACACTTTTTTTCCGTAAAAATCGTCAAAATAAAACATTAGCTTTCAACCGTATTGAAAATTCTGTCACCGGCATCGCCCAATCCGGGAATAATATAGCCTGTTTTACTCAACGTTTCATCCACGTGTGCCGTTGTAATTTTTAAATCGGGGTAATACTTTCTTATTCTTGCAAGTCCTTCGGGAGCTGCAATCAAACTGACAAATCTGATATTTTTAATAGGAATTCTTTTGCTTGCAAAAAGTTTGATACAATCAAGAGCGGAATTACCCGTTGCAATCATCGGATCAAGAATGAAAACAATTGTCTTTTGCGGTTCTTCAAACATTATGGGAGTTTTGTCGTAATACCAAACAGGTTTCAAACTTTTTTCGTCTCTATACATACCGATATGTCGAATGCTGGCAGTCGGAAGAACTTCACTTGCAATATCTGAAAAAATCAAACCTGCTCTCAATATAGGAGCAAGAATAATTTTATTATCTTTTTTCAAAACCTGAGTTTTGCACTCCGCCATCGGTGTAACCGTCGTAACTTCTTCCGTTTCGAGGTCTTGAGTTGCCGTATACAAAAGTAAATATGTCAAACGTCTGACTGCGTTTCTAAAAAGTTCAGAACTTGTATTTTTGTCTCTTATTATCGTTAAATTTTGTTGACACAAAGGGTGGTCACAAACCGTAGTATTAGGGTCATTTATCATTATTGTCATCATCATAAATACTTACTCCTTCCGAGGAATTTTCTTCATTATTCTCAATTTCACTGTTATTTGAAGACGGATGAACAGAAAACTTTTTCATATATCCGTTTTCATCTTCTATAAAAGATTGTATCATATTATTCACATGCTGAGCAGTATCTTTAATCATCGGCACAGTTATTCCGCTACCGATAAATTCATCAAGCATAATACCTGTGTTGGTCATCATTGTTTCGAGCAAACTGTTTATTTTTTGACCCTGTGCATAATAATCAGAAACACGATAAGGATCTTTTGAAATAATTACATCCTTATCATCCAATTTTTCTTTTGGCGGAAAAACTTCCAATGATTTTGAACCGCCAAGTCCGTAAAACTCTACTCTTGCAATTGCACCTGAGGGAATATAAACATTTTCCTTTGTCACAATAAATGAAACAAAAATATTATCCTGAAAAACTTTTACGTCCTGTATGTGACCGATATGATAACCCATCATTCTGACAGGTGAACCTTTCGACAATCCGTCAACATCTTTAAAAAACATATAATAACTGTGGTTTTTTAATTTTGCAGTTGCAAAAGAATACGTAAAACCGAAAATAAGAGCTAAAAACACAATAACCCAGATAAAAATTTCGGTAAACCAAACCAACTTTTTGTTCATAATAATTATATTATATGCCCGTTTGAAAATTCACGCAAGATAAACATCTATTTTTTCATAATTTTAAACAATCCGACTCCGCCAATAACCGCGAAAATTACCGCAACTACCACTGCAACAGGAATTCCGAATATGTTTAACACACTGTCTACTCTGACAAATTCAATAAAAAATCTTACGATTGAATATAAAATCAAATAGCTGAAAAATATTGCTCCGCTTTTGTTTACAAACTTTTTTCGCAAAATGAAATACAAAATCAAAAAAACAAAAATATTTGCTATTGATTCATACAAAAATGTAGGATGAAAATATTCATTATAAAAATATTGAGAAGGTCGGTTTGCCTGAGGAATATATAATTTCCACGGCAAATCGCACGGTTTTCCGAAAGCTTCCGAATTAAAAAAATTCCCCCATCTTCCGATTGACTGTCCAATCGGCAAAACAAATGCATACAAATCAGCTATTTTCAAAAAACACAAATCATGTTTTTTTACATATACTAACCCGGTTAAAACACCGCCAAATATAGCACCTTGAATAGAAATTCCACCTTGACTTATCGCTAAAATTTCATTCAAATGAGCGGAATAATAAGAAATATTTAACAAAACATACCAAATTCTTGCCCCCAAAACTCCGCCTATTATCAGCCAAAACGATAAATCAAACAACATATCTTCTGAAATAACATCATTATAAAAATTTTTTCTGATTTTGTTCAAAACAAAAACGGAAACTGCAATTGCAGTTCCCATTGTAATTCCGTATTTCATAACAGGCCTGCCGAAAAGATAAAAAGCGACTCTTTCTCCGGCTGCAAACATACTATCTGACCTTTACATCAGAAGGGGTGTCGACACTGTATGTAACTAAATCTTTGTTCAAAGTTTCAATCTTTTCGTTAACTTTGTCTTTATCAGCAGCATTTGTATTTTTTGATAAATATTTGTTGTAAAAATCAATTGCTGTCGTTAAATTATCACAAATTTGTATTTTTTCCGTATCAGTCAAAACTCTCTTACCATCTTGTTGTTCAACTTCTTGTTTATCTTCATCTTGATTATTGTCTTCATCATTGACATTTCCGTCAATAATATCAACTGCTTTATCTTCGTAAGCAACAGCCATTGAATAATAAGCATCGGCAAAATCAGGATTTAATTCATTAACCTTTTCAAGTGATTTAATCGCTTTATCATATTTTTTTGCCTGAATGTAAACAACAGCAAGATTGTAATGAGTTTCATAAACATTTTCATCCAAGTCAATACTTGATTCAAGTCTTGCAATAGCATCATCAAGACGACCTTCCGCTATTAACGATTTTGCATTATTGTTCAATTCCTGCACGGCGAACTTGTTAACACAAGCCGTAGAAAATAACGTTACAACGAGAATACCGATTATTAATAATGTTTTTTGCATAAATAAAATATCTCCACCAAAATATATTGTATTTAACTATTTTAGTAAATTTTTATTTTTTTTGCAATAATATTAAATTTACGATACAATATGCTTAACAAAAAGGGCAAAATATGAGCGACGAAGAAAAAATTGTATCTCTCTCGGGAGCAAGAAATAAAGTAAAAGCGGAAAAACCGAAAACCGAAAAAGCTGATAATGACAGCCATCTTCCGGAACCGGTCTTTTGCAGTTTCTGCGGAAGACCTAATACGCAAGTCCTTAAAATGGTTCAAGGTCCGGGAGTCAATATCTGTTCGGAATGCACAATGATTGCAGTTCAATATTTAATTATGGAAGATAAAATGCCCTCGGGAGAAGCTCAGGCGATTTTAGACAGTTTTTGGAGTAAAATCAGATAATGGCATTAAATAAACTTCAAATCAGAGCAAAAATGCTCCCTGTTTTGTCGGATTTAAAATCCGATATAAGACTTTCTTATGAAGTTTTTATGGAAAAAACTCAAGAATTTCGCGAAATTGATGACTACAAAACAATGTTTGAAATTCTTTGCAAAGAAATGTCAAAACAGAATGAAGACAAATATACGGACATTTTGCGTGCCGTATGTATAGAATTTATTCCGAGAGAACAATTTGAAGAAATGGCGATGAACATTTTGGAATCGCCAAATGAACCCGATGTGTTGAAATATCAACTTATTCAAATTTTCAAAACCGTCGGCAAAGAAATAGATTACCAAGATTTTTTTGAATATCTTAACGATGCGGAAGCAATCATTAACTATGATACTGAAAAACTTTTGGAACACGCTGTTGTTAATCCCGAAACACAAATTGATTTTTTGGATTTTCTCGCAGCTTTACAAACAGAGGACAAAGGTCTTTTAATCAATTCTCTTGCGGAAGATTATACCGGCAACAACCTTGCGAATATATTATCGCCTATTTTATATGCGGATTACCCGGAAGATGTTTTGTTTAAAACAATCGATATTTTAGGAGAAACGAAATCGCCTCTTGCAATCGATGCTTTAGAATTTTTGCATCTTATTACCGATAACGACGAAATAAGAACTGCCTGCAAAAAAAGCCTCAATATGCTTAAACTTGCGGGTGCTACAAAACAGGCGGCAGAATCGTTCTACAAAAAAGTTATGTCTGAATCAGAACCATATAAATGCTTTACGGGAGTTCCAGACGGACATTACAATCAAGGCTTTATTTTCTCAAGGAAACGAAAAGACGGTTCTCTGATGATGTTCTCGCTTGTCGTCAGCAAATTATACGGAATTGTTGATTCTTTCGGATTTTTCAATATTTCGGAACAAGAATTTGAAAGAATTGTTTTAAGATTTTCAAAGGATGAAATAAGATTTGAAGTTTCTCCCGAATACTGCAAAACCCTTTTAAATAACGCTCTTGACTTGACAAAAGCAAGACGTGAAACAATGAAATATGAATTTATTTGTTGGTCAATGTTGATGTGCGACATTGATACACTTGAAGAAAACGAACTTGATTGGGTTCACGAACATGTTGCACCTATTCAGTTGAACAAAAAAATCGTAAATCTTTTATATTCCACAAACTATCTCGATAAGTGGTTTTTCACACCAAAAGATAATGATGATTTTAAAGATTTAATTGATGATTTTATTAATCAGGAAAATTTAACATTTGAATATGTTGAAGATGCAATAGCAAAATCTTTTGATAAAATTTGGAATGAAGAAACTTGTTCTTTATTGCTCCAAAACATAATCACAACCTGTTATCTCTTTGCATACACGGATTTCACCGATTATGCAAAAATTCTTTATTCAGTTTTATACAATGAAGAATTAAAACGGGAAATGAAAGAAGAAATGATTAAAAAGAGTGTCTATGAGTATCTTTTCAATCAAAAACAACACCACAAAGAATTTCGTTTTCCGACAAATATTTTCCGTAAAAAAGAAGAAAAGAATAAAGAAATTGATATTAAAACGGTCGAAAAACTTATCGGTCAAATAGAAGAAAATTGGGTGACAGAACAATGATAAGAGTTTTATGTCTTGATGTCGGAACAAAACGAATAGGAATAGCAGTAAGCGATCCGCTCGGAATAATCGCATCACCCATTCCCGCAATCAGCCGAAATCCCGAGGATAAGGCTATTGACAACATTAAAAATCTTTGTAAAAATTACAACGCAAAAACAATTGTTATCGGTTTACCAAAACATATGAACGGAACAATCGGAATACAAGCTGAAGATTGTATGAATTTTGCGAAAAATTTTGAAGACGACTACGAAATAGTTTTTGAAGATGAAAGGCTTACCAGCAGGCAGGCAGAACATAATTTAGCCACAGTCGGAAAAAAATACACAAAAAATAAAGGACTTGTGGATACGGAAAGTGCATGTATAATATTACAACAGTATTTAGACAGAAAGTAGGTCAAAATGGCAAACAACACAAATAATGATAACATCATTGAAACAATTGACGAACACGGACGTCACGTCAAATTTGAACTTATCGACATCGTTGAATTAGACGAAGTTGAATACGGTCTTTTGTACCCCGTTCAAGGATTTGACCCCGCAAACCCTGATAAACCGGGCGATAAAGTAGTCATCATGAGATTAAAACAAGACGGCGAAGACTTCATCTTTGAAAAAATCGAAAGTGATGAAGAATTCGACAAAGTTGCAGATTACGTGGCAGAAGTTACTGAAGCTCAACTTGCTGAAGAATCTAACGGAGAAAATTAATCAATTTTCTTAAAAAATATCGCTCCGTATTGGGGCAGTGAAATTTTCAGAGGGGTTTTTCCGTCGGAAACAAGTTTTTCGGCATTGAGGAAAAGCCCCTCTCCGCCATATCTTTCATTATCCGTATTCAAAACTTCTTTCCATTTACCTTCAGGGAAAGGAATCATATAATTTTTCAAATAAGAAACATTTGAGAAATTTTTTATTGTGTAAATTTCGTCCGCACAAGACTTGCAATCTGTCGCATGAACCCAAGAAATCGGATGCGAAACAGTATTGACAACTTCTCCGTCTTGCAAAGCTTCAAATTTAGCATTGATTTTATTCAAATCTTTCATTAATTTTCCGGTATTATAAAGGTCTCTGACATATTTATCACAATAACGGATACTGCCGATTTTAGAATCTCTTAATGCATCTATTCCGGGTTTATAGCCTTTAGTTTCAAGATATTTTTCATATCCTGAAGAAAATTCTCTAAAGAATTTAAAATAGGTCATTTCGCCCCATTCATCGCCTTGAAATACCATTTTCGGTCCGGGACTTGAAAATACGGTCGACAATGCAAGTCTGTACATTTTCAAAGATTTACGATAAGCCTGTTTCAAAGATGCAACCGTTGTTTTCAGCGATAAATAGTTTTGTTTTGCAAATTCAGCAAACTCTGTATCTGTCATTTTTTCGAGTTCACCTGTCATCAATTTTTTCAAAATCAAATGAGACACATGTGCAAATTCTTGTTCACGTTTATGCTTATAATTTTTCGGAATATTTTTATAAATATCAATTTGTTTAGCAAAAATTTTGGTAATCAATCTTGTGCCGTCAATATTACCAATTTCATCGTGACTCATGGGGTATTTCACACGATGTTTAGAATTTTTTATAACTCTGTCCAAAGATGTAATGCTTTTTGGATATCCGTTCCAATAATCAAGCATTAAAGCAGCAATTTGTTTATGGTAAGGGAAATCCCATTCCGAGTCAAAATTCAAAGCATCAAGAGAGCAATCATTTGCCATAATTTTGCTTATAAAATATCTGTGATTACGCAAATTTTCAGCTTTTTCATCAATAGGAAAAGGAGTTGTAACTCTATCGTCATTATCTCTTGCATCCTCAGCGATTAAAAACGCGTCATTTACGTGATAGTGCAACTCTGCGGCAATCATTTTCATCGTATAATCAGAGTGCATATATTTTGTCAAATCAAATCTCAAACCGTCACAATGATAATTTACAAGCCAATTTAAAGCCGCATTAACAATAAACCTTCTTGCGTGCTCATAATTTTCTCCTTCATAATTGAACTTTAAGCCAAATTCGTTACATCCGTCGGTGTATGGTCCGGCATTATTGACATCTACCATATCAGGACCGAAATGATTAGGAACAATATCCATTATTACATTCAAATTTAAAGAGTGTGCATAATCGATTAATGATTTTAAATCATCGGGAGTTCCGTAAGTATTATTCGGTGCAAATTTGTCCACACCATCATAACCCCAATTGAAAGAAAAACAATTTTCAACCGGCATAATTTGTACGGCATTAAAACCGAGAGAAGCAGCCTGTTTAAATTTTGTTTTTGCAGATAAATAAGTTCCTTTTTCCGTCAAAGAAGGAATATTAACTTCAAAAATTCTCAAACTGCCGACAGGAGCCATTTTTCTCAAAGGTCCTGCTAATCTGCTTATTTTTGCCGGATTTTTTCCGTTTTGCCACTTTGAATCGTGCCATTTATATTTATGATGGTCAAAAATTATAGACCAAACACTAAACTTTTCCTGCAAAGCCGAATAAGGGTCACGAACCCGTTTTGTCGGCAAATTGGGACGTTCAATAACAAATCTGTATCTGTCCCCCGCTTTCGCAATTTTTTTGTTTACCTTTAATTCAAAAATTCCGTTACATTTATTTTCTAATGGTAAATATTTTATTGCCTTTTTACGCGGTGATTTAATTTCTACCGTAACGGATTGAACATCCGAAAATGTTGCAAATCGGAAAAAAACATTTTTGTCCTTATCAACATAAGCTCCCCAATGAAGGTGTTCCGCTTCGTGAGAAGGGTTTAATTCAAGGTGGCAGGAAAGCTGTATTTGCGGAAACTTTCTTGCTCTTAACTGGTTATTTTCTCTTTTTAATGCTTTTTTATCTCGTTTTAAAAGGTTCATAGTTGTCTGACTTTATTTTCTTATTCAATTTTAAGGCAATTTATTACCACAAAAAACATTTTAGCATAATAATCTTACAGAAAAATACACCGATTGAATAAAATATCGACTTTTTTCCAAAATAAATATATAATCAGACTATGAAAGTTATTGGCGGATTGTCACATATACACGGTTTATCCCTTGCTTTGGGATTTTTTGACGGCATTCATATCGGGCATGCCGTCGTTATTAAAAATGCCGTAAAATGTGCACAAATTATGAATACTCAATCCGGAGTTATTCTTTTCAGAAAGCATCCGAGAGAAACTTTTACCGGCAAAAAATGTGCAAACATTCTTGAATTCAACGAAAAATTAAATATGTTAAACCGTCTCGGAGTAGACTATGTTTTTTTACTTGATTTTAACGAAGATTTTGCAAAAATGACCGCAACAGACTACCTTGAAAAAATTATCTTGCCTTATTTTCAACCGGTAGCAATAACAACGGGATTCAATCATACATTCGGGCTTGGAGGAGAAGGGTCTCCCGCACTGTTAAAACAGTATTCGGAAGACTTCAATTTCAAATACTACCAAATTCCGCCGATTACAACAAAAAACACACTTATCAGCTCAACAACAATTAAAAATTCCATAGCAAACTCCAATTTTGAACTGGCAAGAGACCTGCTCGGATACGGATTTTACATAAAATCACCCGTAATACACGGAAGAAAAATCGGAAGAACAATTAATTTTCCCACTGCAAATTTAATTTATCCTGAAGATGTGATAAAAATTGAACGGGGAGTTTATTTCGTAATTGTTTCAACAAACAGAAAAAATTACAGAGGGGTAATGAATTACGGACTTCGTCCAACCGTTGAAAAAGGAGAGATTATTGCCGTTCCCGAGGTTCATTTACTTGATTTTTCGGGTAATCTATACGGAAATATTGTCAAAGTTTCACCCGTTGCTAAAATTCGCGACGAAAGACCTTTTAATTCATTAAATGAATTAAAAGAACAAATTACAAAAGATTGTGAATTTGCATCAAATTATCAACTCGGAAAGCCTAAGCACGAAAAGAAAACTAAGCTTTGTCCGGAACAAACCAAGGTACCCGCTCCGGATTTTCTTTAAGCATATTGTTTACTCTTTCGTACATTTCAAAATGAGTTCCGTATTTATCGGATAATTTTTTAATTTCATGAATAAAATCAAAAATACTTTGCGGCAAATCTTGTTCGTGAGCCTTAAACCAATTTTCTTCAAGGTCAATAATTGTAGTATGAATACCTGATTCAACATCAGCTTTTATCCAATTTTCAACCTCTTCAAGAGTATCATTTACCCCGGGAATTACAATAAATTTCGTACCGACGCATATATTTCCGACCATATACATATCGGGGGTCAATGCGTGCATTCTTGAAACTTGTGCAGCCGCATATCTTCTTGCATTTTCGCGAACTTTATCATATTGAGGAACTTGTTTAATTTTTTTATAAGTTTCCGCACAACCCGCATCAACGGAAACAATAACCCGCAAACGACCTTCACGGATTCCTCTTTCCAAAATCGGACTGTATTTAATACCTGAAGTGTGAACTCTTAAATCATAAAATTTATAATCCAATAATAATCTTACGATGTCCTCAAATTCAGGTAACAAGGTAGGTTCACCGCCACCGAAGTGAATACTTCCGCCTCTTCTTAAAATATTTTTTTGAAGCATTTCTTTTAATATAGGTAACACTGAATACGGTTTGTGTTTAAATTGAAATTCTTCAGGGTGTTGAGCCTCGAAACAATACGTACACTTACAATTGCAATCAACCCAATGACTAATATAGAGATTGGAAATATATTCACCTTCTTTTTCCCAATCTTCAGCCATACGTTTTTCCAAAAAAGGACAATCTACGCAATTATCGTTAATTAAGCCTTTTTTATACAATCTGTTAAAGGTTCGTTTTTGTTTAAATAAATGTTCCCAATTAATCGGTTGACCGTTATAATCATCCTTAACGAGGGTATGACCGCCGCCGACATGCCCGCAATAACAACACATTGTCATTTTATATCTAAAGAACACAAGACCGTGTTGTATCCAAGGGCAGCTGTAAAAAGCCGGTTTTGGAAGGTTAGAGCAGTCATATTTTTCATTATACTTAAACATAATTACTCCTTTATTTTTCTCATTGTACCACCAAAAACGGCAGTTTTAACGTGATGAATTTTCCGCATAATGGAAGCTCTTTCGTCATATCGCAAGTTTAATTTTTCTCTGTCTGCAATTTTTTTGGCAAAAACGATAAGTTCATAAATTCTTCTTTCATTTTGCAAATTATTCAGATTTTTTTGAATCCAACGCCAATCGACATCGATTGCAACTTCCTGAATACCTAACGCTTCGGAATTTTCCAACCAAAGTTCAATTTCCTTTTCATTATCATTATAATCCGGAACAATAATGAATTTAGAGCAGAGATAAAATTTCTTGTCTCCTTGAGCGATAGCGTAATTTCTCAAATTTTCCGTCACTTTATCATAAGTCGGAACAAGTTTAATTTTTTCGTATGTTTCGCGAGTACCGGCATCAATAGAAATAACGAGTTGAATTTTGTGTTCAGCCAAACCTTTTTCAATCGCCTTAGAATATTTTATTCCGGAAGAATTAATCAACAAATTATCGCAACCGTAATCCAAAAGAAGATGAAGCATATCTTCGAACTCGGGATAAATGGTTGATTCACCGCCGGCAATTGAAATAAAAGCATGTTTATCCAAAAGATTTTTGTTACACATATCTTGCAAAACAGGCAAAATATCATAATGTTTATTTATTTTTTTTAATTCTTCATCGCGAATTGCGGGACAATAAACGCATCTGCAATTACAATCAATCCAATGTGTCAACAATAAACGGTTTATATAATTTTCATCATCCCATTCACCGTCGTGAAGAAGAATGCAACCCTTACATTTTGCATAAGTTTCACCGGTTCTTTGGACATCACGCATTTCTTTTTTCATTTTAAAAACGTTGTCCCAATCCATCGGTTCACCGTGATAGTTATGGATAAGGATAGGTCTTCCGCCACCTTCATTACACTGCGAACAGCAAACCCGAACGAGATTACAATGGTCAAAAATTATGCCATGTTCAAGCCAATCGCAACTTTGAAAAATATGTTTATTTTCTGTTTCCAAATTTTCCATAAAAATTACGCTTCAGATTTTTCTTCAAGTTCTCTTTTTCTGTCTTCACGAAGATTCATAGCTCTTTCGTAAAGTTGATATTCATTAAGACCGTATTGATAGTGGTTATTAACAACATAATCGAACAAATCATATACGTGTTGAGGAATATGGTGTCTGTTTGCCTTAAACCAGTGATCTTCAATATCAAAAGCAACTTTTTTAACACCTGCTTCCTGACATTGTTTAAGCCATTCCTGAATTTCTTCAAGAGTGTCATTAAATCCGGGCATAAGAACATATTTTACGTATAATTTACCGTCTGCTTTTGCATATTTCGCAATATTTTCACGAACCTTTTCAAAAGCATTAATGTTTTTAACTTTTTTGTAAGTTTCGGGGTTTGCGGAATCGATAGAAATAATCGTTGTAACTTTGCCTTCCGCAAGACCTTTAAAAATAGCGGGAGAGAATTTTATTCCCGAAGAGTGAATTCTGATGTTGTTGATTCCGTGAGATAAAAAAGCTCCGAGCAAATCTTCAAATTCTTCAAGAATAGTCGGTTCACCACCGCCGAAAGTAATTTCTCCGCCGTTTCTGATTAAGTTTTTATCAAGCATATCCTTGATAACGGGATAAACCTTATAAAATTCACGTGTATTATAGTAATACTTATCTTCGTCAGTATAACAATAAATACAATTACAGTTACAATGAGACCAATGTCCGATTAACATTTCGCTGAAATAATCTTCATCGTCCCAATCTTTTTCTTCAAGATAATAGCAACCCTTACATTTTTTATAAATTTCGCCGCTTTTATGAAGATTTCTGAGTTCACGTCTTTTTTCAAAGAATTTTTCCCAATCAATTTGTTCGCCGAAATAATCGGGAACACATTCTATTTGTCCGCCGCCTTCGTGACTTGATATACAGCAACATTCAATATTTCTTGAAAAGAATGCGATTCCGTGTTCTAAATGTTTGCAACTAATATATTTCATGAATTTTTTCCCGTTATTAAAAATATCTCAATAAAATAATTATATTGCCAATAATAATAATATTCAACAAATGATGTAGTTTTATAACTTAGAGAAAAGAAGATAAATTTTCTCAAAAACTTGACGAGCAATATCAACGATGATACCTTATAAAGTAGGAATATTATTTGATTTTTAAGGAAGATAATTTTGAGATACAAAAGTTGCGGATACATAGAACACGGTGTAGATTTTGAACACAGAAGGTTAACGACATGTTGTTTCACATGCCATTCGGGCGGAGGTCACATTGACATTGTGGACAATTATAACGGAGAGCTCGTTGACTGGGATAAAGTGTTTGAAATGAAACGCAAATTGAGAGAAGAACACAAAAAAGGGAACATTACACCTCAATGTAAAGGCTGTGTTTTCTTGTGCGAAAAAGATTGGGACGATGAAGATTACATCGACAGACTCCAATTTAATTACTGGATTAAATGCAACAGCAAATGTATCTACTGTTATGCGGAAAATAACAAAACACACTATGAACATTTAATTCCTTACAATGTTGTTCCTGCCGTAAAAGACTTGATTGACAGAGGTCTTTTGCGAAATGGCGGAGAAATCGCCTTTGGCGGCGGTGAACCGACTATTTATCCGGAATTGGATGATTTGATTAATTTATTTACGCAAAACGGAATTACCAATATGCGTATCCATTCTTCAGGGATAAAATATTCACAAGCCATTGAAGACTCAATAAAAGCGGGAGCTTTGAATGTTGTAATTTCAATAGATTCTTCTTCTCCCGAAACATATAAAAGAATTAAACGAGTTGATTGTTACGATAAAGTCGTTGAAAATATGAAAAAATATGCAAAAGCCAATACCGAAGGTTACGGATTAATGACTTCAAAATACATCATAATCCCGCATATCAACGATAATATCCAAGAAATTGAAAATTGGATTCAACAAACAAGATCATTCGGCAGTCGTTGGCTTGCTCTTGACATTGAAGACGTGTGGTACAAGATGAACAGAAATCACATTCCCGATTTTTATCTTGACCTAATCAATTACGTAATATCAAGAGCAAAAGACCTCGATATGAAAATCGAACTCTATGACAGAGCAAAAGGTTTAAAAGAAGGCTTAAACGTAGTTTAATGAAAATTTCACTGCTTGAAAAAATTATCAGACATGTGAAAAATACCTGCAAAAATCCGTCTTACGAAATTGTTTCGCTCGGACCTAATTGTTACCCGCGAACCGTTTTGACAAGAATGAAATTAATAAAACGGAAAAGTTGCGGAAGAAGAACAATGCCTTTTGACTTTGCATATTATCATCACGCAAAATTTATAACAGAATTTTTGCAAAATGATTTTGCGGATTTTTTTAAGGATTTGCATTACTCGGATTTTTGCAAATCTTTTGACAGCGGAGAAAAAATCAATTTTAGCCACGAAGCATATCTGAAAGAAAACGAAAAATCAAAACTTATCAATATTTATAAAAAAAGAATAAATAATTTTCGGGAAGAATTACAACAAACAAAACCTATCGTTTTTTTGCAAATTTTAAAAGATGAAAACGTCGGCGAGGATTGCAAAAATACCTATAAAACGCTGAAAAAAATTTGTGCCGGCAGAAAATTTGCCTACATCGTAATCGATTGCAAAGACATAATCCAGCCGCAGAAAATACCGTTTGAGATATATTTGACTAAAATGCATCTTCCGCAAGAAGATACGGATATTTTTTCCCCTGATTTTTATAAGAGTGATTACGGCAAAATTTTTGAAGAAAAGATTGCTAATTTTATTGGAAATGTTATCATGAAGGAGTTCGGAGATAATGTTGAAAGATTTTTATGAAGAATTGTAACGATTTTAAAACAATTTTCCGAAAAACGAGTGTTTTTTAGTAAACGGGTAGCAAAAAAATCGGCGGTAATGCTTTTGAACATGTGAAAGTGAGAAATCGACGTGGTCAATAATTTATCAGGATATGTAAATTTCAGTGGCAGAACGACGGGTGCAAATGCAACGACGGCGAAGAAAGCAGCCACAACAAATGAAGTAACACCGAACAGAACCGAGTCCAAAAAGGCATGCTCAGCAGAAACAGCGAGAGCATACGGAACGACGGGAATTAAAACGACGTTAGCGACTGATGAAGCAAAACAACAATACCAAGTTGTTTCTTCCATGGTTAATCCTGAAACGAGAGTAGCACTTTCGGGGCTTTTAAAGTCAGGAGTCTTGTTAAATAACAATTCAAATGATGGTTCGTCCGTATTGGACAATTTGCATAAGATTGCGACAGAACCGAGAATCAAGGGTTTAAACCCTTCGACATTGTTAACGGAAGCTATCACGACAGTAGCAAATCCCGGAACAATAACCCAAACATTCGGAGATATTCCGGATGCGGTAGGCAGAGCTGTTTTCAGACATCCTGAATTAGGAGTTCGTTCAAAAGAAGAAATGAATATCGGAGAGTATTCAAATTGTTGTGTTGCGGCAAGTATTGAATATAATATGGCAAGCAAAAACCCTGCTGAATTTGTAAGAATGGCAGAAGGTTTGTCATCTGAAGATTACAGTGTAACAAAGAATTTGCATTTGTCTGATATTTCAGAAAACAGAGACGATGCACTTTGGTTGCTTGATAAATTCAAACTTCCGCATGCAATAGACGGAAACGATAATTTAAGAGTAACGATTACACCTGACAGAAATGCGATTATCAGAGCCAGAGTACAAACTTCATACAGAGACGAAGGAGAACGTTCGTCATTGGATGTATTAATGCAGTCAGCATTAATGAATGTCGGCTCACAACAAACATACAATGCATTAAATGACACGAGAACAGGTGTATTAAACAATTCAAACACAGGTTTAACGGATTTAGAAAAAACATTTACGGAAGAAATTGTCGAAGGTAAGGCGAAGGAATCTGTAATATATCAAGCATTAGATGAAACAGGCAGAGTACAAGCTCGTTCTTGCGATTACCAGACAATGGCTACACAAATTTTGACAGCACTTGAAAGTGACAACAACGTTATTGTAGGATATGTAAATTTCAATGATGACGGACAGGTTGTCGGCGGTCATGAAATAACTATTATCGGTGCGGGAGAAGCACCGACCGGTGACTTATATTTCGTATGTAACGACACAAACGATAATAATGACGAACCGATTTGCGTACTTGCAGAAAATTTATTACCGAGATTGCACCATGCCGGATTACCGAAAGAAGCAATAGCCGGACAAGAAATACCGACAGCTTTTGACGGAATTCAATATTATAAAGAAATGCTCGGCTGATTATAGTCAATAAGAACGGATTGCCTGATTTTGGCAAAACTGTTTTATGTTCTATTTATAGAATGTAAGAGAGTCTAATATGAAAAAAATTAAGAATAACAAATTAAGTATAAATGACTTACCAAAACAAGTTCCGGATTTTAAGAATTCAAAAATGTCAAAAGACAGACTGACGGAACAATGGTTGACACAATGGATAATATCTTCTCTTGCGACGAACAAGATAAAGAGAGGGGATATATTGCCTAAAAAGCACGCTATTGCGGAATATTTGGGCATTGGAGTCGGAACGGTTCAAAATGCAATCCGATATACTGAAGACAAAGGTTATTTGCAAAGCAAACAAAAGACCGGCACATTAATTGCGGGGTATTCGAACGCAAATACGATAAAGAAACAGACATCCAAAAGGGATGCAGCCGTTTGTAAAATTAAAAAACAGATAATAGAAGGCGGAATAGATTTTGTAATGCCTCCTGCCGCAGTTTTGGCAAAAAAAATCAACGTGTCCGCAAACACTGTACGTTTAGCTTATTTACATCTTTGCGATACAGGATTTTTGCAATATTCAACGGGTAAATCAGGCAAAAAAATGTTAAGAGTTATTGAACTTCCCGAAATGCCTTCCGAACGCAGCGGTTCACATACATCCCTTGTTGAAAAAACCGTACAGGATTTGTCGGATTACATAACTCAAAATATGAATAAAGGGGATAAACTTCTTACAAGATTTGAGTTGTCCAAAATTTTAAATGTTAGCGTAAAGACCGTTCACGATGCGGTAAATACGCTTGAAGCAAGAGGTATTTTGCACTCAAGACGAGGAAGATACGGAACTGTCATCGCACAAATGCCTAACGAAGCGGAAATTTTTCAACCGATGAGGGAACGTTCAATTTTTGCAAAAGCAGACGATGCAATTTTTTATCGTTGGGAAAAAATAGAAAATGCTTTAACAAAAATGATAAAAGAAGAATTTGAAGCAGGAATGAAGTTGCCTTCAATGGATATTCTGTCCGAAAAATTTGACGTAAGTACAAATACGATAAGAAAAGCATTGAGAATGCTTGCAAATAAAGGAATTGTGGATTTTCAAAGAGGACGATACGGCGGAACATTTGTTCTTGATATTCCTGAAGAAGAAAACGCAAATGCATATGAATGGCTTGCCGTAACCCCTGGATTTATTCCTGTCGGAATGGAAAATTAGAGGACTTCGATGGAAAAAGAATTAAAAATAGAAACGGCAAAATCCAAATGTCCTCAAACTAATAAAGAAAATGAATTTGAAGAATTTTTGCAAACAAAAAGAAAAAATGTCATCACGGAAACGGTTGATATAGATTATTCCGAAAACAAGTAAACGACTGTTTTAAGATTTTAAATTTTTCAAAATCATCCGTTTTACCAAATCCGTGAACGATGACTGCAAGAAAACATTGAGCCAAAATAATTATGGTGAGGTGTTTATGCAAAAAATACTAATAGTGTTTTCAGTTATCGTTACTGCTTTTATTGGACTTATTTGTTTTGCGGAAAGCTATAATATCCACAGTCCTAATGAAGGAGTTACAGGTATAAATGCTTACGAAAAAATTTTGTTTATTGTCGATTTGTCCAACAGTATGAATGACTATATGGGAGACAGAACAAAAATCGATATCGCCGTAAATGCACTTGCAAAGATAACTTCGAGATTAAACCCAAAAATAAAAACAGGACTTAGAGTTTACGGACATAAATTTGGTTTTAATCCGATATTTGGTTGCAAAGCCTCTGAATTGGTATTACCGCTAAGAGAAAATAACACTGCCAATATTAACTCAACATTAGCAAGAATGAGTGCTGTCGGCTGGACACCTATTACAAAATCATTGAAAGATGCCGTAAACTTGGACTTTGCAGGAGTAATGGGACAAAAAAGGATAATTCTGTTGACAGACGGCGGGGAAACTTGTGACGAAAGTCCTTGCGACTACGCAATAAAACTCGTACAAAGCAGAGATGATATTAAAATAGACGTCATCGCTTTTGCAATAAACGATCCGGATGCAGATGCACAATTAAAATGCACAGCAGTGGCAACATCAGGGAAAATATACAGAGCAAATACTGCAGCTGACCTTGCAAACAGCCTCGAACAGGCTCTTAACGTAACAACGGATGTTCAGGGGACAGTATTGATGAAACAACATTAATTCAAAAATGCAAAAGAATAATGACCGTTGTCAAAATCCATTTGCATAAGAATTTCCCGACCGTCATAACCATCCGGTGGCGGATAATACGCAGGAACCCTCATTAACATATGATACATAGCATCATCAAGTGATTTATTTCCCGATTGTGAAACAAACCTGCGATTTGTCAATTTCCCTTCCGAAGAAAGAGAAAAGGCAACCCTTGCACTGCCTTGCCCCTGCACTGTTAAAATAGGAAAATTTGAAAACAACTTATTTCTTAAAGAATTTTTATAACGCAAATATTCTTCGATACTAATAGTGTTTTTAACCGTGTTTTCAGCCTTTTGAGCCTTTGAAGAATCTGCAACTTTAGATTTCTCGTTCAACACTATTTGTGTTTTTGCCTGTTTTACAGTATTTTGTTGATTATTTTTAGGAGAAACTTTTGAATTTTTCTTATCTTGAATTTTATTTTCGGAATTTTTATTTACAGAAACAGTCTTTGATGCATTAGCATTATTTTCATTCTTTAGGTTTTTCTTAACCCTATTTGTGTCAACACTATTTGTAGCAACATATTGTTTTTCTGATTTAGGTTTAGAATTTGTCCAAAACTCATTTACGTCAGAAGGAACATAGGATTCAATTTCAACGGAAGGAGATTTTTCAGCTGATTTTTTCAAAAGAGCGGAAACATTAGAAAATATCATAATCAATGCGGTCACGACAACGACAATAAATACCGCAACAGCAATAATTTCGGATGTTCGTTGTTTTTTCAAATCTTTGTCGTAAGAAGAAGTCTGTTCTTCTTCATCAACAAAAGAATTCTGATTATTATACAAAAAATTGACATCATTTTCTGCATTAAAATCAGTTTTTACGGTAGAATAATCAAAATTTTCGACGACTTCAACAAAGGTATTGTTTCCGCAATCGCAATAATCAGGTTTCAAGTTAAAATTTCGACCGCAATTTTTACATTTATAAATCATTTTGTCACTCTTTCATAATCGTTATAATCGGACGGAGAAGAATATCTGCTTGAGCGAGCCATTGTAAAGCCTCCGTTTACATTTGTTATAACACGTTTTGACCCTGTTGGGAAATTCAAAATATAAGTTTTTTGATAACTTAATAATAAAGGCTTTATAACTTTGACCGCAAGGGGGGTATAAGACGGGTTTGTTGACCACGTTTTAAGGTTTGAAATTGTCCCGAATTTATCAACCGTAAAAGAAAAAGCAAAAGTTGTACCGATAGGAGCGGCAATTTTTGAATCGGACATAAGTTTGTTTTGCAAATCAGAACGCCACTTGTTCCAAGCAATTATCTCTTCTTCTTCGGTTAAATATTTTGTTTCGGTTTTCCCGAAATCTTTTTTCACAACGTCTTCTTGTGTTTTTGTTTCTTGTGGTTTAACTTTAACGACCTCCGTTTTTGGAACGGGTTTGTATTCTGTTTTTTGAGGTGTTTGGGATTTTTGAGCAGTTTCTTGTTTTTGAATTTTGTCTTTGGTATTTTTTGACACTATTTGTGTTTTTGGTTGTGGTTTCTGAATTTCCGTGCGATTATTTAAATCTTTTTTATTAGAATTTTGAGTTTTAATATTTTTTTCTGTCGATGTATTTTCATTAATTATAATTTCGGGGAAATTGACGGAAGAGGAAGGAACTTCTACCTCCGGCATTTGAAAGTTTATGTCACCGTTTTTGGGAACTTCTACATTTTTCGAAATAAGTTCAAGTTTAAAATCCCTGTTTTCAAAGACAATCGGCTTGTGAGTTTTAGGGCGAAAGACGCAAACCATAACGGTTGCAAAGAGAAATATTAAAATTATAAAAATTAAGATATTTTTATTCATTATCTGTCCGCTTTCGCAATAATTTCTTCAAGTTCATAAATTTCAAATTGAGTACCGCTTAAAAGGAATGTTTCCGCAATTAAAAGTGCGGTAGGAACAAGAGCTGCAACAAGACTTAAGAGCAACCCGTAAAAATCCTGACCGATTTCGATTGAAAAATAAGAAACATTCATCGTAAATTCAATCAGAATAATTATCAAAGCGGAATACAGAGCAAAATTCTTTTCTCTTGTAGCTTTTGCAACAGCTTCGAGACCCAAAATTCCGGAACAATGCAACAAATAGTTGCTAAAACCGTCGTGTTTAATTACATTGGAATTTTCTATCTTTTTTGATAAAGAAAATGCATAAACGAAAAGGAAAAAGGCAAAAATTATCAAAAAAGAAGCAAGAACCAAAAATACAGGAGAAAATCTCATTTGTGAAATTCTTACCCATCCTGCTGCCTCAGAAAAGCAATTGGCAAGCGTATTAGAAACACCATAAGCCAAAAACGGAGCAGTTAAAATTCCAATTAAAATTTCAAAAAACTGTTTTATTCTCAATTTAAACATTCTGTCGCTGATATATTGCCGTTTTACGCTGCTGATATTATTAATAAACAAATTAATCCAGTCATTGTATTCGTGAATAACTTTTTCTAAATCAGGACGATATTCGTACTTATTTAATGTTTCACTTAATTCATAACCGTTGCTTTTGTAATAAGCGGATGCGGATGCTAAAACAAACGCAAAACTTACGAAAAATAATGACATTAAAATCGGGAATACAGGATTTTTTGTGTAATCAAGATAGTAAAGCAGATTAATCGCGTAAACACCCGCCATTATTACCGAAGAACCAATAATAAAGAAATTTTGCACGAAAGTCGACATTGTTTTTCTGTTCGACAAAGAGTTGAATAATCCATACATACCTTGCTTAAACAAGAGCATTACACCCAAAATCAAAACCGTATATAAAAATAAAAGCTTTAAATCGGTAGGCAAATGAATATAATCCGCCGATTCTTGTATAGAAAGCCCCGTAATGTAATTCGTAACAGCAAATGCACAGACAAAACATGCCCAAAACAATGCAAAATGAGTAAAAATCGCACCTTTTGTATTTTGAGAAATCTTTTTCTTTAAAGCATTAACACTCTGTGAAATTTGCGAAATAATTGAAACTCGTTCCGCCTCAATATCTTCCTTGATTAAATCCAATTTCGACTTAAAAGCAGATAAATTGTTTTCCTTAACAACTTTTTTTTCAGGAACTTTTTGTTTTTCTTTTTTCGGCAAAACCTTTATGTTCAAAAAGTTATCGGAATTTGGGAACAAAAATCTTGTCACCGAAGTCACCTCAACTTTTGAAAAATTTTCTCCCTTAAACAAAATAACACTATTTGTGTCATTCGTAACCAAATAAGAATTTTCATCAGGAAAATATTCCAAAGACAAATTAAAGTTTTCGTTTTTAACAACAAAATTACAATTGGGAGAAGAACCAACGGTAATTATTTTCTCGTCATCAAATTGCTTTTCTTCATATTTTGTCGAAATTATTACTGCCATATAATCCTCTTATCTTCCGATTGCCTTTAAAATTTTCCTCGAAACTTTATCAACCGTCAACTCCGTAGAAATAATCAACCGATTTTCTCCCAATATCGGAGTCAATTTTACCTTTACCGTATCCAAACGTTTGGGTTCCGCCCACAAAAATGCCATTGAAAAATCAGGCATATACTTCAAGGTTTTTTCTATATTTGAAGGTAAGGTTTTCCAATCTATCGCGTCTTTTTCACCGTTTTCGAGAGCACCGATTACTACAACGGCAGGAATATAACCGTCTTTTTTCATCAGAAGACAGTGTTGAACGGATTTTTTTATCGCCTCATCATACGCAACACCGTTTTTCGTATTTCTTACCTTCACGTGACAATTCAAAGATTTTGTAATTTCATTCAAACTCTGCGGTGAACCTTCATAAATAAGATAAGAATCCTTTGAAACCTGTAAAATTTTAATCCTATCATCAGGATCTAACGTCGCACAAAAATGTTTAATGAATTTTTTTTGAGCCTCTATTTTGGTATTATTTTCCGAAGAATCAATAACAAAAGCGATAAAAGCCGGTCTGAAATCGTCAACTTTAATGTTACCGACCAATGAAATAATGCCGCAAATAATTAATACCGCGATAACAATAATTGCTGACAATATATAAAGCCTTTTTGTACTCATAATCACTCCGTTACTACCGTTAACGGAGAACCTTCTTTTAACTCAATTTCTTCTCCGTTTGCACCCACCAAAGAAAGTCCTCCGGTAAATGCACCTGCCATAGCTCCATATGTAAGCGTTTTACCCCAATCTTCAGTTTTCCAGACTGCACCTGACAACGCTGCAAAAGCAACTCCTGTGATAATTGCCGCTGCCATTCTTCCTGAAATTTTTGCCGGTCTCGAAAAACCACTATTTGTGTTTTTTAAAACGATAGGCTTTGAATTAAAAGAATATTCTTCTCCTTCCAATGACAAAATTCGGTCAAACTTAACGGTCAATGTACCGTTTCGATAAGCACCGCCTGCTTTATTTGTCTGTATTGCGGAACCATAAACCAAACTACCCGACGGAATGACCACATTCCCGATTTTTACGTCATCTTTCAAAGTCGCTGATAAACGATCCTGTTCAGCAAGACTCGATGTACTTATCGCCGATTGCAACAACACTATTAGTGTTACCCCCGGAGGAATTGAATTTCCTTGAACGGATAAATTTTGATTTATTGAAACAGATCCTTCCTTTGCATTTTTTGATTGTTGAAGTTCTTCTCTTTTGGGGACATTTTCAACTCTGTAAGCTGTTCTGTTGTTTGAGTTAACAGTTGAATTTCTGTTAGCGTCAAATCGAGCCTGTGCCTCATCACTAAAATCATAAACGCCAATAACACTATTAGTGTTATTGGCTGTCGTATTTACTCCATTTGTATTTTGAGAAACGTTATTTCGGGAATTATCAGATGCTGTTTTTGTCATATTTTTTATAATATTTTCCGCATCTTGTTTTTTGAGATTAAGAAGTTTTTTTGAAGAATCATTTGAGTAATGCAAATTATTCTTTTTAAAACGTATTTTCAAATCTTTTAAAACACTTGATTTATCGGAGGGAGAATATAAATAAAAACAAACATTATCCGATACGTTTTCGTACAAAGCAAGCCAATAATCATCTTTAAGAGAAGAAGCCATAACATATGTATACTCAGAATTTCCTGATACTTCGGGCATATTGTTTTGTCTTGCATAAAACTCTACGATATTTTTAACTTGTTCGGCATTGGATTTTTTAATATTCAAAATATAAGCCGTTTCTTTTGCAAAAGCAGGTATAGCCTGAAAAAAAGATATAACAAATACTAAAAACAATGATAATATTTTCTTTAAATACATAAAAGAAGACCTCAATAATCAAATATATGATAACAGATTTATAGTCTTATTACAAAATATAAAACGAAAATATCTTAAGAAAGTTCAAAAATTTCTTGACGAGCGAACATATAGCAAACTATAATCAATTAAATGCCGAAGTGGCGAAATGGTAGACGCACACGTTTCAGGTGCGTGCGAAGAAATTCATAAGGGTTCGAGTCCCTTCTTCGGCATTATTTCTGAGAAAAATATGAACAACAATAAAGAATTAACAGAGTTATTAACGGAATTAAGAACAAAATATTTTGCCGAATCACTTAAAGCGGAAGCTTTTGAAGATTTGACAAGAGAAGATGTTATTCATTTAAAAAATCTTGCCGAAGAAGCAGGTTTGGGATTAACCCTGAAAGTTGGAGGCTCAGAAGCGTACAGAGATACTAAATTTGCCGCGGAAATCGGAGTAAAAAAGCTTGTTGTTCCTATGATTGAATCTTCTTATGCACTTGAAAAATTCATTAATGTCGTAGAAGAAGTTTACCCCGATAATAAATTTCCCGAAATTTATGCAAATATCGAAACATTCAATGGTGCAGCCCTTTTGGACGAAATTTTAAATGATGAAAATTGCAAAAGAATGAGCGGAATAATCTTCGGAAGAACCGATATGTGCGGTTCTCTCGGCTTAACAAGCCAAGATGTCGACAACGACGAAGTTTATCAATATGCACTCAGCATAAGCAATCAAGTGGCAAAATGCGGCAAACCTCTTTATATTGGAGGTCGCGTTTCTTCTCATTCTATTTCGTTTTTTAGAAATTTACCATACTTAAGCGGCTTTGAAACAAAAAAAATACTCTTTAACGCAAAAGTTTTACAAACAGATTTAGCTCAAGATGCAATTCTCGTCGCATTAAAATTTGAATTGCTCTGGTTACAATCAAAAGAACAAACACAAAGAGATTTGAAAAGAATTGAAATTATAAAAAGAAGAATTGCCCTATAACAAAATGTTGCAATATATTTTAATAAATGTATTTTTTTAAGAAATATGATATTATTAAAAAGGAAAAGAGGGTAAAATGTTTTGTCCTAATTGCGGAAAAGAATATTCTGAAAATCAAAATTTTTGCAGATACTGTGGAACAAAATTACACGAAATTTATACAGAGACTCCGCAATTAAATACGGATTCAGAGTCTTGCGACAATAAGCAAGATAACAACCATACTTCAGAAAATACGGTAGATTTGACCGTATCAAAAAACGTTGAATCTTTTGAAGAACAAGAAGAAAATCAACAGGAACCTAAAGAAAACATCAAAGAAGAAAATCAAGATGACTCGGATTTACCCGAAGAAGAAAATGAAACAATAGAAGAAGAAGTGAGTGATTTTTTCACTGACTTGAAAAAAAGTTTAATAATTGAGACTCCTGAAGGTAAAAAACTTACACCAAGTGCAATAACACTATTAGTTGTATTGTTTATTTTTGTTGTATTTATGGCAAACCTTCTTTGGAGCATTAATGATGCTATTCAAATAAACCCGTCAATGACAAATGACAACGCTCTGATGAATATTCCGAGTGACAATGAAGACAGAGCATATACACAAGCTCCGGAACAAACGGAAGAACCGGAAGAAGAGGAAGTCAAACAGGAAGAAACACCGACAGAAAATGAATATGCCGCTCAACCAGAAGAACCTCCTGTTGTTCCAATCGACGAAGTCAGACAAAGAGAACAACAGTTCCCTGAACCAGAAATTCCGATGCCTCAGGATTTTCCTGATGAAAGTACTCATTAATAAAAAGAGGTAGAATGACAAAACAGGCAATTATTCTTTCGGGAGGTTTCGGAAAGAGACTTTCGCACATTGTTTCCGATGTTCCTAAGCCGATGGCTTCCGTCAACGGAAAACCTTTTCTTGACTATTTGACGGAAATTTTACGAAATAACGGATTTAATAATTTCATATTCTTAACGGGATTTAAATCAGAAATCATTGAAAATCATTTTAGAGAAAGAGAAAACACTATTTGTGTCAAAGAAGAAACTCCTCTCGGAACGGGTGGTGCTTTATTAAATATTTATGACAAATTAGAAGATGAATTTTTTGTCATAAACGGTGACACTTTTTTTGATATTGATTATTCTTTAATAGAAGATTTTTCAAAAGACAAAAATGCAACAATAGCATTAAGGTATTCTCAAGAAATAAGCCGTTACGGATACGTAGAATTAAAAAATGACTTTAAAATCAACAAATTTGTTGAAAAAACGGACTTTTCCGACAAAAAAATTGACGGTTATATTAATGCGGGAATTTATTATTTTAAGAAAATCGTTTTGAAAGAATTCGCAGAAAATTACAGCGGTAATTTTTTATCTCTTGAGACGGATATTTTCCCAAAATTAACAGCAAACGGAATGTTATACGGACTTCCGGCAGGCGGATGTTTTATAGATATTGGAATTCCTTCCGATTATGAAAAAGCTCAAAAAATCATTCCCGAAAGGATTAAACAAACGAAAAAACCCGCATTATTTATTGATAAAGACGGCACTCTTATTGTTAACACGGAATATCCTCACGGGAAGAATTTTGAAATTATAAAATCAACAATCCCGATTGTAGAAGAATATCACGACAAAAATTACTACATAATAATGGTTACAAACCAAGCGGGAATTGCGAAAGGCAAATTCAACCATTCACAAATGCAAGAATGTCTTGACGGAATTTGTGAATTTTACAAAAATCTCGGGGTAAACTTTGACGGAGTAGAATATTGTCCGTACCACAAAGATGGAATATTAAAAGATTACAGCTTTGACACTCTTCTTAGAAAACCACAAGCTGGGATGATTTTAAGAGCTTGCGAAAAGTTTAAAATAGATTTGAAAAATTCAATTATGATTGGCGATAACAAAGATATTGACAAGATTAACCTACCGTATTTACAATGTAAAATAATCGGAGTTGACTTATGATAGACATAAAAAATCACATCAGTGCATCCATTCAAACAAAAGAAAAAATTCTACAAAATGAAAAATTTTTGACGAAAATAACTGAAATTTCAAAAGTCATAGTTAATGCTTTTCAAAACGGGAAAAAACTTCTCACGGCAGGCAACGGCGGTTCTTCTTGCGATGCACAACATATGGCAAGCGAACTTGTGGCAAAATTTTATTTTGAACGCCCCGCTCTGAGTGCGATTTCGTTAACTACCGACACCGCTGTAATTACGGCAATAGGGAACGATTTGAGTGCTGAAGACATATTTTTCAGACAAATTCAGGCAAACGGGCAAGAAGGAGATATTTTTGTAGCAATTTCAACATCCGGAAATTCAACAAACATTGTCAAAGCCGCAGAAGAAGCAAAAAAAAGAAAAGTTATTGTTATCGGTTTAACAGGACAAAATCCTTGCAAATTGGATGCATTTTGCGACTACTCTCTAAAAGTGCCATCCCAAAATACTCCGACTATTCAAGAATCACACATTATGCTTTGTCATATTATTTGTGCTCTTGTCGAAGATATGATGTTTAATAAGAAAGATTGTAAATGTTAGTAAAAGCAAAAGCTCCTTTGAGAATTGGATTTGCAGGTGGCGGAACAGACGTCAGCCCTTACAGTGACGAGTTTGGCGGTGCCGTACTGAATGCAACCATAGACAAATATGCTACCGTCGTAATTGAACCGAGAAACGACGGACTTATTTCCTTTTGCAGCATTGATAAAAACGAAAAAGTCGTTTTCAAATCAACAAAACATCTTGATTCACAAGGAAAATTAGATTTATTGGCAGGTTCTTATAACAGAATCGTTAAAGATTTCACAAAAAAACCCCTCAGCTTTTCTATGATAACATATGTGGATGCTCCTATCGGCAGCGGTCTCGGTGCAAGCTCAACTCTCGTCGTTGCAATTATAAAAGCTTATCAGGAATGGCTAAAACTTCCTCTCGGAAATTATGATATAGCAAATCTTGCATACAGCATCGAACGGGAAGATTTAAAAATGTTGGGAGGAAAACAAGACCAATATGCCGCATCTTTCGGAGGATTTAACTTTGTTGAATTTGAAAAAGACAGAGTAATCGTCAACCCGCTCAAAATTGACAAAACTTTCGCGAAAGAACTTGAATTTAATACAATATTATATTACACGGGAACAAGCAGATTATCTGCCAAAATTATAGAATGCCAGTCTGAAAATACAAAACAAAAAAATTCCGTAGCACTCGAAGCTATGCACCAAATAAAAAAAGATGCCTTTAAAATGAAAGAAATATTCTTGGCTAATGATACAGATGAAATCGGAGAACTTTTGAATCTTTGCTGGGAAAGCAAAAAAAAGACGGCACAAGAAATATCAAATTCAATGATTGATGAAATATACAATACCGCAATCAAAGCAGGTGCAACAGGCGGAAAGATTTCCGGTGCGGGCGGCGGCGGCTACATGTTTTTCTATTGCCCCAAAATATCTAAATACAACGTTATGGAAGAATTATCAAAATTTGGGGGAAAATGCACAAATTTCAGATTTACCTATACAGGTGCGGAAAGCTGGACCGTTGACTAAATTCTTAAAAAAAGGGCCGTATTGAAGAAAATCCTCAACACGACCGTCACAACAATTTATTTATCTCTCATATTCTTTATGCAATTTTTTTGTAACAAAAATTGCTGCCACAAAATAAATAACGTTCAATAAAAGCAACCATATAAAATCAAAACCGACTTGAAAGAATGTCGCACCTTGAACATTAACCTTTGTAATTCCGTCAATTGCCGCCGTTGCAGGTATGAATAATGCACCTGCATTTACCGCCGCCGGTATCGCTTCTTTCGGCCAAATTAACCCCGGAAGGAAAATAAAAACAAGTGATGTAACAACCAAAATCATCAAAGAAGACTCTCTTGTTCTAAAGCCATATGAAATAACTTGTGCAAAAAATACCGCAGAATAAAGCATTAAGCCATATAACACAAATAGTGGCAAAACATTATAGCACATCGGATATCTGCACAGTGCCGGGCAAATGAGAAAAATAAACGCACCGTACAAGATATACAATAGTACATAAAATGTTGCCCGTGCAAGTAAAACAAACGGAATATCTTTATCATTTTTACAAAATCTGATTTTCTTTTCATTCCGAGTTCCTTGCAACATGCCTAATGCCACTATTAGTGTTTGGTGTAAAATCACAATTAAAATTACGGGATAAACATAAGTTTCATATCCGCCGGCAGGGTTATACAAAGGGACTTGAACAAACTGAAAAGGCTGCTTCAAGGCAATAGCAGTTTGTTTTGGAATACCCATTTTAACGAGTCTTCCAATTTCTATTCTTGCCCCCGTTTCGAGAGCGGTTTGCATAACACCCGTATAAATTGCTTTGTAAATTATCATATAAGCGGAATCCACATATAGTGACAAATCTACCTGTTTTCCCCGATAAATGTCTTTTTGAAAATCTTTTGGAATTATTGCAAATCCTGAAATTTTACCTTCATAAAATTTCTTTTGTGCTTCATCTAAACTTGGCACTTTTTCAACAATTTTGACATAGTCAGTCGAATCAAGGTTGCGAATAAACTCTCTTGACACTGTTGTCTTATCAAAATCAACAATACCAAAAGGAACTTCCTTAACGACTTCATTGGCATAGGGTACAGCGTAAAACAAAGAATAAACGACAACACCGATAACCATTACCAAAAGCATTCCTTGGTCATTCAAAAAAGTTTTAAATTCTTCTTTTATAATATCCCAAAACTTTTTCATGATTGGTACCACCTTTTTTCATCCAGTGCAAGTTTTTTGAGTCTAATCAATGCCGCAAAACCAAGCACGGCAAGAACTATCATCCCGACAAAATGTTTTAAATCATAAACAATCGGAAAATTTCTGAATGTTTGATCAAGCATAACTTGAATCCAATATGAAAGCGGTAACAAAGCACCGTAAATCTTTGCAAACAAAGGCATTGACATCGTCGGGAATGTAATACCGGCAAAAGCAAATCCCATCGCTACATAAAAAGCTGAATTACTTAAACAATATCTAAAATTCCCGTTAATCGACATAAAAATTATACCGATTGCAAAACACGATATCATAAAAGCAATAGTCGCAAGCACGGCAAGCATAGCATTTCCGCCGAACGGAACTCCGTAAAGTCCGAAATAAACAACCGCCAAAATTGCAAAGACAACCGCAAAAATCGCCATATAAGGAGTCCATTTCCCCCAAATAGCTGTCCACATTGAATTATCTGCAATCTGAAGCCACTCTTTTGTCGTACCGTACTTAAATTCCGTACCTATCGCATAAACTGAAATCATTACCATATTGATTTGCAAAATATGTCCAAATGCAATCAATGCAAGAAAATACAGATAATTAAAATAAGGATTTGAATTAACATGGTCAACTATCGCAATCGGGTTTGCCTGTGCAATTGCGGCTTCCATAGGCATTCCTTTTTTATTCCTGATTTTTGCATCAAGCCCGACTACCATACTTTGAAGCATTGAACTTACATCTTTGGTAATAATTCCTCCGATTAAAATCCGCTGATTATTGTAATAATACATTAGTTCAGGTTGTTTCAAACGATAAATATCACGTTGAAAATCTTTCGGAATGGCAATAAATCCGTATATTTTTCCCTCTGTAAGTAAGTCCTGACCTTCTTTAAAACTTGTAACCTGATATTTAACTTTGCAAGATTGTAAGGTATTCAAATTTCTTACAAAAAGCCGTGAAAGCTCAGAATGGTCTGCATTATAAACAGCTATCGGCAAATCAACCGGGGAACCTTTTCCGAAGATAAAACACATCAAAAGGCACATAGATAGAGGTATGACAAGAGAAACAACCCATCCTAACGGACGGGCAAAAATTCTTTCAATTTCTCTTTTTACAACTTCAAAATATGCCATTATTTTAATTTTTTCCAATCAAATGTTGCACTCATGCCCGCTCTGAGGTCATTTTGCGGTTCTGTCGGAATTGCACGGACTTCAAATGTTTTCATATCAAAATCACCTTTAGCCTTAGTTGCACGCCAATTTGCAAAATTTCCCATAACGGAAATATAATTAACTTTAACCTTAACGGGTTTATCTCCCGCTGCAGGAATGTTTACGTCAAATTCCGTACCGTTTTTAATTTTCGAAAGTAAATCTTCACGAAGATTAAAAGTAATCCAACAGTCATTGTTATCAACAATTGTAATTATCGGAGAACCTGCACCGACGAGTTCGCCTTCTTCTACGGTAATTTCCGTAACAACACCGTCCATCGGAGCTACAATTTTATTTTCTTTCAAATAAGAAGAAACTTCTGAATTTGCACCTCTTGCTCGTTTGACATTTGCTGCGGCGGATAATTTATCTTCTTTTTGTGCACCATTTACGAGCATCGTATATTGTTCTTTTGCAGCTTGATATTTAGCGGTTGCTTCATCCAATTTTTGAGTGGGAATAACACCTTCATTATGCAAACGATTCATTCTTTCATAAGTTTTTTTCGCAACGTCAAAATTTGCTTTAGCCATTCCGATTTGTTCTTCTCTGGTACCGTTATTGACCTTAGCCTGTTGAGCCATAGCAAGAGCCAACATCGCATCTGCCTGTTCGGCTTTTGCGTTAATTTCGGGTGTATCAAGTTCAAGCAAAATATCACCTTTTTTTACAATATCACCCTTTTGGACATTAATTTTCAGAACTCTGCCTACAACTTTTGATGACAAATCAACCGTTTTGGTATCAACTTCGCCCTGCAAAATCATTGTATTTTCCTGATTATAAGCATATATCCCGCAAGAAATAAAAATTGCCGCGAGAATTATAAAAACTAAGATTGTAATTTTCTTCTTCATATCAACCTCACATATCTGTTTTATTTGAACCGGAAATATAGTTCAAAATTTCATCGGTATCGCCGTTCGTTCTGAGCAAGTCCGCCAATGTTACATCGTAATTATAAATTGAGTTAAGTCGTTCGATTTTGACTTTTAATAACATCATTTGAGCATCCGTAACCTGCAACGATGTTCCAAAACCTTCTCTGAAAGCAAGATTTGCAACACGCAAAGATTCTTCAGCCGTTTCAAGAGATTTGAGTGCAGAATCATAATTTTCTTTATACTTCATAAGCTCCTGATATTGCTTAATCAAAAGACATTCAATATTATATTTTGCATCTTCTATCTCATAGTCAACGCTTTTTCTTTCAGCCTTTGCAGCTCGAACGTTATTTGTTCTTGCAAATCCGTCAAACAAAATCATATTTGCACTTCCGCCGATTGCTCCTCTCGGAACGGTTTCCGACAAATTACTTGCCGCCGCTATGTCCATAGCAAAAAGAGAAACTGTCGGCATATAATCCGCAACTTTTGCATGATATTTAGCATCCATAATTTTTCTTTTTTCCGCCAATTGTTTAAGTTTCGGATTATTAGTTAATGCATTTTCCTTCATTGACTCAACATCCACAGAGGTTTCATCAAAAACAAAAAGCAAAGATGCCGGCTCAATTCTGACATCTTTTAAATTGACATCTTGAGCCTTAATTAATGTCTTTAAACCCTCTTCAACAATGTTAATGTCTCTCAGAGAAGCTTTATAATCCCTTTCCGCATCTGCATAAGCAACTTCTGCGTGTAATCTTTCCGCCTTAGAAATAATACCTTCTTTTTCTAAAAGTTTCGCATCTTTAACGTGTTTTTCAATGCATTCAGCCGTTTGTCTGCGAACTTCCGCAACATCTCTTGCCAATCGCAAACCATAATATCTTTTCACGAGTTCAACCGTTAAATTATCCTTAACATCACGGTATTTTTCATTTGTTGCAGCATATTTTGCCCTTGCAACAGCGTGATTAGACAATAATTTGCCGCCCGTAAAAATATTCCAAACAACTCCGCCGCCAAATGTAAACAAATTCTTATCCTGAATGTGAGATGTTATAGAAACGGGACGTCCCATAATTTTGTCCGTTGTTGTCAAATTCATCTCTTTTGAAAAATGAAGATATGTGGAATTTAACATAACCTTTGGAGAAAATTCACCAAGTGCGGCATTTTTCTCAAATTTAGCCTGTTTTATCGCCTCGTTATGTGCTTTCAACGAATTATTATTCTCAAGCATTAATTCATACGCTTGTTCAAAACTTAAATCGACAAGGTCAACTCCGCTCTTCTGTACGTCAGCTGCCATAACACTTTTGCAGGAGCAAAGCAAAATCATTAATGTCAAAAACTTCTTCATTTTACCCCCATAAAGCAAAGAAATCTTCTCAAAATCTCCGCTTTCTTTTCTTCAAAATCATCATTTTCCGACAAAAATTGAATATAAGTACTGATAATATTGTCAAAAATGTGAGCAAATAACATCGCCTCATCCTCTGTCATAGGTTTGATTTCGGAAATATAACAAGCCATTTTGTTAATCACCTTTATCATCGGGTGCTCTTGCCCTCTCGAAATGTTTTTCAAAGAAAGAAGATTATTTTTCATATATCCCTTAATGGCAGACTTGTTCAATTCAAAATATCTGAATTTCAAATCAACACATAAAGACAATTTCTCTTTCGGATCGGTCAAATTCTTACTGTCTTCAATCAATTTTTGATAACCTTCGTCAATAATTGTCGACAACCAAGCCAAAAATAAACCCTCTTTCGACTTGAAATAACCGTAAATCGTTCCGACTCCGATACTTAATTCCTTCGCAATCTTATCAATCTGCGTCCCCTCATAACCGTAATTTTTAAAATACTCGTGAGCGGTTTGCAAAATATATTGCTTCTTTAATTCATCTACTTTTTCATTTAAATTTATCATAACAGAATGATATTCTATTTCAGAATATTATTCTACTCAAAAAACGAAATTCTTTACATAAAGAAACATTCTGACCCGCCATGGGGGAATTTCAGGGGTTTTGCATTTTTACAAAAAAAGACACCACCGAAATGATGATGTCTTTTTCAAAATTTAGCCTCGAAATTATTTTACAGTTCTAAGATATCTGTAATAGTCATTTTTCGGGTATTTATCCGCCTTAGCGATTAAATCTTCACGAGTCAAAAACTTCATACGATAAGCAACTTCCTCGAGGCATGCGATTTTGATACCTTGATTTTCTTCGATTGCTTGAACGTATTGGCTTGCTTGGAACATCGAGTGGTGAGTTCCCGTATCGAGCCATGCAAAGCCTCTGCCCAATTTTTCAACAGAAAGCGTACCTTTTTCGAGATAAATTCTGTTCAAATCGGTAATTTCGAGCTCGCCTCTTGCTGACGGTTTAAGGTTTTTTGCATACTCAACGACTTTATTATCGTAGAAATACAAACCGGTTACAGCGTAATCAGATTTCGGGTTTTCAGGTTTTTCTTCAAGAGAAATAGCCTTGCCGCCTTCACCAAATTCAACAACACCAAATCTTTCGGGGTCTTTAACTTTATAACCGAAAACAGTTGCACCGCCTTCTTCATAAGTTCTTTTAACAACTCTTTGGAGCATTGAAGAAAATCCGCCGTAAAAAATATTGTCGCCTAAAATCAAAGCAACACAATCATCACCGATAAATTCTTCGCCCAAAATAAATGCTTGTGCAAGTCCGTCAGGAGAAGGTTGTTCTTTATAGCTCAATTTAATACCGAAATCAGAACCATCGCCCAAAAGTTTTTTGAAGTTTGGCAAATCTTGAGGGGTTGAAATAATCAAAATTTCATTAATTCCAGCAAGCAATAATGTTGAAAGCGGATAATAAATCATCGGTTTGTCATAAATAGGCAAGAGTTGTTTTGAGACAGTCATTGTAGTCGGGTAAAGTCTTGTTCCTGCACCGCCTGCTAAAATTATACCTTTCATTTTCGTCCTTTCCTTTTTATAACAAATCCGTCACGTCTTTTAAGAACGGTTGTTTTTTATCTTTTTCGCTTAATTGAGGTTCAAAATCGATACCCCAATTTACGTTGATATCAGGGTCATTCCAACGAATACCTCTGTCGTTTTCGGGAGAGTATTCGTTTGAACATTTATACAAAAATTCTGCTTCATCGCTCAATACCACAAAGCCGTGAGCAAAGCCTTCAGGAAGATAGAGCATACATTTATTTTCTTCTGAAAGTTCTCTGCTTACCCATTTTCCGAAAGTTTTTGAGCCTTTTCTGATATCGACGGCAACATCGAGAATTTTACCTTTTACGCATCTGACCAATTTTGCTTGTGCTTTCGGATGCATTTGGTAGTGCAATCCTCTCAAAACACCTTTTACGGATTTTGAGTGATTGTCTTGGTTAAATTCATCTTTAATGCCGTTTGCAACAAAGACTGATTTTTTGTATGTTTCTGAGAAAAATCCTCTGTCATCTCCAAAAATCTGAGGAATAACGTAAATTACGTCTTCAATTTCTGTTTTTTGAAATTCAAATGCCATATTTTTATCCTCTTATTTTGCAGCTGCAGCTTGTTTATCAAGAATTGCCTGAATCCAATCTTGGTGGTTAAGATACCAATCGATTGTAATTTTGATACCTTCTTCGAACGTCAAAGACGGCTTCCAACCGAGTTCTGAGGTAATCTTATCGTTGCTGATAGCATATCTCCTGTCGTGACCGAGTCTGTCTTGAACATATTTAATAGAACTTTCATCTTTGCCCATAGCATCGAGGATAAGATGAGTAATTTCCATATTAGTTTTTTCGTTGTGACCGCCGATATTGTAAACTTCACCGACTTTACCTTTGTGAAGGACAACGTCGATTGCTTCGCAGTGATCATAAACGTATAACCAGTCACGAACATTCATTCCGTCTCCGTATACAGGAACTTTTTCACCTTTCAAAAGAAGTGAAATGAAGAACGGAATCAATTTTTCAGGATATTGATAAGGGCCATAGTTGTTTGAACAACGAGTGTTCAATGTCGGCATTCCGTATGTTTCGTGGTATGCACGAACGAGCATATCAGCGCTTGCCTTTGATGCAGAATAAGGTGAATTTGGAGAAATCGGAGTTGTTTCATAGAAATAACCCGTTTTGCCCAATGAACCATAAACTTCATCAGTTGAAACTTGTAAATATCTGTCGATACCGGCATTTTTAGCATTTTGCAAAAGGTTCAATGTACCTTTAACGTTTGTATCGATAAAAATTTCAGGGCCTGTAATTGAACGGTCAACGTGACTTTCTGCCGCAAAGTTAACGATAGTATCAACTTCAGGCATCAAATCTGCAACCAAATTTTTATCGCAAATATCACCGTGAACGAACGTATAATTCGGGTTATCCTTTACGTCGTCAAGGTTTTCGATATTACCAGCATAAGTTAATGCGTCAAGGTTGATTACTTTGTAATCGGGATATTTATTCAAAATATGTCTTACAAAACAATTCCCAATGAAACCAGCACCGCCTGTAACTAATATTCTTTTCATTCTGTTTTTCCTTATTTTAAAAAATTGTGCTAACCAAACACATTAGATATCAGTGCTTGAAAATATTTTATATCAGACAAATAGATTTCGCAAGAATTAATAACGGTAATATTTTTGAAAATCCATTGTATCTATCTCTTTTTCAGATAACGAATATCCTGTTTTTTCTTTCAAAAAATCTATCAATTTTTTGTTACATTCATCAATATTTTCATTTTCTTTGCAAAAAACGACCTGTTTATAATCCTCAAATTTTGCATTTCTATCATACAAATAAATAAAGTAAATCAAAGAATATTCAGGTACAAATTCTTTAAAATCGTTACAATTTAAAAATACCTTTTGATTTTTTTCATACAAATCGAAAACTCTTTCCAAAATAAAAATCCTCTTTTGGAAAAGTTTATTATGATTTACAACAGGTAAATCCATCCAATTCAAATTATACAAACATAACATCGGGATAAAACAAAACAACACCGTAAAGGCTTTTATACTGTTATATTTAACGGAAGAAATCAACCATCCGCACATTGATAAGATGAGATTCAACAAATAAATTTTAGTCATCAAAATAATTCCCCAATGCCCTACCATTAGCATTGAACCGTAAATGCTGACAAATATAATCGCCAGCGGAAACAGCAAAACGGAAATTAAAACAGAACCTTCAAAAACAAACAACCTTTTTCTTTCATCATTTTTCGGAGAAAAAATCAAGGCTATAATTATAAGTCCTGCCAAAACAAAAAATAGTAACCGATTAGCATAAATAAAATTTCTGTAATATTCCAAAAGATAATTGTTCAAAATTGCTGTAATATTTGCCCGTTCTATGATTGAAAAATAATTTTTATAAATCGGAAGGAAAAATGTTATCACACTTGAGAAAACAACAACTACGTATCCAAGCCAAAATTTTTTGTGGCTAAAATTTTTGTTAATGAAAATACAATGAAACAAATATCCCAAAAATAATGCGAAACAAATTACAAATCTTTGAAATTCAAAAGAAAGCATTACACATAAGAAAATAAAGGAAAATTCAAATAGAAATATCTTCGGCATGCTTGTGGGGGGGGGGGGTATATTAATCACTTTATCCATGGAATTTTTCACATAAAGTTTTTCGCACACGGATAAAAATACAACTGAAAAAACAGGCATAAAAATATATGCAAAAGACCAAACATCATCCGTAATTATCCAATCTGCCGATGAAGATATCATTAAAAATATAAAAATCGGAAAGGTTAAAAACATCCATAAAATTTTAAACTTTTGATTTTGAAAATATTTTGTAAAATTGTCCGCTATTGCATATTGCAAAATATACATTAAGAGAAAAATTATCAGGTAATAATAATCCGTATACCAAACTTGCGGATGAATGTGTAACATTTCCGGTATATATCTGCCGAAAAGACAGATAAACATTGATAAAATAATACTCGGATGGTCATTTTTCAAAAATGTTCCGAAAAAATCCGTTTCTCCCCACCAAAGACTCGACAAACTGTCCCCTTTTATGACCAAGCCGTGAAATAAAGGTGAAAGTGTTGAGTAAATAAAAATTCCGCTCAATACAAAAAGCAACAAATTTAATAACCAATAGGAAAATTTTTTCATATCAAAATGTTACCATAAAATTTACTTTATCAAAAATAATAGTAAAGGTGCAAAAATCGCCGTAATAATTCCGACCAAAACCAAAGCCAACGTACTCATTACGACCTGTTTTTCCCTACCTGTTTCAAGGCATTTTGATGTTGCGATAACGTGGCTTGCCGCACCCATTGAAAGTCCAATGGCAACATCGTTTTTGACCCTTATAAACTTCAAAATTTTATGTCCTGTCAATGCCCCGAAAATCCCTGTCAAAGCAACAAAGCAAGCCGTTAACTCAGGAACACCGTGCAAACTTTTCGAAATTTCAACCGCAATCGGTGCAGTAACTGATTTTGGCAACATAGAAAGAATTATTGCAGAATCCGTATGACACAATTTTCCTATTGCAAATGTCGTAACTAATGCAAGTCCCATCGCAACAAAAAATGCAGTATAAATAATTCTCTTATTTTTAACAAGCATATTCAAATTTCGATACAACGGAAAACCAAGCGAAATCGTTGCGGGGATTAACAAAAACGTAAGCCACGAGGCAGTTTCGTTATAAGTTTTATAGTCAATATCAAAAATTTTCAAAATCAAAATCAAGCAAATCCCAGTAACCAGCAAAGGCGGAAACGGCTTTATCAAAGGAAAATTTTTAAATCTTTCGCAAATTTTAAACAGAACAACAGTCGAAACAATGCCGAACGGATTAATCATCGTGATGACCTCTCATTCTGTGCAATCTGACCAATTTCACCCCATATTCGACGAACAAACCCGTTCCTACAATCGTCAACGTCGTTGAGAACAAAACAACAAGACAAATTGCAAGCAGATTTTCCGTCAAAACAGACTTATAAAGCACAATTCCGACAATAAAAGGCACAAAAAGAACGGGCATATTTTTAAGCATAAAATCGACCGTGATTTTGACCCAATCTTCCTTGATAATCCCGACAGAAAGTCCCCACGCAAAAAGAACAAGTCCCAAAATCGCAGGCGGCAACTTAATTTCGGCCAATTTCAAAATAAAAAAACTGACATAATAAATCGCAAAAAGTATCGCCATTCCTGATAAAAATTTGAAAAACTTTCCAATCATAATTCAATTATATTACGCACAAAAATCATGCGAAAATTAAAGCAAATCAATCGGACTGACATCAATTTTCAACCGCAAATCGTTTGGAAGTTTAACTGTTTTATAAAACTTTGAAAGCAAAGCGTGACCTTGCTTTTCGGCAAAATTTTTAACCAAAATTTCATACCGATATTCATTGTTGACCTTTTCATATGCACAAGGTGCAACCGCCCCAATAGAAAGTTTTTCAGCCATATTATATTTTTCGGCAATTTTATTGAGTTGAGAAGAAATTTCACTTATCGATTGAAAAACCCGACCCTCGTCAACTCCCGACACAATCAGCCGAATTACTTGCGAAAACGGTGGATATCCAAACTCCTTACGCATTTTTATTTCTTCATCATAAAATTTTTGATAATTTTGCTCCTTCGCCGACTCTATTACAGAAAATTCAGGATTAAAAGTTTGGAAAACAACCGAACCGCCAAATTTTCCCCGACCCGCACGTCCCGCGACCTGCGTCAAAAGCTGAAAACCTCTTTCGGACGAGCGAAAATCAGGAAAAACAAATGAACCGTCGGAATTTATTACCCCGACAAGCGTCACGTTCTCATTGTCCAAACCCTTTGCACTCATTGACGTTCCAATCAAAATGTCAACATTTCCGTTTTCAAATTCATTCAACATCTCGGCATAGGCGTTTTTTCGGCTCATATTGTCCGAATCAAAACGGGCAATTTTTGCATAAGGAAAAAGCTTATGAGCAATTTCTTCAACTCTTTCCGTTCCCGTGCCGGAAAATTTAAACTCTGAAGAACCGCACGATGGGCAGTTTTCTGGCACTTCCGTTTGATAATCGCACCAATGACATCTGAAAGTATTGGATTTTTTATGAAAAACCAATGGTACGGAACAATGCGGACAAGTCAAAATTTTCCCGCAAGACGGACATTGAATTTTCGTCGAAAAGCCCAATCTGTTCATCAAAAGTATCGTTTGTTTACCATTTTCAAGATTTTCTTCAATTTTAGAAATCAAATACTTCGAAAATTGTCTTTGACCTTTTGAAGAAAATTCCTGTTTCATATCAATAATTGACACGGGGGCAAGAGGAGCATTATTAAAACGTTCCTTTAATTCAATCAAATTACCGCTTTCAACTGCACGGAAATAACTGCAAACATCAGGAGTAGCAGACCCTTTTACAACGGTTGCATTATTGATTTTCGCCAATTTTTCAGCAACCTCACAAGCATTGTAATAAGGCGGCGGAGCAGTCTGTTTATAAGAACTTTCGTGCTCTTCGTCAATAACAATCAAACCAATATTTTTCAAAGGAGCAAATACCGCAGACCTTGCACCCACAAGGATTTTGACCTTATTTTGCTTCATTCTTTGACGAATATCAAATTTTTCCCCATCAGAAATCGAACTGTGCCAAATTGCCACATTTTCAAGCCCAAACCGAAGTGCCGTTTTCTTCGTCAACATTGATGCAATCGCAATTTCAGGAGCAAGAAAAAGAACATTTTTGCCCTCATCAATAACTTTTTTCATCAATGCAAAATAAAGTTCAGTTTTTCCTGAAGCGGTAATACCATGTACCAAAATAGGTTCTGTTTGATGATTGTCAATCTTTTCGGAAATTTTTTCATATGCGAATTTCTGTTCGTCAGACAAAATCGGAAATTCAGTCAATTTTTCGTTCGCGTAAATTCCGAGAGGATTGCGGTATATATTTTTTTCAAAAATTTCAACCAAACCCTCTGCCTGAGCCTTTTTCAGGGTTAGCAAGGTCGTATGAGCAATTTTCAAAAATTCTGACAACAAAAATTCATTTTCAACATCAAAATCCTTCAAAAACTTCAAAAAAGTCTTATTTTCTGTCGATTTTGATAAAATTTTGACATATTTTTGCGTTTTTTCGCTAATTTTCGGTTCATCTGAAATATTTTCAGACCTAACAAGTCCCAATGTTTTCAATTTTCGCATTGCACGAGAAAATTTTTCTCTTGAAAGTTGAACTTTTCTTTTCAGAGTCACATCAGATGTTGGCTCATCAAACTCAAGCGTATCAAGGATTTTTCGCTCATTTTCATTCAAATTTCCGTCACAATCCCGAACGATTTTTGTAATTTTCGTTTTAAACTTTCCAAACAACTTTGATGCGGCTGCAACCTGAATGACGGAGTTTAAGTCGCAAACGTAGTATTTAGCCGTCCAAAGCAAAAGTTGCATATATTCAGGCGTAAAAGCAACATCGTCGTCTAAAACATCTAAAATCGGTTTAACCTTAAAATCTCCGTCCAAAGTATCTGAAAATCCAACGACGAAACCATTTACGGCATTTTTAACACCAAAAGGCACGACAACCGGAGAACCATATTTAATTTTTTCTCTCAAATCGTCGGGGATTGAGTAACTGAAAGATTTTGTGCCCAATCCATTCACGTCAGCAATAACAAGGGCATATTTTTTCAATATGCCCTTATCATCAACATTTTCAACCTTTTGAGTTGCATCAGTCATTAAACGTCTGCTTCCTCAGGTGTCAAAAGTTCTTCAATCGCAACGTCAACCGCATCTTTCAACGTCATAAGAGCGTCTGGTGCAAACGTAACGCCTTTCTTCGTCGGGAGCCAAGTTTGACCGTCATCAGTTGTATAAAAAATTCTCATGTTGAGATAACTTTTACCTCTGTAATGACTAATTGAGATTTGTAATTGTTCTGTTGCACTTCTTGCAATTGTTGCAAGGATTTTTGATTCATCTGCCATTTATGGTTTTCTCCTTATAATCCGATTGTTTCTGCATAATTAGGAATAACAAACGGAACATTGTTTGCATCTTTGTCGGTAAATTCTTGATAAATTACCGCCGATTTTGCTTTTGCATTGTCATAATATGCTTTGTCGATGTATTTCAAGTAAGTATCGTTCAAGTCGCCGGAATAGTTACCCAAAATCTTCGCAAAGTGCAAAATATTTGCCTTATCTGAACCAGCACCGTAAGCTTTAGTTTTTGCATCAGTACCAGAAGGTCTGATTTCGATATACTTATCGTCAAACAACAAATATGTGCCATCACCTACGAACAAAACGTCTTTGAGGTTTGAGAAATCGAGTTCGTCACCGAATGTCGAAACGAAGATTTCTCTTGCGTTATCAACCGTAATTTTGCCTTCACGTTTTGCCATTGCGATTGCAAGGTAGAACACATCGTTCTTCGTACGTTTTGCTTCGCCGTCTTTCTTTGCGGCAGTAAGTTTTGCGATATCAGGTTCTGATTCGTTATAGTATGCAATATCTTCACGAACGTCAAATTTGCCAACGATTTTGTTATCATCAAACAATTTTACCAATGCTTCTGAGAGGAGCAATTTTTGTTCATTCATAGCACTAACCATTGCTGAACCGATGAGAATTGCTTCTGTTGCACTCTTTTCTCTCATTGCAATAGCCATTCTGCCTGCTTTTGAAACAACCGGTTGTTCCGCACCGATAATCATACCGCCTGATTCTTCACCTGCAAATACAACCGCAGGATTTGCACCGAGATTTACATCATAACCAAATACATCAGTGATAACAACATCTTTGCCGTTATTTTCAGCAAGTTGTTTTTCAACTTTTTTCATAATGTTTGCAATTTCTTTGAAACCAACAGGAACGTTAACGACTTTTACACCGTTATTTTCAGCCCATTCGTCCCAAGATTTTGCAGATGCGGTTGTTTTGATGATAAATCTTGTGTGATTACCCCAAAGACCTGCGTCTTTCAATTGTTTTGCCCAAAAATCCATAATCAAAAGGAATGATTGGTTTGCAGTCAATACTGACAAAATTCTTCCTTCATCAAGAGCAACATAGTCGATACCTGTTTGCTTCAATCTGTCTGCGTTTTCAGCCTTTTCGATTTGGCAAACCGTAAATCTGTCGTGGTCAGGGTCAGTGATGAAAACTGCCGTGCCGACAGGATATTTAGCCAATTTTTCTTTGTAATTCAAAGTTTCGATTACAGGGAAGAAAGGCTTGCCGTCTTTGTCTTTTGCAACAACTGTCGTATCGAGTGAATAATCGTAGAAACATTTGTTGCCTTTGCTATCGTGGTCAAATTTGCCGATTCCGTGGAAGAACGGATCTTCTTCGGTGTTAAACCAATCGTAATGTTTTTCGATTTTCAAATCTTTCAACACTCTTGACAAAGTTCTATATGCAGAACCGCCGACGTTTTCTATGACAATTTTGTCGTTAAGTTTGTCGATTAATTTGATGTTATTGTCGTTTGCAACACCGCTCTTGAGGTATTCAACGTACAAATCAACACCGTCATCGTATTTTTGCAAGAATTTTTCGTTGATTAATTTATCGTCATTTGCGGCAATCGGAATGTCGTAGTAGCCTTTTTCTTCAACTTCTGCGAAGATTGCCTTAATTTGGTTAACGAAAGCCATGGATTCTTCGGGAAGGTATTGGCTGCCTTGTGAATTCAAGTCTTTCGTAGCGTTTTTAACGCTGATACCGTGGCTTGATGTGATATATTCACCGCCGAGAAGGTCGAGTTTAAATGCCAAGAACGAAGCGAGCCAAATCGGCATAGATTGTCTGTCTTTTGTAGTAATAGTTTCAATGCCTTGTGCCGCTTGAACTCTTGCAATCATATCGAGGAAAAGTTCGGAATTGTATCGAACTTCACGACCGACCAATTTTAAAAGTTTTTTATTTTCGTAATTTTTCTTAGCAACGAGTGCTTTTGCGTGTGTTGCAAGGATAATACCGATAACGTTAATCGGGAATCTTGCATCATGCGGATACAAAATATTTTGCGGGCCTCTGATACCTGCTGTTGAAACAGCTGCTTCTTTTGCATAGTTAGCAAGCCAGTTCGACAAATTCAATCCTTCGGGATTTTTTTCAGCATCATAAGGTGCTAAATGTTCTTTTTTAATTCTCAATGTGAACGCTTCTTTATTGTGAAAATCCGGTAATGTGCTGTGTTTAACATAATCCGGTGTATTTTTTTCAACCGAAGCAAAAAGTTCTTTTTCTGTTTCGCTATGTGCTTGTCTTGTCATTTTACAACCCTCATTTCCTTTTCGGTAATTATAACACATCTTATCTATATCACAAACAGGCTTCTGAACACAATTATCCGCACACAAACCTGATTGAGCTAAACAAGCAACCGTAAAGATTGCCGTTTTGATTATTTTTGAAAAATTTTTTGAAATTTTAATCAATATTTTACCTTTTTAGATTTCAAAAGTACGTAATATTTTAAAATTGCCCTTTTTGTAAACTTTTATTATTTTATTTTATCAAGCATTTCATTATAAACATTTACCGTTACAAAGCAAATCGGTAATTTTCTTTTTACAAGGCTTTCAATTGTCATCTCGAAAGACTTGAACATCGCCTTGTCTAAAGGGTTTTCCTCATCGAGATACTTCTCGATTTGTTCACGAAACTCAATTTCTCTTGTCCGATGTTCGATTTTGTCTGCGATGAAAATAATTTTTTCAAAATCACTCATCATACATTTGCCAATCGTGTGAAGCCTTATGGCAGAAAGAATTTCAGGGTCTTCAACACCGTATTTTTCTTTTGCAATCCAAGCACTGACAGGAGCGTGAATGGTTTTTTTGTTATCCTTTTCCGTTTCGTCGAGGTCGGGGGTATGTTCACGGGCAATTTTTTTTGAAAGTTCAAAGTCCATACATTTTGCACAATCGTGCAAAAGACCTGCAACATAAGCCTTTTCGGGGTCGCAGCCAAAACGTTTAGCCAACTCTTCCGCCATTTCCGCAACACCTATCGAATGTTCGTATCTTTCAGGGTTTAAGTCCTCTTTTAAGCATTTCAAAATTTCATCAATCGACATTTTTGTATAAGTCGTGTTCATAAATATATTTTTCAACCTCTTTTGTTGTCAAATCGTCTAACGGTAAGTCTTTTGCCGCTTTTTTTCGAATTTCCGTCGAAGAAACATGAATTTTCGGCATTTTTAATCTTTGAAAATTGTAACCGTTATTTTTTAATTTTTCAAATTTTTCCTTGTCAAAATCCTCATCACGGGGCAAAACGACAAAGTCCACAAGGGTTTTCAACTCGTCCGTGTGATACCAACTGTCAATTTTCACAAACGCATCATCCCCGATTATAAAATACGGTTTTTCGCTTAAATTATATTTTGCATAAAGTTCTTTAATCGTAACGCAAGTGTACGAGGGCGTTTCTCTATGAAATTCAATGTCCGAAACCTCAAAATTCGGTTCATTTTTCACGAGTAGTTTTGTCATGTTTAACCTGTGCAAAGCCTCGTCTTTATTCTCGTGTAGAGATTTATGCGGAGGCTTTGCTGCGGGTATAAACAAAATTTTATCAAGTTTCAACATTTCCAAAACGAACTTTGCAACCTGCAAATGTCCGAGGTGAGGCGGATTGAACGTCCCTTGATACAAACAAATTTTCATTATCTGAAAGATGCTTGCGGGAACGCTTTTTGGATACCTGCACGGATTTTGTTCATTTCCGTATCGATAATTTCGTCCGTGAGCGTTGCTTCGGGGTTTTGGAGTTTAATTCTGAAAGCCATACTCTTGAAGCCTTGTTCGATGTGTTCGCCTCTGTAAATATCGAACAATTCTGAGTGCTTGAAGAGCTTGTTATCACAAGATTTTTTGATGACTTGACTGATTTTTTCATAAGATGCGTCATCGTTAATTGCAAATGCAATATCTCTTTGGATTTCAGGGAATTGCGGAAGTTTTTTGAACTTAATAACCGTTTGAGGTACATTTTTCAAAATTTCTTCCAAATCCAATTCAAAAATATAAATTTTTTGGTTAGATTTCAATTTTTCCGTCAAAATCGGGTGAACTTCACCAAATACCCCGACGAACGGCATTCCCTTGCCCAAAAGGTTTATCTTTGCACTTCTTCCGGGGTGGAGATATGAAACATCTTCACACGGAGTAAGTTTAATTCTTTCTCCAAGACTTAATGTGTCGAAAAGGCTTTCCATTACGCCCTTGAGGGTATAAAAATCAACTGTGTTTTTATTTTTCCAAATACCTTTTTCCGTATCGCCCGTCAAAATACCTGAAAGAGTCAATGTTTCTTTAACACCGCTGTGTTCTCTTGTCGGAACTTCAGTTGCAAAGTACGTTTTGCCCATTTCAAAAAGTCTGATGTCTTTGTTTCCGTTGTCGTAATTGTTTTTGAACGCATCAAGCATATTAACAACGAGAGTTTGTCTGAGCATTGTTGCATCTTCAGATTGTGCATTTTTAACTTTTACGGCTTGGTCGGGATTGTATTTTAAGCCGAACTTTTTAAGCAACGGTTCGCCGATTAACGATGATGACATTGCTTCGTAGAAACCGTGTCCGAGGAAAAGGTTTTCGATTTTTTCTTTAACCTTCGTTTCAAAAGTAATTTCAGGTGCCATTGTTTTTCTCGGCAAAGTTGCTTCGACTCTGTCATAGCCGTAAATTCTTGCAACTTCTTCAATCAAGTCGATTTCACGGTAAACATCTGCTCTTCTTGCCCCGGGAACGAGAAAGTATGCTTCGTTTTCGTTTCTTTCAACCATTTTGAAATCTAATCTTTCGAGAATGTCACAAGCCTCATCGGGGTTGATTTCCGCACCCATTACCTTGTTGATTTGAGCAAATCTCAAAGCAACTTTACATTCTTCGAAAGTATTGTTTCCGGTTTCAGAAATACCTACAACTTTTGCATCTGCAAGTTCGACCAAAAGTTCGATGGCTCTAAAGAGTGCCGGTTTTGTTTTGTCAAGGTCAACACCACGTTCAAATCTTGCACTTGCTTCGCTTCTGTAACCGATACTTCTTGCTGATTTTCTGTTGCAAGCGGGGGTGAAATATGCCGATTCAAGGACGATGTTCTTAGAATTATCGTCAATTCCGCTGTTAAGTCCGCCAAATACACCGCCTACGCATACGGGAGATTCTTTTGTCGCAATCAAAACCGTATCGTGGTTGAGTTTTCTTTCGACTTCATCAAGTGTCACAAGAGTTTCGCCCTCGTTTGCACGTCTGACGCAAAGATAACCGTTCAATTTGTCTTTGTCGAATGAGTGCAACGGTTGACCGTATTCAAGAAGAACGTAGTTTGTAACATCGACAATGTTGTTGATTGAGCGAATTCCGCATGCTTCAAGACGTCTTTTCATCCAGTCGGGTGACGGCTTGACTTTCAAATCTTCCAAAACGCCGACTGAGTAGTACAAGCAAGTTTCTGGGTCTTTAATTTCGACTTGAAAATCTGCTTTGCCATAGTTTGCGTTTGCAGGTTGGAATTTGAGTTCACGTTTGTAAATCGCTGCAAGTTCTCTTGCTACACCGACAACGGACATTTCGTCTCCACGGTTTGCGGTCGGAGCGACGTTCAAAACGATGTCTTCTTTGATGTTTAACAATTTTTCGAGCGGTTGACCGAGTTCGATATTGTCGAAAAGTTTATTCAAAATCAAAAGACCATCTTCTTCTTGCATATTTTCAAGAGCAAGTTCGTCTTGAGAGCAGAGCATGCCTTCTGAAACGACCCCTCTGATTTTTGCGGGAGTAAGTTCAAATTGTTCGCCTGTTTTTCTGTTGAAAACTTTTGAACCGACTGAAGCGTAGGGAACGATTGCACCTACAAATACGTTTTGTGCACCGCAAACGACTGTTCTTGTTTCATTTCCTTTATCAATCGTAACCAAGTGCAAATGGTCTGAATCGGGGTGATTTTCGATGTTTGTAATCTTTGCGGTTACAATGTTCGTAAATTTTGCACCGATTTTTTCGATATCTTCAACTTCAAGTCCGCTCATAGTAAGCGATTCTGCAATTTCTTCCGCAGATAAATCATGTAAATCTACAAATTCATTAAGCCATTCTATTGATATAAGCATATTTTCGCCCTTATTAAATCTTTATTTTCACAAGACAATATTAATATAAATATATTGCAAAGTACATGCCTTAAAAAATACGTGCTTTAAATTTGTTTATGATAGAATAATAGCGTGGTTTAGAACAGAAAGGTAAAAACATGAAAAAACTTTCACCGCTTCAAAAAGAAAGATTAAATTATCAACCGAAGTTGCCGTCAGTATTGGCAAACGGCATTAATAAACTTGTTTTGAAACAAGGCGAAAAAACTCAATCGGTTGCAGATCAAAAAGAAATTCAAGAATTATTTAAAAATTCATACGGTATGCCGACCGTAACTTTTGAAACTTCTGATAAAGAAGAAAAAAGACCTGCAAAAAATATCGGTGTAATCCTCTCAGGTGGTCAAGCCCCTGGCGGACACAACGTAATTGCCGGTATTTTTGATGCTTTGAAACAAGCAAATCCTGAAAACAAACTCTATGGTTTCCTCGGCGGTCCTTCAGGTATCATCGACGGCAAATACATTGAATTGACTGAAGATATTATCAACGCATACAGAAACACAGGCGGTTTCGATATCATCGGTTCAGGCAGAACTAAACTTGAAACTGAAGAACAATTCGAAAAAGCACTCAACGTTTGCAAAAACCTTAACGTTACAGGTATCGTAATCATTGGTGGTGACGATTCAAATACAAATGCTGCACTCCTCGCTGAATGGTTCTTGGCTAAAAATGCAGGTATTCAAGTTATCGGCTGCCCGAAAACTATCGATGGCGACTTGAAAAACGAACAAATCGAAGTTTCTTTCGGTTTCGATACAGCAACAAAAACTTACGCTGAACTCGTCGGCAACATTCAACGTGACGCAAATTCAGCTAAGAAATATTGGCACTTCATCAAATTGATGGGCAGAAGTGCTTCTCACGTTGCACTTGAAGTCGGTTTGCAAACTCACCCGAACATCACTTTGGTTTCGGAAGAAGTTGAAGCAAAGAAAATGTCTTTGGCTCAAGTTGTTGATATGATTACAAAAGTTGTTGTTGCAAGAGCGGAAAAAGGCAAAAACTTCGGTATCGTACTCGTTCCGGAAGGTTTGATTGAATTTATCCCCGAAGTTAAGGCTATGATTGCAAACTTGAACGACAAGCTTGCTGAACTTGAAAAAGATGAAGCATACAAAAAAGCTTCAACTGATGCTGAAAAATTTGAAATCATCACAAAAAATCTTGAACCCGAAAACGCAAAAGTGTTCAACTCACTTCCTGCTATGATTAAGGCTCAACTCCTTATGGACAGAGACCCTCACGGCAACGTTCAAGTTTCAAGAATTGATACTGAAAAACTCTTAATCGCTATGGTTAGAGAACAGTTGAACAAATTGAAGGCTGAAGGCAAATACAACGGCAAGTTCTCAGATTTGGCACACTTCTTCGGTTACGAAGGTCGTTGTGCATTCCCGTCAAACTTCGACGCTGACTACTGCTACGCATTAGGCTTCAACGCATTTGCTTTGATGAACTTCGGTTTGACAGGTTACATCTCATCAATCAGAAATCTTACAGCACCTGCTAAAGATTGGGTTGCAGGCGGTATCCCGCTTACTATGATGATGAACATGGAAAAACGTCACGGCGAAATGAAACCGGTTATCAAAAAAGCACTCGTTGAAATCGATGGCCCTGTATTCAAGTACCTTCAAGATCACAGAGAAGAATGGGCTAATAACGAAGAATACCTCTTTCCCGGTGCTATCCAATACTTTGGACCTTCTGAAGTTGCTGATATCACAACAAGAACTCTTGCTCTTGAAAAGGCATAGTTTTAAAGGTCAAAATTTTCAAAACGAAACAGCGGTAAAAAGCCGCTGTTTTTTTATTGAAAAAATTGTCTGCATTTGGCTTAAAATTCTAAAGCATTATAAAAAAATACCCGATGTTTTAATTTCAAAAATTCCGCAAACAAAAAACGGAGCCATAAAGCTCCGTCTTTTATTATTCTGTTTGAATTATCTATGCAAGGAGTGCATTGATATTTTGGATTGTTTCCGCAATTTGTGCATAAACATCGTTACCTTTTTGAACAAATGCTTCTTTCTTTTGAGCACTGTCTGAATCAGCGGGAACTTTAAGAGCTTCCATAGCTGACAATCTTGAGGTCAATGTTTCTGACAATATGTTCAATTGGTCTGCACCTTGCAAAGCACTGTTGTTAAGTTGTTGAACAGCCAAAGCATTAACTTTTTCAAGTGTAGGCATAATTTGTTCAGTCGGCATATCCTTAGAGAAGTCTGCATTTTGAGTTTTTTCTAAGAATGATTTATATGCTGTATACACTTGTTTTTCGCTATCTGACTTATCGGCATATTCTTTGTCTAATGTTTTAACAAAGTGTTGAACCGCATCTTTGTATGATGAGTATGCAACTGATTTATTTTCCGTAAAGTCAGTAAACTTGCTATTCAAATCATTAACATTTTTCAATGCCGTTGTAATTTGAGAACCTAATTGTTCACAAGCTTCGGGGATTACGTCAAGTTGAACTGATTTTGAAATCAAATCAACCGCTTTTTCACCAAGTCCTGTGTGAGCAAAGAACACTTGAAGTGCAGTACTGTCATTTGCAGGATTTGAAAGTTGATCAACCAAGAACATAATACCTTCATCGGAATTCAATGAAACTTCTCTGCCGTCAGCCGTATTCAACTTATAATTATCAAATGTTTGATTCATCATAGTTTCAATACCGTTTTCGGCATTTTCAATCAAATCATATTCAACTAAAGCATTTTCAGAAACTTGGTATGCTGTTGTCATATAATCACGCAACGTTTCGAGTTTTGTTTCGTTCGGATTTTGTGATTGAACTTCCTTAATATATGATTTTATCATTTCATTCGGGAACTTCGTAATATGACCTTGTTCAAGGAGTTGAGCCGCAGCATCACCAATTCTTTCCGCATCAGCAGAACCGTTTTTAACAGCCTTGATGTATGAGTTAATCAAACCTATTGCTTTTGATTGGAATTTTTCCGCAACATTTGCACTGACATATTCTCTGATTTGTTGATTTAATTCAGCTGCATATTCACCTTTGTTTGAAGCAGTACTGATATTTTTAACAGAATCAGCAACCGATGTAAGCATATCTGCTACTTGATCATTGATTTCATCTTGTGTAAGAATTTCCGCTTCAGGGAATGCTGCGTGAGCATCAAATTTCTTCGCATACATCGCTTTCATCTTGTTAATATCAACTGTATTCTTAACCGGTGAAAGTTGTTGTTTCAAGTTACGATATACCCATTCGGGAGCATTATCATCTTTAGGACCTTCCGTCAACAATGTGTGCAATCTTGCGTTACGTTGGAATCTTTCCGTTGCTGGTCCTTTTTGAGCGTTGATTTGTCTTGCAACGTCAATTGCCTTAACATCTTTCATTCCGAGTTCTTCAGGAGTTGCATCCGCGAGGAATGCATTAAATTCTTCATTTGACATATTTTGAAGTTTTTGCAAACCTGCTACCAAATCAGCATCTGATGAAGTATTGAACTTGTTATCAACCAATTCAATAATCGTATCTGCAAGATCTGTTTTTGCCTTCAAGTCTTCAACTGAATTAATCATCATTTTGTTATCAATTGTTGATGAAATGATATCCGCAATTTTTTGTGAAAGTTCTTGAGCTTTCGCTTCATCTGCAATACCTTCGTTGATTTTTTCATTAGCATTATTAATCATTACTTGTTTGAGGTTGGCAAATGAACCGTTAAGCTTATCGGCAGGAACATTTACTATACCTGCAACAACTTTTTGTAATGCCGCAGTATCAACATTTTCGTCATTTGCAAATATGTTGTTGATAACATCAAGAATTTCATTTTGAGCTTCGGAAATTACTTGTTTCGGAGCTTCCGCACCTTTCAAGAACGGAGCGGCAATCATTTTCTTTTGGATTTCAGGAAGTTTTTCTCTTAAGTTGGCAATTTCGTCAAGATCCAAAGTATTTCCGACATACTTTCTGACTGCTTCTGATTTTGATGACATTTGTAATGCCGTTTTTTCAAGCAATATATTCAATTCAGGATCATTGATTGCATCCAATTCAGCCTGAGTTTTAGGATCAGCTTTTTCAAGTTTTGCAATAAAATCAGCATCTGCTTTATACATCAAATCATCGGCTCTGTCCATAAGTTCGAAGTTTACGGGAGCGGCTTCTTTGAATGTTTTTTCAAATTCAGCAATTTTTTCTTCAGGATTACCCAAATTAATAATTGCATTCATTACGTCATCAATTTTTTGAGCGGCATCGGGATTTGTACCTGCAATTCTTGTTGCTTTCCACAAATCAAATCTTTGACCTTCTTTTGTTTTTCCGACATAAACTTTTTGATCATCAACAAAAGTACCTGTCAACAAACGAGGATCAAATACATATCCGTCCGGTCCGCCGTATCCGTTGCCGTAGTCTGTTCTCTTGACGCCTTTTTCGTCGGTCCAAACATTTGTATCTTCACATTTGCCCCAAGTATTATCGTGCCATAAAACATCTTTCATAACCGTTTCTTTTGTTTCAGGGTCGATAACCGCAACTTGTGAAACTTCAGCAACATATTGAGCGTGTCCTGAATAACCTGTGTGGGATACGTTTGTTGAAGAAGTACCTGAACCTTCGCCCTTTTTGATATGGTCTACAACTTTGTCGATATCTTCTTCGTTGTAATAATGTTTGCCTGTAATCATTTCAAGAACTTTGATTGATTGGTTGTCATACAAGCCGCTTTCGCCTTCTCCGCCAACCCAAAGGTGACCGTCAAGACGTCCCGTTTCAGCGAAAAGTGCATCGATTTGAGGTGCCAATGCCGTTTTCAATTCATCGGAATTAACTTTTGCATATTCTTTCATCGCAGGCAATTTTGCTTCAATTTGAGCATACATAGCTTTTTCTGCCGGAGTGAATTTATACATTGAATCAGGAACTTTAGGTTTTTTAACACTCGGGTCAACGATTCTGTTATCGTTTGCGGATTTTGCTTCAGCAACTTTATCAAATTTTGCTTGCATATCTTGCAAAGTTTTTTCAGAAACAACTTCGCCCGTTGCTTCCAATACATTCAATACAACTTCTTGTCTTGTCGGTAAACCGAATTGACGTTCAATTTGCAATTGCTTATCATTGAGTGACTTAATTTCTTTACCCATATCAGCAAGAGCTTTTGAAGGATTTTGACCGAGCAAGGAAACTGTTTGTTCTCTTGTAAGGCTTCCGTCATCAATTGCGTTTGCAAATGTTTTATACATATCTGCTGTCATTTCGATAGGATTGTTGTAACCCAATACATTTACGGCTTCTGTCATTTGTTTGTTTGACGGATTGTCTTGTAAAGAAGCTTTTACAGATTCAAGTTTTTTCAAAACTTGTGCCATATCAGGTTTTACGTGAGCATTTTCAGCAAATGTTTGCAATACTTCTCCATTTCCGCCTTTAATTTGTTCCATGGCATTGTCGAGGAAATTAGAAACAACCGTTACACGATCGCCCATTCCCATTTTACCTAAAATGCTGTCAAGTTGAGCGGGGATTGCAACTTCTGATGTTGTAATCGCTTTGTCAACCGCAAGTTTTACTGAATCAGCATTTGCTTCAACACCAAAGTTTTCAGCGGTTTTAGAGATAACTGCCGTTGATGCCAAGTTATTCAAAACTTTATTTGCTGCATCTTGAACGAGACCGACTCTTGCAGGTACGTTAAGTGCTTTTTCATATGCAGACAATCTTTCGGGAACATTCAATTCCGCTTGAACTGAACGTCTGTGGTGTGCAGCCGCCATAAACAAATTCTTGTTGTATGAGAAAATTGCTTGCGGAGTGCTGTGTGATTTTAACTTAGCAAGTTTTTCATTTGCACTGTTTGACAAATCTCTCAAACCTGAAATTTTTTCAATGTTTGCTTTGATTGCATCATCTGAAACATTCGGGAGTTCCGATTTCAAGAATGCGGCAATTTTTGCTTCTTTAACTTCTTTCGGATCGCTTGATTGAACCTTAAATTCAGGATTTTCCAACTTATCAGCCTTCAAAATCTGACGAGTCAATGCAGTAGCTTTTGAATCCGAAATTGAAGAATCTAAAGAAGTAATTGTCGAACGGATTGCTGCGTCTGACTTTTGAGCTTCCAATTCATAATCTTTTCTATAAGCACCGATTTCTTTTTGAACTTTCGCAATATCTTGATTTCTCTTTGCGGCAGTAGATACGGCACTTTTTTCTTTTCCGAGATATCTGAGCCAATTTTGAGCCGGTTTGTATTCTTGCGGCATATCGTTGTACCATTTTGCATCTCTGAAAATTTCATAGTTATCAGGGTCAAATGCTTGGTAATGAGCAACGGAAATAGAACCGTCACCAACAATGTTTGCGGCATTCATCCATTGGTGAGTACCTGTATCGATGATTCTGTATCCTTTTTTCATACCATCGGTGAAATCAACGTGAGCTTTCGGAATTTCAACCATTTTGCCGGAGCCGATTTCCGTTCTGTCATACACCTTCATAGTCGGTGTTGCATCAAGTTCATTCATCATAATTTCCATGGCACGAACTTTATCTTCGTATGCGATTGTCTTACGGGCAATTGAAATTGCAGCACACATACCTGTTTGCTTTTGGCTGACATCTTTAATTGTATAAGCTTCTTCATCAGGTCTTTGAATAATCAAATCGTTAACCATTTCAGAAAACGCTTGAAGTTTATAATCTTTTAATTGAGGATGAATTTCATAATCATCACTCAAAAAATGCTTCATCATTCCTAAGCACTTAATTTTATCATCTGTATTAATTTCTGATGATGCGATGAAATAATCAAGGTTTTGAGTTGCTCTTGCGGCTTCTGTCGTTTTGTCCGCATCTGAAAGGACATCAGTCAATTCTTTTGATGCCAAAATGTCACTTCTTAATTGCAACATTGTCTTTTCGTCTTCTGACAAAGGTTTTTCTTCGCCGAAAATCTTTTGAAATCTTGCTTGCAATTCAGCCTTGTCTTCTTCGGATTGACCGTTGATTGCATTTTGGATTGTTCCTTGCAAAATTCCGTCCCAATCCGTATTTTCCTTTTCACCCTTTGTTCCGCCAAGTGCCTTAGCAAACTCCGAGTTATTTTGAATACCGTATTTCATCGTTTCGACAGTACCCATAAGCATTTCGATATCTTTTTTGTCTGCTGTTTGACCGACATTGTCAATCGCTGACAAAATCAATTTTTTCTTATTAGGCAAAATCGGCATATTGTTTTCCGAAAGAGATTTGATATTTTTGATATCTTCTCTTCTGCCGCCAAATGAAGGGTTACTAAATGATGAGCTAAAATTCATTTTACTATCCTTATATTTTATATTTTAATTGTATTCTTTACTTTTATTCTACCACTTAATAAAAAACATGCTACGATAAAATCCGCCTCTTTCCCTTATCAAAATTGATTTTCGGGTTTTTGAAGGTAGACTTTATCGCCATTGATTCTTTATCTACGCATGTTTCAAACCCTCAACAGTTTTTTTTTTGCTACATGACAAAAAATTGTTTTTTAAATTTTTACATTCTTTAACATAAAGTGTCAAAAATACACACTTAATCGGGGTAAGAAATTTTACCCATAACAACATTTTTGCACGCCCCTGTGCAAGAGGGCAAATTGTTCGTTTTTTTCAAATAAGTATTAAGCCCCAAAATCGCAAAAGCAAGACACTCTTTGAGTTTGTCGTCTATTCCAAAATCCTTGTGGGTTTTAACGGGGATTTTTCCAAAATATTTTTGCAACAATTCCATCAAAACAGGATTGAAAGCACCGCCACCGCCGATTACGACCTCATCAATCGAAGTTTTTGGAAAAACGAATTTTTCATAAGCATCAAAAATCGTTTTTGCCGTAAGTTCAGTGATAGTGCGGATTATATCATATTTATTTTCCGGTGCGGCTTTTAAAATATTTTCAGCATAAGTATCGTTAAAATGTTCACGACCTGTGGATTTTGGCGGAGTTAAATCATAATAATCATCTTTTAAAAGTTCATTGAGCCAAGTCTCATCAACCTTACCCTGTTTTGCCAAATTTCCGTTTTTATCATATTCTTTGCCAAAAAATTTATTTGAAAAATAGTCTATCAACATATTCCCTAAACCGGTATCAAAAGCGAAGGTAGGGCAATTTTTAGACAAAACTGTCACGTTCGAAATTCCGCCAATATTTTGAATTGCTCGATTTTTATCTTTGCCGAAAAGTTTTTCATCGGCATAAGGAACGAGAGGAGCACCTTGACCGCCTGCAGCCATATCTTTCGGACGGAAATCGCCGATTGTCATAATCCCTGTTTTTTCGGCAATTACGGAAATATCTCCGATTTGCAAAGTCGAAGAAGTTTTATATCCGCCAAATTCAGTTTGTTTCGGGATATGCCAAACTGTTTGCCCGTGAGAAGAAATAAAATCGATGTCGGATTTTTCCATGCCCGATTTTTTGACGAGTTCATTTGCACATTTTGCAAAATGTTCACCAACGACAAAATTCAAAAAGCAAACATCTTTAACATTTCCGTTACCGACAGCAACTTCAAGCAATTTTTTTCTTAATTCCGGTTTATATTCAAGGGAAAAAGAATCCAAAATTTCAAACGAAAAATCCTCTGAAAGTCTCACAAGGCAGGCATCTGTGCCGTCCATAGAGGTTCCTGACATCATTGAAATTATATTATAAAATTTCTTTTCCATAAAAAAATTATAGTTTACAATAAAAAAAAAGTTAAAAAGTTAATAAAAATCAAAAATTGAAAGGGAAATTAATGAATTTAAAAGTTTTATCGACAGGATTGGTTATTTCGGCGATAATGTTATCAGGACTTACAAGCGATGCAGCTTGCAAGGCTAAGCAAAATTGTTGTAAACAATGTAATTGCGGTTGTTCTACGGTTAAAAAGGCAGATATGAAAAATACGGAAAAACAAACTACTTTTGAACGTCCTTGGGGAACTTACACGGTTATTGATGAAGGTGAAGGATATCTCGTTAAAACAATTACCGTTAAACCCGACCAAAAATTGAGCGTTCAACGTCACAATCACAGAGGAGAACATTGGATTGTTCTCGAAGGAACAGCCAAAATTATTAAGGGTGATAAAGAATTAACCCTCAAAACAGGCGAAGCCATTGATATTGCAGTAAAAGAAATCCATTCTCTTCAAAATCCTTACAAAGAAAATTTAAAAATTCTTGAAGTTCAAAAAGGCGATTTGATTGATGAAAACGATATTGAAAGATTGTCCGACATTTACGGAAGAAAGTAAATTTTTCACAGAAATAAAAAGAGCCATCTTATCGGTGGCTCTTTTTTAATTTAATTTTGATACATACTTGTGATTATTGAGTCGTAAGTTTCAAAGACTTTATTTCTTTTTATCTTTGCCGTTGAAGTCATCAAACCGTTGTCGATACTGAATCCTTCTTTTAAAATTTCAAATTTTTGAATTTTTTCAAAAGATTTCAACTTACTTTTATTTTTAATATGAGTATCAATTTCGGATTTAATAAGTTTTCTCAAAGACGGATTTTTTATGCAAACATCTTGTTGCATTCTCAAACCTCTTGTATCAACACCGCACTTTTCAAGAGCTTCTTTAGTCGGAATAATCAACGCTCCGACAGCACCTTGATCTTGTCCGACCAATACGATTTGATTGATATATTGGCTGCCCAAAACAGCGTCCTCAATCGGAATAGGCTCAACATTTTCACCGTTTGAGAGAACGATTGTTTCCTTCATTCTTCCTCTCAATACGAGATTGTTGTCATAAGTCAAATAGCCCAAATCTCCCGTATTAAACCAACCGTCTTCATCGAGAACGGCACGTGTAGCGGCTTCATCATTAAAATAACCGCCCATAACCTGCGGACCGCGAACAATTACCAACCCTTTTTCAAAAGGAGGAAGTTCTTTTTTCGTTTCAGGGTCAATAATTTTAAGTTCCGTACCTTCAATAGGTGCACCTGCACAGCCGAGGAAGTTTTTTCCTGTAACGGAACGTAATGTCAAAATCGGTGCGGTTTCCGTCAATCCGTAGCCAATGACCAATTTTACCCCAACTGCATCATAAAAAGCTTCTTCTTTTGAACCGATTGCTCCTCCGCCGGAGATTGAAGCTTTGAGGTTCAAACCTGCCAAATTTTTGAGTTTTTTGTATAAAGTCTTACTGAAAACTTCGTGCAACGGTTGCATACAAGTTGCCATAATCGCGTGATAAACTGTTGCAATCGGATTGTAGTGTTTTTGTTCCGTAATTCTTCTTTCAACATACATTGAGTGCTTTTTGTAAGCAACACTGTATTTTACAGCCGTGTCGAAAATCGTATAAACCAAATTTGATTTTTGTTTCAACTTTGCATAAACACCTGCACGAACGGCTTCCCAAATTCTCGGAACAGATACCATATAATCAGGTGAATATTTGACCATATCGTCTTTAATTTTGGACAAAGTTGTATAGTGAACATGAAGTCCTTCACCGTAAAAATAGTATGTACAAATTCTTTCATACGCGTGCCAAATCGGCAAAATTTCAAGAGTTGACTCTCCTGAATGAACAGGGAACCAATTATTTGCCGTATCAATTTGAAAAATCATATTTCCGTGAGTTAACAAAACACCCTTCGGATTACCCGTTGTCCCTGATGTATAAAGGATTGTAGCGTAATCGTACGGAGTAAGTTTTACGGGTGAAAAACACTTTCTTTTGCCCATCGCAAGAATTTCTTCGAACGTATAAACAGGACAGTCAACCCCGTCATAAGTTGCACCTTCTTTGTGGAACATTATGACGATAAAATCCAAATCATATTTCGGCAAACAAGATTTCAATTTGTCAAAAAGCATTGACGTTTGCAACACCAAAGCCTTACTTTCACTTTGACCGATAATATAATCGAGTTCATCAACAGGGGCATTCGAACCTCTAACGGCATCAATTGCTCCGCATCTCAAAATTCCTTGGTCTACAACAATCCATCGTCCGTTATTCTCTGAAAAAAGACCGATTTTGTCGTCTTTTTTTACTCCTAAACTTTGCAATCCCGCCGCAAAGTCTTTTGCTTGCAAAATATATTCTGCAAAATTTTGTTCAATATTATTATATGTATCCGTGATTGCCGGTAATGTTGAGTATTTATTTGCACCAAATTCCAAATATTCGCAAATAGATTGAAATCTTTCAAACTTAAACTTTCCCGCACGACAAGCACGATTTTCAGTTAATATCTGTGCCAATTTTCTTCCCCAATTTTTGCGTGTAGTTATATTCTTTTTAGACATAATAGCATGAACACTGAATTTGGGAAACTTCTTAAAATTTGTAACAAAAAAGCGGAGATTTCTCCCCGCTGTTATGTATTTTGACTTATTTTTTATGAACGTTGTAAAAGTTCTCTGTCCATATCAAATGTTGCAACTACTGAATTTCCTATCATTCTTAAAGCATCAATGATATTGTTTATGGAATTTTCTTCCTCAATCTGTTCCGTTATAAACCATTGTAAAAAAATTTCGGAAGCCTTGTCTTTTTCTTCTTCAGCAAGCTCTGAAATACGGTTTATTTCAGAAGTTACGTACTCTTCATGAGATAAAGAATTTTCAAAAACGGACAAAATATTTTGCCAATCGCAATCAGGCATAGCTATTGCTTTTAACCTTATTCTGCCTCCTCGGTCATTGATATAATCCATAATTTTTCTTGCATGAGTAAGTTCTTCTCCTGCCTGAACTTTGAACCAGTTTGCAAAACCCTTCAAGCCTTTCTTCATAAACCAATGTTCCATTGATGTATATAAATACGCAGAATAAAGCTCACGATTAATTTGTTCATTAAACGTGTCAATCATTGTTTGAGTCATCATTTTTTAACACTCCTTGTTTTCGTTTCGTGCTTCTCTGACTCGTTCGATAATTTCTGAAACTTCTTTTTCTTCAAGTGTTTCTCTTTCAAGAAGTTCAGCAGTTACTGCTTTAATCAAATCGATGTTTTCACCGAGAGCTTTTTTACCGTACTGATAGCAATCTTCAATTATAGCTCTGACTTCATCATCAATTTCTCTTGCGGTTTCATCGGAATAATTTTTAGTTTGACCGAAATCACGACCCATAAATACGTTTTCGCCTGATTTTCCGTAAGCAACCGTACCCATTTTTGATGACATACCGTAAACAGTTACCATTTTTCTTGCAATATCGGTTGCCTGTTTAATATCGGCAGTTGCACCGCTTGTGATTTGTCCGTCAAATATCAATTCTTCGGCAATTCTTCCGCCTAAAGCAGTGATAATTCTATCTTTCAAGTCACTATATTTATATAATGACTTATCGTGTTCGGGAAGTGACCAAGTGACCCCTAATGCGTTACCACGTGGGATAATAGACACCTTGTGCAACGGATCTGAATTGTCCGTAAAATAGTGCAACAATGCGTGTCCGACTTCGTGATATGCGGTAATTTCCTTTTCTTCATCCGTAATGATTCTTGATTTCTTTTCCGCACCTGCAACAATCTTATCAATAGCATCATCGATATTTTGCATTACAATTTGTTCTTGATTGTTTCTTGCCGCCAAAAGTGCAGCTTCATTCAAAAGATTTTTCAAATCAGCACCGGTGAACCCCGGAGTTCTTTTTGCCAAAACCTTCAAATCAACATCAGCCGCAAGCGGTTTATTCTTCGCATGAACTTCCAAAATTTGTTCACGACCCATAATATCAGGAGCTTGAACATAAATTTGTCTGTCAAATCTTCCCGGTCTTAACAATGCCGTATCAAGAATGTCAGGTCTGTTTGTTGCAGCGAGAACAATGATATTAACGTTTTCATCAAAACCATCCATTTCAACCAAAAGTTGGTTAAGAGTTTGTTCACGTTCATCATTACCGCCACCCATTCCGGCACCTCTTTGACGACCGACTGCATCAATTTCATCGATAAAAATGATACAAGGTTGGTGTTTTTTAGCTTGTTCAAAAAGGTCACGAACTCTTGATGCACCGACCCCTACAAACATTTCAACGAAATCCGAACCTGAAATTGAGAAGAACGGAACACCTGCTTCGCCGGCAACTGCTTTTGCCATAAGAGTTTTACCCGTTCCCGGATAACCTACGAGCAATACACCTTTCGGAATTTTTGCCCCCAATTTCATATATTTTTCGCCATTTTTAAGAAAATCAACAATTTCTTGAAGTTCTTGTCTTTCTTCGTCAATACCGGCAACATCATCAAATGTAACCTTAACTTTATTATCCATCAAAAGTTTTGCTTTACTTTTGCCGAAGCCCATAGCTTGAGAGCCGCCTGATTGAAGGATTTTACCCATAATTATCAAAATTATAATAACAATAAAAATCGGAGCAATCGCTTTCAAAATGCCCGTCAAAGTGCCGGAATCATCGAAATTTTTCATCGTTACTTCAACATTATTTTGTTCAAGCATAGGAAGCAAAATTGTTGTTCCGTTAATAGGAATAATAACTTTATATTGAAGTTTTGACGGTGTTTGTTGCAATTTTGACAACGGCAAATTTACGGAGGATTGAATTTCTTCTTTCACAGGGTGAGCAATAAGCGTATCCCTTTCGATTTCAACGGATTTGATTTCTGCTTTTTTAACCATCGAAACAAATTGAGAATAGGACAAATCCTTTGTTGTTGATGTACTTCCGTTAAATAACATTGATACGAGCGACAAAATCAACAATGCCGCAACTATTAAAACACCTACTGATTGATTTTTATTCATTTTATCCTCTTTTTTATAAACTGTGATGTGATTATATCATCAAAAAAACTTTAAATTCAACGGTTCGAAGAATATTTAACTCTGTTTAGTTAAAATATAACCCGACTCGTCAGCTATATTTTGCTCTTTGACACCTGAATTCAGCATATCAACCATTTTTTGAAGTTTATCAATATCGTCAAAAACTTTTTTCTTTAATAAAATATTTTGCGGATTATTTCTCAACAAATCCGTCAAATAAGCCTGTACAGCTACCAAAACCGAAGACAAAGACAAATCTTTCGCTTTTGCGGTCTTTATCAAATATTCCGAAATCAAAAGAGCCTTATTACTTTCAATATTCGGATAATTTGCAAATTGTTCTTTTAAATAGCTAAAATCCACTGATTGTTTGGAATTTCCCGCAACATAAAATGCTTGTGACCTTGAAACGATTGTGGATATTATATTTTCAAGATTTTCTGTCAAAAATATGAATGTCACCCCTGCCGGCGGCTCTTCGACGGATTTGAGCAAAGCGTTTGCAACAACTTCCGTAAAACATTTTTTTGTAAGACCGAGAGGAACCCAGCCTTTTGCACTTTCGGGAAATTTCAGCCCAAAATTTTCAAAAGGCATTAACTGTTCTTTTTCCGACTCGGAAAAATCTCTATTTTCCGCATCGCAAAAGATGAAAAACCTGTGATAATCAGACGATGCGACCAATTTATCCTTTATCGCTTCAATCTGTTTAACAGAGATTACTGACTTTGAATCATCGCCGTCAGGTTTTGAATTAATTTTTGAAACGGTTACAATTTCAGGGTGTTCATTTGCTTTAATCCACCTGCAATTTTGGCATTCACAGGAATGTTTTTTATTCTCGAGGCAATTTGCTCCGCGAGCAAGTTCAAGTGCAAAATAATATTGTGCAATAATATCCGGTCCGTGCAAAATAATTGAGTTTGGAACGGTTATATTTTCATTTTCTATCATTGATTCAAAAAATTTTGAAAGAGAAAAATATTTTTCACCAAAAACCTCAAACATTTTCACCTCTTAAAATAACGCTTTCCAAAAGATACTCAGGGTTTTGAGTTTGCCCTGTTTTTATTTTTATTTCCGCATCACACAAATAGTGTTTTAAGGCTAAAAGTTCCTTCAAAGATTTATTTTTAATTTTTTCGAGGAGCAATTTGACGGGATATTCGGGAATAAAAAGTTCCGAAGATAGTGTCTTTATTGATTTTTCCTTTTCAAAAGTTTTCAAATAAATAAGTTTATGCAAATTCGTATGCAAAAGTGCGATTACCTGAAGCGGATGATTTTTTTCTATTACTGCCGAAAACTGTTTCATAACGGCATTTTTATCCTCACCGACAATCAAATCGGCAAGTTCAAAAACATTTTCCGTAAGTGTGCAATACTCATCGATATCTGCATTTGTAACCTTTTTATTCGGGAAAATTGCGGTTTGCAGTTTTGTAAGTTCAGAATCAATCAATCTCAAATTAACCCCAAGCCTTTCGACGAGGTGAGTAATGGTTTTTGAGTCAATTTGCAATTCACGTTCTTTTGCCATTGAAACGATTACAGAGGGCAAATCTCTGTCATAATCCCTATATTGAGGGAAATCTCTCATATTTGTTATTTTGGCAAACATTTTGAATAATTTTGTTCTTGTATCGATTTTTTTGTCATCATCACGAGGAACGTTGCAAACAAAAATAATATTGTTTGTTTCCGCAACATTATTCAAGGCATATTCAAAATCTTTGAGTTGTTTATCGGAAAATTCAAGTTTTTTATTACCTGATTTAAAAAAATATTTTTCCATATGAACGACAGACAAAATATTTCCGAACATCAAAGGAGCGGTTGCACAAATTTCCAAAATTTCTTCAAAATCAGGAGAAAAATAAATACGGTAATTCATTGATTTAAAAGCTTCATCAACCAATTCCGTTTGTAATTTATGGATTTCTTTTGAAAGAAGATATTCTTCTTTTCCGTGGAAAAAGTATACCGTCATTTTTACTCCTTTAAAAAGTTTAGCATAAAATCAAGGCATGATATCAAACGGTATTTTTAAAAAATCAGCAAATTTTAGCTATACTTCGTCAACGGAAACATTTGCAAGTTGAACAAATTCCGCAAACTGAGCATATTTACGGGTCAAGTTCGTAAACGTGTCAATATCAACGATTTTGCCTTCCGACATATAAATAATCTTGTCACAAAGTTTGAGGGTACTCATTCTGTGAGAAACGACAATCATTGTCAATTTACCTTTTTTGTCGGCAAGAATATCCATAATTTCGCTTTCGGTCTTCAAATCAAGTGATGAAGTTGCTTCATCAAAAATGAGAAGTTTAGGTTTACGATAGAAGGCTCTTGCGATACCGATTCTTTGTTTTTGACCTTGCGAAAGACCTGTTCCGTCTCTGTTTATGACGGTATTTATGCCGTTTGTGGATTGCATAATTTGGTCATACAATTTGGCTTCTTTCAAAGCCTCATCGATTTTGTCTCTGTCAATTTGTGCATTAGGAATGCCCCAAGCAACATTTGTCACAAGATTACCCATAACAGTGTTCGTATTTTGAGAAACATATCCCAAAATGTTTTGATAACTTTTAATATTTTTAGGCTCAAGTTTTACATCATCTATATAAATTTCGCCCTGACCTATCAACAAACCTGTCAAACAGTCAACCAAGGTCGTTTTTCCGGCTCCTGAAATACCGATAACTCCGACATATTCGCCTTTATTTACCGTAAAATTAATATCCTTCAAAACATATCTTTCATTATCATAAGAGTATGACAAATTCTTGATTGTTACGGCATGCTCAAATTCCATTCTGTCATGAGTCGGAGTTGAAATATAATTTTCATAAGCTTTAAATGAATCATACAAATTAAAAATCATATCGGGATATTCACGGTACATATCCATATAATTGATACAAACTTGGCTTTTATACATCAACGGCAAAATCCTGAACAAAGAAATTGCTACAACACCTAACGCAATAAGTATATTATCTCTGTTCATACCGTATTCATTAAATATTCCGACAAATAAAATAATGATTGTTATTACGAAAATAATTTCAATTATATACTGAGGAATAATCGGTAAAAGATTTATTTTTTCATTAAGCGGAATTAATTTTGAAGAAAGTCTCTTATAAATGCCGTAGAAAAATCCTTCGGAACTTGTAATCTTAATTTCCTTCAAACATCTCAAACAATCCATAAGCATGTTATACGGACCTTGCTCCAATTTATATCTTTCATCCGCATAAAATTTGGATTTGTGGAAGATAATTCTGTTTTGCAACGATGCGGATACTATGAAAAACATCGCCGCAAAAATAGTATATTTCGGCAATAAATATATCATCCATAAGAAAATTAAACCGATTACGATTGTATTTGAGGTGAAAACAATAACTCTAAAAACGAAATTATCAAAAACAGTATCAACGATGCTCGAGATACTGAAAAATCTGTCGCTGTCACCGTATTTGCTGTTCATTTCAAACGGTGCATAAAGATACATTCTCATAAACATTTTTTTAATATCTAATGCCCATTCTTTCAAGAGCTTGTTTTGCCAAAACATTATGAAAATGCCGTAAATGTTTTTTAGCACAATCATCGCAATAAGTGCAAATGCGGCAAATTTGAAAACAGCCGTTTCATCAGGCAAATGAAAAATTTGTTTTGCAGCTTTCAAAAAGAAATTTTGCGACATCATGTTCGGATCAATCAACATAATCAAAAACGGCAAAATTATCGCAACACTCGCAAATTCAAACAAACTTGTTAAAAAAGCATAAACACCCATAAGCCATATTTGCAGGCTGTGTCCTTTTCCAAAATATTTTAAAAATTTTATGAATGTTGCGTAAAACAAATTTCCAACCTCTTTAAAATTATATCATAATCTATTTTAAAATCGTCGAAACATAAGGATTTGTATCATTTGTCAACATTTGTTTATATTGCTCAAAACCATTGACTTTCGACAAAATTTTGGAAATTTTTTCCCTTATCGTATAATCTTCGTGACAATAATTTTTATCAATTATTTGAGAAAATTTTTCATTTTGTTCTAAATCTTTTGCAAATTCAGCAAGAGTTTCGAGATACCAATATAACTTGAACGTCTTTTTTATAATTTCATGATTTGAAAGTAACTGCTCATCTTCAACATAATTATCAAGTTCCAATATCCTGTCAAGCAGAGCCGTTTGGACTTTTTCGACACCGGGCAAAAATTTTATTACCTCGAGAATATTTCTTGCTACCGTCGGAATAATATCATTAAGAGCATTCAAAAAGATTTCTTTTATCTCGTCTCCGACAAAATATTCTCGGCAGTCTTTGTTTCTGATAAATTCATTGATTTTCGCAGAACAAATTTCCCGAACCGGTCCATGCTGCCCCGTTAAAACGGATGATAACTTCATAGCCTCATCAGAAGATTTTATCCCATCAAGTTTTATAAGTGCAATTTGCTTCTTGATATCATCATCACCGCTTAACGCATCAAAAATCTCTTCTCTTGAAAAATCCTTTTCCATAAGAGAATACGCTTTGTTCATTTCATCAGGTGTATATAAAACGAAATATTCTTTTTCCATATAATTATCATACTATAAAAAAATCCTCTTGCAGAAACAAGAGGATTTTTGAAATTTTGAACCATCTCTGTTTTGCCACAACAACAGTGTCGGGACAGATACAGAGCCAAAACGGATTAACGTTTTGAGAATTGGAATCTTTTTCTTGCTCTTTTGCGACCGTACTTTTTACGTTCTTTTTCACGTGCATCACGTGTAAGCAAGCCTTCTGATTTCAAAACTGATTTGAGTTCTTCGTTGTATTCAACGAGTGCTCTTGAAATACCGTGTCTGATAGCGCCTGATTGTGATGAAACACCACCACCAACAACTTTAACTCTTACATCAAAGTTTGTTTGATTGTCAGTCAAAGCCAAAGGACGATAAATCATCATTTCAAGTGCCGGTCTGTTGCCGATGTATGCAGCAAGTGTTTTGCCGTTAACAAAAACACGACCTTTACCCTTAACGAGTTTTACAACTGCTGTTGAGGTCTTTCTTCTGCCTGTTGCAATATACATTTTTTCAGCCATTATTTAACCTCCTTGTCATCGAGTAAAATCGGGTTTTGTGCTTGGTGCGGGTGGTTAGGACCTGCATATACTTTGAGTTTGTTGAATTGTTCTTGACCCAAAGTGTTGTGAGGCAACATACCTTTTACAGCCTTTTCAATTGCAGCACAAGGATTTTTTGCAACTAAATCTTTGAAAGATGTTACTTTCAATCCTCCCGGATAACCGGTATGAGAATAATACATTTTATCTGTTTCTTTTTTACCCGTTACAACAACTTTTTCTGCGTTGATAACTACGATGAAATCACCTGTGTCAACGTGCGGAGTGTATTGGGGTTTATGCTTGCCTCTGAGCATGTTTGCAGCAAGTGCAGCCAATCTGCCTAAAGTTTTACCTTCGGCGTCAATAACGTACCACTTTCTTTCAACTTCGAGAGGTTTCGCTGAGTATGTTTTCATATGCCATCTCCATGTTTATATTTTTGTCGTATATCACTTTCATAAGTGTGAGTCCGTCGGGACTCGCTGCCGGCCCTGCTTTTGCTCTGTTCCTGCTTTTTAGAATTTCTCTAAGTGATTCGGGGCTTTGAGATTTTCTATCAAGATACAAAATTGTTCCGACGATGGTTCTTACCATTCCGTATAAGAACCGGTTTGCAACTATGTCTATCAATATATCATCACCATTCTGATAACATCTTGCGACAGATACGTTGCATATCTTGGCGGGATTTGCCGTTCCCGATTTCTTAAACGATGAAAAATCATGTTCACCTTTCAAAATCCCGAGACACTGATTTATAAAATCAATGTTTGGCTTTTCCCTTAAATACAAACAATTTTCGTCAAAAGCAGAACGTTGGTCTCTTGATACGATTCGGTATCTGTAAAACCTTGCGGTCGCACTCTTTTGTGCGTGAAAAGTCTTTTCAGCCTTTTCAATTCTCATTACGCTCATATCCTTATCCAGCAAGCCGTTTAAGGAATATAAGAGTTTCGGATTGGTAAAATCAATTTCACTATCGAAATGAACTACCTGTCCTCTTGCATGAACTCCTGCATCTGTTCTGCCTGAGAAAATCGTTTTTGTATTTTGTTTTGTCAATGTACTGAGTGCTTTTTCGAGTTCGCCTTGAACTGTTCGGACTTTCGTCTTTTGTTTTTGGCTTCCCGAAAAATTTGTTCCCTTATATTCAAGTATGAGAACGTATCTTTGCATTATACCAATTGGATTAATGCCATTTTTGTAGCGTCGCCTCTTCTCGGAGGAAGATTATAAATGCGAGTGTAACCGCCGTTTCTGTCTTGATATTGTTTACCGATTTCAGTGAACAATTTTCTCAAAACAGTTTCAGGCATTTTCTTGCATTCTGCATTTTCTGCAACTACTTCCTTAGTTTCAACATTCATATATCTGCCGGTTTCTCTGTCATAGATATATTTGAGTGCTGTTCTGCGTGAATTCAAATCACCTTTCTTTGCAAGTGTGATAAGAGATTCTGCATAAGGCTTCAATGCTTTTGCTCTTGAAATCGTAGTTTTGATTTCACCGTGCATGAACAATTCGGTTGCTAATGCTCTGAGCAATGCTTTTCTTTGATCTTGGGCTTTACCCAAGCGATTTCTGTTACATTGGTGTCTCATTGTTTGTTCCTCTACATTTCATCGGGGTCAAAACCTTCCGGATTAGGCTGTAAGCTCAATCCTACGGTTTGTAACTTTTCAATTACTTCGTCTGAAGATTTTTTACCGAAATTTTTAATATTCAACAAATCGTGTTCCGATTTCTTGAGCAATTCAGGCAAAGAGTTGATACTTGCTCTCTTCAAGCAATTATACGCTCTGACTGATAATTCCAAATCTTCAATCGTGATTGAAGGTTCTGCAACTTCTTCAACTTCTTCTTCAATGATAGAAGGTGAGCTGAGGTTCATCGGTTGTCCGGTGATTGCCGCAATTTGCATGAAGTGTTCAATCAAGATGTTTGCAGATTGGCTAAGTGCATTTGTTACGTCGATGCTGCCATTTGACCAGATTTCCAAAGTAAGTTTATCGTAGTCGATAACGTCGCCAACACGAGTGTTTTCAACATTGTAGCTTACTCTTTTAATAGGAATAAATGTTGCATCAATCGGCAAAAGATCAATCGGCAAATCTGCTTGGTGACCTTTTAATACGTCTTTTGCAATATAGCCTTTGCCTGTTTCTACTGCGATTTCAGCGTGAATGCTGCCGCCTTCAGCAACCGTACAAATTTGCCAGTCAGGGTTAACAACTTTAACGCCTGCCGGAAGTTGAATGTCGCTTGCCAAAACAGGACCTTCATGGTCGATGTCAAGTCTTAAAACTTGAGGATCTTTGTTTTCGCATTTTACTGTTAAACCTTTGAGGTTCAACATAATATCGATAACATCTTCCGTGATACCGGGGATAGATGTGAATTCGTGAGTGATACCTTCAATACGAAGTGATGTAACCGCTGCACCTTCAAGTGATGAAAGGAGAACTCTGCGGAGTGCATTACCCAAAGTTGTACCGAAACCTTTTGCTAAAGGTTCAACGGTAAACTTTCCGTATTGCGTACCATCCGAACTTGTTGTCGTATTTACGCATTTAATTTTAAGTGCTTCCATTGTCAATGTCTCCTTAACCTTACTTTGAATAGTATTCAACTACGAGTTGTTCCTTGAAGTCAGGATCTAATTCTTCTCTTTCCGGAATTCTATCGAAAGTAATCTTTTGTGCGTCTTTGTCAACTGTCAACCATGCTGCACTGACAGGCATATCTATCATTTCTGCAACTGATTTAACAAATGCTGCACTTCTTGTTTTAACGGTAATTACGTCTTGCGGTTTTACGAGGTATGACGGAACATCAACCTTCTTGCCGTTTACCAAAACGTGACCGTGGTTAACGATTTGACGTGCTTGCTTTCTTGTGATTGCAAGACCTGCTCTGAAAAGAAGGTTGTCAAGTCTTGATTCCAACATTTGAAGAAGGATTGTACCTGTTACACCGTTCTTTCTTGATGCATTCTTGTAATATCTGACAAATTGTTTTTCTGAAACTAAGTATGTTAAACGAATTTTTTGTTTTTCATTCAAGTGGATTGCATAATCAGAAAGCTTCTTTTTTGCAGCTCCGTGTTGACCTGAGTGAGTTTGTCTCATTGATGAGGTCAACTTTCTGTTTGATAATTCTTTAACCCCGTAGTTACGGAATAACTTATTGCCGGGACCTGTATATCTTGCCATTTTCTATGACTCCTTGTTAATTTCTATACTCTACGCTTTTTAGGCGGACGGCAACCGTTGTGCGGAATCGGAGTAACGTCTTTAATCAAAGTGATTTCCAAACCTGCTGCTTGGATTGCTCTGATTGCCGTTTCTCTACCAGTACCGGGGCCTTTAATATAAACTTCGACCTTCTTCATTCCTTGGTCGATTGATTTCTTTGCAACCATTTCTGCTGCTGATTGTGCTGCAAAAGGTGTTCCCTTTCTTGCACCTTTGAATCCGCAACCGCCGGCAGATGCCCATGCAATAGCATTACCTTGAGTATCTGTAGAAGTTACGATTGTATTGTTGAAGGTTGATTGAATATGTACAACACCTTGTAATACATTCTTCTTTTCTTTCTTTTTTGTTTTGACAGGTTTTGCCATTATTAATTTCCTTTTTATTAATTATTTAACTTATTTTTTCTTTGAAACAGGACCGGTTTTCTTTCCGCGTCTTGTTCTTGCATTTGTCTTTGTTCTTTGTCCTCTTACGGGCAACTTACGTCTGTGACGGATACCTCTGAATGAACCGATTTCGCTCAATCTCTTGATTGCCAAAGATTCTTCTCTTCTTAAATCACCTTCGATTGTGTAATTAGCAAGTTCATTTCTGAGTTTTTTAATATCGTCATCGGTTAAATCATCTGATCTCAAATCTTCTGAAATACCGCATGCTGCTAATATTTTTGCAGAACGTGCAGGACCAATACCGAAAATATAGGTCAATGCAATAATCATTCTTTTGTTACGAGGTAAATCTACCCCGGCAAGTCTTGCCATGTTTGTCTCCTTGTTTTTTAATAATTTGTTCTTTTACTTTAACAAACTAACCTTGTCTTTGTTTGTGTTTGGGATTTTCACAGATAACTGCTACTCTGCCTTTTCTCTTGATAATTTTGCATTTTTCGCAAAGTTTTTTAACTGATGCTCTGACTTTCATAATGTTTTCCTTTTTATTTAAGTCTGTATGTGATTCTTCCTCTGGTAAGATCATAAGGTGTCATTTCAACCTTAACCTTGTCTCCCGGTAAGATTCTGATGAAATTCTTTCTGATTTTGCCGGATATATGTGCGAGAATTTCGTGTCCGTTTTCAAGTTCGACACGAAACATAGCATTCGGCATCGCTTCTAAAATAGTTCCTTCAAATTCAATTACGTCTTTTGACATAGGTTCTTTCCATTGGTTTTTTACAATAATAATCTACAGGGACACCTGTCCTTGTTTCTCTATCGTACATGTTCAAAATTTCAAATCAAGTCTTTTTTCTTGATTTTATGCACTTTTTTCTATTTTTTCATTTTTTAATTAAAGTTGTTTTTATAAACTAACGAAATAATCAGTCTCTGCACACATGTCAAAAATGGCTATAAATCGATATTTTTAAGAGTTTTGTAAATTTTTGTAAATTCAATATAATATTTATATATTTATAAAAACAATTCGGCATAAGTTTTAGATATTTTCATTATACAAAAAAAATTTTCTAAGAATTCTAAAAACTTTGCATATTATTTATGCACATATAAATTTTTCCAGTTGCATTTATGCGTGAAAAAATTAATCGTCAGAAAAATACGCATGGAAACCTGAGCGGTTGAGAATTTACTTAATCGGCAAAATACAAGCAGATGTTTTGATGAAAAATCTTTTAGAAATGATTTATCAGAACAAATTTTTATAGTGAGGAATGATATCCAAATAGTCACCGTTTTTAGCCAAAAAGCCTTGAGGGATTGTGCCGAGTTGAACAAATCCTAATTTTTTATAAAGTGCCAACGCACTGTAATTTGTGGCGACAACGGCATTGAATTGCAATATTCTGAAACCTTTTTCTTTTGCGGTTTCAAGACAATGTTTGACTAAAAATTCGCCTATATGATGTCCTCTTTTATCCTTGCTGACGGCATAGCTTGCGTTACAAATATGACCGCATCTTCCGACATTATTCGGGTGCAAAATATATAATCCCGAAATTTCTCCGTCAAGTTTTGCCACCCCGGTAAAAGTTTGCGACTTGAAAAATTCAAGTCCGGTTTTTTCGTCTAAAATTTCCGTCTGAGGAAAAGCGATACCGTCAAATACGACCTCATTCCATATTTTTAGGGTTACAAATCATTGTTACAAAATTTCGTAATTTCTATCATTTTATTATTCTCATCAAAAGTAAAAAACGCAGTCGTTATGTATTTTCGACAAAATTTCGATACTGAAGAGCTTGAGAAATATGAGCGGCGGTAATATTTTCCGCACCCGCAAGGTCTGCTATCGTTCTTGCAAGTTTCAAAAGTCTGTCATAGCCTCTGCCGGAAATATTAAATTTTCGTCCTGCCATTTTCAAAATTGTTTCGGACTGTTCATCCAATTTACAGAATTGTTTTATCAATTTTGGAGTAAGTTCTGAATTTGTATAAATTCCGAGTCCTTTATATCTTTTTAATTGAATATCTCTTGCTTTGATTACGCGTTTTCGGATTTCTTCCGAGCTTTCGCTTTCAAATTTTCCGCCAATTAACTCATCCGCCTTCAATCTCGGTACTTCAATCTGAATATCAATTCTGTCTAACAGCGGACCTGAAATTTTTGAGCGGTATTTTTGGATTTGATACTCCGAACAAGTACAAGCTTTTTCTTTATCTCCGTAATATCCGCAGGGACAAGGGTTCATAGCCCCAACAAAAATAAATTTTGCGGGATATTTTATACTTGTTTGAGCTCTTGATATAACAATTTCTCCATCTTCAAGCGGTTGTCGCAAGACTTCCAAAACCTGTCTCGGAAACTCTACAACTTCGTCAAAGAACAAAATTCCTCTGTGTGCAAGGGTAATTTCGCCAGGTTTGGGATTGGAACCGCCACCTATTATTCCAACTGACGATGCTGTGTGGTGTACCGTTCTGAAAGGTCGTTTTGTGACAAGCGGATGCTCGGAGTCAATTAGTCCAGAAATACTGTAAATCTTTGTTAATTCAATCGCTTCGCTTGGTTCGGGTGGAGGCAAAATAGAAGCAAAGCATTTTGCAAGCAACGTTTTTCCCGAGCCCGGAGAGCCGGACATCAAAATATTATGACCGCCTGCCGCTGCAATTTCGAGTGCTTTTTTTGCTTTAAACTGCCCTTTTACATCTTTAAAATCAAACGGAAAATCAGAATTTTCACAAGCCATGTATTCTTTTATATCAAAAAAAGTCTTTTCAAGCGGTTTGGCACATTCCGCATCATCAATGAAATGATTTACCACATCATAAAGATGTTTAGCCCCGTAAACATTTATATTTTCTATTAAAGCGGCCTCTTTTGCATTTTCAAAAGGAACTATTATATTTTTTATTCCAAGTTCTTTTAACCCTGAAACCAACGGCAACACACCCGCTACGGGACGAAGAGAGCCGTCAAGAGAAAGTTCCCCAATAAAAGCATATTCTTCACATTTTTCACAATTAATAATCCCGTCAACAGACAAAATACCTATCGCTATGGGTAAATCATAAGCCGAACCTTCTTTTCTGATATCTGCAGGGGCAAGATTTACCGTGATTTTTTTTGCGGGAAAAGAATATCCTGAATTTTTTATCGCCGAACGAACACGTTCTTTTGCCTCGGAAACAGCCGTATCAGGCAGCCCTACTATTATTACGGAAGGAAGTGAATTGTTTACATCAACTTCTGTCGTAACTTTATGTGCCGTTAATCCAGTTAAAACACCCGTATAAACTCTTGATACCACAATATACCTCTAAACCTTTTTGTAAAGGCATTTTAAAGATTCATAATAATCTAAATTTATGCCTTCCTTTTTACAATGTTTTTGTATTAATTCAATCATTTTTTCCATATGTTTGGTAATTTTTTGATTATTGCTTTTGAACCATTCACGTTCAATATCCAAAACAAGATTTTTAATTCCTAATGAAACCGACAAATCATACCATTTAATTATTTCTTCTTCACTATCATTGTAACTCGGAATAATTATAAATTTTGACAAAACACGACTTTTGCCCTCTTGTTGTGCGTCAGTATATTTTTTTAAATTTTCAACAACTTGATTAAAACAGGGAACATTTTTGATTTTTGCAAAAGTTTCTTCACAACCGCTGTCAAGAGAACAACAAAGGTTCGTTTCCGTTTCTCTCAAAAGTCTTTCAATACCTTGTGAATATTTTATACAATTAGAATTAACTATATATCTTTGCATTCCGTTTTCTATACACAAATCAATAATTTTATCAAAATCAATCATCAATGCCGGTTCACCACCCGCAAATTGAATGTATCCGTAATAGACTTGCTTTAAAAGTTTTTTTGAAAAAAGTTCTTGAAAATAGGGGAACATGGAATATTCTTTTACCCCTTTTTTAGACCAACAATCGCAATAAACACATCTGCTGTTGCATTTTACAAAAGAATTTACATCAACAAAATAAACGAAATCATCGTTATTAAGCTTGTTTACGGTCTGGATTGCGGAACATCCCTTACAAAATACGGGAGGATTTCCTTCTGCAATTTGTTTTCTCCAGATATCACGACGTTCCTTGATTTTCTGCCAATCAATATTTTCATAAGAATCACAAAGAGTCGGTCTTTCAACTCCGGAATGGACTGATTTGCAACAAGCACGGATTACAAAACGTTCAAAATTTATACCGTTATCCATAAAATCGCACTTGTATAATTTCGTCATGCCCTGTCCTTTTTTTCGATTATATCATCAAACTTTTATTGTTGAGAAAGTTTTTTGCGACGGATTTTGTCTCTAAAATTATAAATAGGTATCCCCGCAAGTGTAATAATCAACCCCGGCAAGGTATACTGCGGTTTATAAAAAGTCAATCCGGTTATAATAAACGTTGCATTTATCATAAATAATAAAATGGCAATATTGGGCACTTTCGCAATACCATGTTTTTTGCCGTACATTTTTCTCATTCTGAAAATACCGAAAATCGTTATTGCATAAAAAATTAAGGAAGAATAAATTACATAATCCAAAAGTTGTGAATATGAACCCCACAAAATTAATATACATATCCAAAAACATTGTAACCATAATGAATTTTCCGGAACTCTCGTTTTTCTGTTAACCTTAGCCAATGCACGGAAAAATAATTTATCTTTTGCCATTTTGTAATAAACTCTTGACCCCGTCATAATCATTCCGTTTGAACAACCAAAAGCCGAAATTGCAATAATTATCGCAATAAACACCATTCCGCCGTGACCGTAAATTGTATTGATTAATTCGGCGGCAACAATGTCTTGATGAGAATTTTGTATCGTTTCAAGAGGCATTGTTCCGACATAAATAAGATTTATCCCAAAATAAAGCACTATAACTGCAATTGAACCAAACAACAATGCAAGAGGAATATTTCTTTTAGGTTTCTTGATTTCAGATGCAATAAACGTTACGTTATTCCAAGTTATTGAAGCAAACATAGAGCCGACTATTGCAACGGACAAAACTTTGAAAAACTCAAACCCCTGCGGAATTGCATTTGTTGCAAGCGAAAGATTCAACTTTAAACATTCAAAATTAAATCCGACAAACAACCCCAAACCGATAATTAATATCATTGAAAACACTTTTGTTAAAGTGAACAAATGTTGAGTAAACATCCCCTGCTTGACACCTCGCGAGTTGATGTAAGTTAAAATGATTACCGTTATAACCGCAAATAATCGCTGCAAAGATAAATGATAATTTCCTATCGTCAAAACTGTTGTGCTTTCTGAAATTACAGGGAAAATTAAACCTATAAATTTTGCAAATGCAATGTTTACCGCGGCAAGCGTCCCCGTTTGAATTACCGTAAATAACGTCCAACCATAAATAAAAGCTAATTTTTCGCTGAAAATCTTCTTTAAAAATACGTATTGTCCGCCTTCATCGGGAATGGTTGAAGATAATTCGCCGTAACATAATGCTCCGCAAAGTGTTGTAATACCTGCAATTATCCAACATAATAACAACATAATAACGGAATTTGTTTGTCTCGAAATTTCCGCAGAAACAATAAAAATCCCGCTTCCAATCATTGACCCCGCAACAATTGAAACAGCATCTTTTAAATTCAAAGTTCGCTTGAGATTATTTGACATAAATCAATATTATCATGAATATTTTTTCCAAAACAAAAAAGGTGCCTTTACAGCACCTCTTTTATATTAAAATTTTTAAATTTTTATTTGATGTACTTATCCGCAACCTTGTAAAATTCGGCTTTTTCATCTTCCGTCATATTAACAAGAGGAAGTCTGAGATGATTTTTGATAATCCCCATCTTTGAAAGAGCTTCTTTTATCGGAATCGGATTCGGGCACATAAAGATTTTCTTGAAGAAATCATAATTTTCAAGATGTTTTTCAAGTGCTTCCTGAACTTTTCCGTTCTTGAAAAGGGTAATCATTTCTTTGATTTCCTTACCGATAACGTGTGAAGCAACACTTATAACCCCTGTTGCACCCAAAGAAATCATCGGAAGAGTAAGACTGTCATCACCTGAATAAATAGCAAAATCTTCAGGACAAAGTTTTTTCATATCACTGATTAAGTCCAAATCACCGTTACTTTGTTTTACGGCAACAATGTTGTAATGTTTTTCGGCAAGTTCTGCAATCGTAGCAGGCAGCATATTTACACCTGTTCTTCCTGGGATATTGTAGAGAATAATCGGAAGTTTAACAGCATCTGCAATCGCTCCGAAGTGTGCAATCAAACCTCTTGGGTTCGGTTTGTTATAATAAGGAACAACCGTCAAAATAGCGTCAGCACCTAATTCTTCAGCCTTTTTTGCTGTCATTATCGCTGTTGCCGTACAATTTGAACCGGTTCCCATAATAACCTTAATTCTGTTGTTAACGGTTTTGAGGACAAATCGCAAAACATCCCATTCTTCTTCGTGGGTCAATGTCGGACATTCTCCCGTAGTGCCAGCAACGAGTATTGCATCGCTTCCTGTTTCGATGAGGTGGTTAACCAACTTTTCAAGAGCCGCATAGTCGACCTTCAAATTTTCATCAAACGGCGTAATCATTGCCGTTATTACTTCTCCGGCATTATATCTCATTTTTTATTCTCCTTTTTAGAATAATTCCATTTCAATAACTTTTTCGGCAATTCTGACGGTGTTCAAAGCCGCACCGATTCTAAGGTTATCAGCTACGCACCAGAGTGAAATACCGTTGTCAAAAGCAAGGTCTTTTCTTATTCTGCCGACGTAAACAGGGTTTTTGCCTGCAGTGTCTTTCGGAGTCGGGAATACCATATTATCGATATCGTCCATAACTTCAACGCCCCAAGCGTTTTCGAGAAGTTCTCTTGCCTTTTCGGGAGTCATTTCTTTTTCAAATTCGATTGTTACTGCTTCCGAGTGGCTGTTGAAAACGGGAACTCTTACTGCCGTGCAGGTAATCGGAGTTTCTTCATCGAGGTGAAGAATTTTCTTTGTTTCATTAACAACCTTCATTTCTTCTTTCGTGTAGCCGTTTTCGCAGAATACATCGATTTGCGGAATTACGTTGAAAGCGATGTCTTTTACAAATTTTTTATTTTCAAATTTTTCCCCTTTAAGGCTTGCTTCCGTGCTTTCACGAAGTTCGTTGATTGCTGCAAGACCTGCACCACTGACGGCTTGGTATGTGCTTACGATAAGTCTTTTGATTTTTGCATAATCGTGCAAAGGTTTCAAAACAAGCATCAATTGTGAAGTTGAGCAATTCGGGTTTGCAACGATGCCGTGATGTTTTTTTAAATCATCGTGGTTAACGCCTGCAATTACAAGCGGAACGTCTTTTTCCATACGGAAAGCACTTGAGTTGTCAATGTATACGCAACCACGTTTTACGGCTTCTTTTGCAAGTGCCAAACTTGTTGAACCGCCTGCTGAAGCAAGTACAATATTAACCCCTTCAAATGAATCGGGAGTTGCTTCTTCGATTGTATATTCTTTTCCTTTGAATTCTATCTTTTTGCCTGCACTTTTTGAACTTGCAAGGAATTTGATATTTTCAAACGGAACGTCATTTTCTACTAATATTGATAAAATTTCTCTGCCTACAACACCTGTTGCACCGAGAACCGCTAAATTAGGTTTTTTCATAATCTTCCTCATTTATCTTTTTGCACTATATTACCACGTCAAGACGCAGATAGACAGAATGTTACATAATGTTATCAAGACCGTAAATAAAGCCCTTTTGAGCGTATACGTGTTTTACGGCAAGAAGAACTCCGTTCATATAGCATGCTCTGTCGGACGTGTCGTGACGAATTGTCAAAACTTGTCCTGCTGCACCAAGAATGACTTCTTGCGATGCGGAATAACCTGGCATTCTGACTGAGTGAATGCGGATTTGTGATTTTCCGTTTGCCCCTCTTGCACCCGTCAATGTTTCTTTTTCGTCGCAGTTTCCTGTTGTGAAACAGTCATTTTCTTCCGCCATAAGTTCTGCCGTTTTAATTGCAGTACCAGATGGTGCATCTTTTTTTTGATTGTGGTGAAGTTCAATGATTTCAGCGTTGTTGAAATATTTTGCAGCCTCTTTTGCAAACTTCATCATCAAAACTGCACCCGTTGAAAAGTTCGGTGCGATAAGGCATGACACGTTATTTTCTTCTGAAAGTTTTTTGAGTTCTTCAATTTGTTCGGGCTTTAAACCTGTTGTACCGATTACAGGAGAAACACCGCATTTAATATATTTTTTTGCATTTTCAAAAATCGCTGAGGGTTGAGTAAAATCAACGACAACATCCGGTTTTAAATCAACATTGATTTCTTCCGAAATCAAAACACCGTTTTCTTTTCCGCAAACGATTTGACCGATGTCTTTACCTGCTTCGAACTTGTCGATAGCCTGAACGAGTTCGCAATCGGGGTCATTAGTAACGGCCTTAACGACCTCTTTGCCCATTTTTCCTAAAGCACCTGCTACTGCAACTTTTATCATGATTTTTTCCTTTTTAAAATTTTTATAAACTTTTTGAAAATTATCGCATAATAATTTTTTTAAAAAAACATTTTATTTATTTTTGTAATGTTTTCAATATAATTAAGACATGCAAATTAATTCTAAAAATCAAGTAAAATTATTGTTAATGCTTGAAGATGTTAAATTAAAAGAGCTTGTTGTCAAATTGAGTGAAACAACAGGAAAAAAATACACGTCTGATGGCTTATCACATAAACTTTCCCGAGGAAGGTTAACTTATGATGAAATGCTTTTGATTGCTGATATTTTAGGATATAAAATTGAATTTTCAAAAAAGGATAAAGCTTAGAAAGTTGAGTCGGTTTTAGTTAATCACTAAAATAGTGTTTGTTGTTTTTTAAGAAACAATCTTTTTATTTCCATTTTTGAACAAAACGTATTTTTGTAATAAAATAATTTCAGTAAATACAAATACGAGTGGAAATATCATGTCAGAAGAAAAAAAAGAATACAAAAATACGCTTAATTTGCCTCAAACGACACTTGAAATGAGAGCAAATGCGACGAAAAAAGAGCCCGAAACTCAAAAGTGGTGGGCTGATGAAAAAATTTATGAAAAGACAGTCGAAAATAGAGACAAAGCAAACGCTTTCATTCTCCACGACGGTCCTCCGTACCTCAGTTCCGAAAAAATTCACGTCGGTACGGCATTAAACAAAATTTTGAAAGATATTTTAATTAAATATAAATCGCAAAGAGGCTATTATGCACCTTATGTTCCAGGTTACGACGGTCACGGTTTGCCGATTGAAAACAAGGTCGTAAAAAATATCGAAGGCGGAAGAAGTGCTTTGACTCCTTTGGAATTACGTCAAAAATGCCGTGAATACGCTCATAACAGTTTAAAAGGTCAAGAAAGCGAATTCAAACGCTTAGGTGTTTTGGGAAATTGGGAACATCCTTATTTGACTATCAACGCTGAATATGAGGCTGAACAAGTTCGAGTTTTCGGTGAAATGTATAAAAAAGGCTACATTGAAAAAGGATTGAAACCTGTTTATTGGTGTGCATCTTGCGAAACCGCACTTGCAGAAGCGGAAGTTGAATATGCTGATCACACCTCAACTTCAATCTATGTAAGATTTAAGTTTGACGATGAAAGCACAAAAACTTTAAGAGAAAAATTTGAATTTTTAAACAACGGCAAGGATATTTACTCGGTAATTTGGACAACAACTCCTTGGACAATCCCGTCAAACCTTGCAATCAGCGTTCATCCGAAGTTTGAATATACATTCTTTGAATACAACAATGATGTTTACTATGCAGCAACGGAACTTTTGGGAAGTTTCCTGAATGATGTTGATTGGAGCGAAGCGGACATTAAGGTTTTGGGCATTTGCAAAGGTGAAGATTTGGAAAATCTTACCCCCGAACACCCGCTTTATGACAGAAAGTCACCGATTTTATGCGGCGAACACGTTACGCTTGATGCCGGTACGGGTTCTGTTCACACCGCTCCGGGACACGGTCTTGAAGACTATGAAGTTTGTTGCAAATACAAAATCGGTGTTTATTCACCGTTGGATTCAAAAGGTGTTTGGACAGAAGAAGCAGGCGATTTGGCTGGTATTCCTTATTACAAAGGGAATGAAATTGTTATCCAAAAATTGAAAGATTGCGGTGCATTACTTGCATCAGCTGACATTCAGCACAGTTACCCGCATTGTTGGAGATGTAAAAAACCTGTTATTTACAGAGCAACTCCACAATGGTTCGTAAAAGTCGACAAGTTCAGAGACACTGCACTTGAAGAAATTAAGAAGGTTAAATTTATCCCCGCATCAGGTGAAGCGAGAATTTCAAACATGGTTGAAGGTCGTACAGACTGGTGTATTTCACGTCAAAGAGCTTGGGGTGTGCCTATTCCCGTATTCTATTGTGAAGATTGCGGCGAAGTTATTTGTACGGACGAAACTATCGAACACGTTGCAAAAATCTTTGAAAAAGAAAGTTCAGACGCTTGGGTAAAATACTCGGAAAAAGAACTTTTGCCCGAAAATTTTGTATGTCCTAAGTGTGGGAAAACTCATTTCCGTAAAGAAAACGACATTATGGACGTATGGTTCTATTCAGGTGTATCGTGGAGAGCAGTTGTTGAAAAACGTCACGAAGAATTAAATCATACCCCTGTTGATATGTACCTCGAAGGTTCTGATCAACACAGAGGCTGGTTCCAATCTTCATTATTAACATCAGTTGCAACACAAGGAATTGCACCTTACAAACAAGTTTTGACACACGGATTTGTATTTGGCGAAGACGGCAGAAAGATGTCAAAATCTTTGGGTAACTACATCAGACCTGATGATATCATTAAAAATTACGGTGCAGACATTTTGAGATTATGGGCTGCATCAGTTGATTACAGAAACGATATCAAAATCGGCGATAACATCGTTAAGCAACTTTCGGAAATCTTCAAAAAGACGAGAAACACGGCAAGATTTTTGCTTGGAAACCTCTACGACTTCGACCCTGAAAAGGATTACGTCACATATGAAGATTTGAAACCGCTCGATAAATTCGCACTCCACAAATTGAACGAACTTATCGAAAACGTAACAGAAGCGTTCGAAGCGTATGAATTTTATAAGTATTTCCAATGCTTACAAAATTTTGCGGCTGTCGATTTGAGTTCATTCTATCTTGATATCGTAAAAGACAGACTTTACACAGCAGGTAAGAAATCGCTTTCAAGACGGGCATGTCAGACAGTTTTGTATGAAATTTGCTCGGCATTGAACAGAATTTTGGTCCCTGTAATGCCTCACCAAGCGGAAGATATTTGGAGAAATACTCCGGAAGTTCAAAAAGTCGGAAAACCGGAAAGTATCATTCTTTCATCTTGGCCGACAGTTAATGAAAAATGGACAAACGAAGAAATCAATGCTGATTTCACGGAAATCTTGAAACTTCGTGAAACAGTAACAAAAGCAATCGAAGTTTTAAGAGCAAACAAAGTTGTCGGAAGTTCGTTAGAAGTTGCAGTTACCGTAACAGGTGAAAATACCGCATTACTTGACAAGTACAAAGATGACTTAAAAGCTTTGTTCATCACATCTCAAGCTTACGTTTCAACCGAAAAACCCGAAAATGTCTTGAGCGAACATACAGAACACGGCTTCACTGCTTGGGTTACAAAAGCGGAAGGTCAAAAATGTGCAAGATGCTGGAAGTATGCAGATCTTTGCACGGAAGAAGGCCACGAAACGATTTGCCCCGACTGCTTGGAAGCAATCAAAGGCTAATTTTTTCAAAAATATTAAAAAGGATAATCTTCGGATTGTCCTTTTTTTTGTTGAAAAAATATGATAGACTGAAATATCACTTAATAAGGGTTATTTGATGGTTAAAGATGAAGTATTGTTTGTTGCAAAACAAAATAGAAATTTAGTTTTATTTTACGTTGTTGGCTGTTTGGTGTTTGCTGCGATAGGTGTGTTTTTAATATGTCATGATGATATTTTTTATAAAATTGTGGGCTATTTTACAGCAGGTTTTTTCGGGGTATGTTGTTTGCCAATGCACTTAAAATGTTTGCTTTTTCCGATAACTAATTTGATTTTGCAAAAAAATGGATTTTATTTTTGTTCGAATAACTTTTCTAAACTGATATTTGTTGAGTATGATAATGTTTCGGGAATTGAGTTGCTGGATATTTCTCAAACAAAAATCATTTGTTTTAATTTGAAAGATGACTCAAAGGTCGTAAAGGATTTCAATATTTTACAAAAATTTATTGCAAGGACTAATGAAAAATCTTATGGCTACGAATTTTCAATCTCCTTGACTGGCACTGGCGAAAATATAGAAAAAGTATATAAAATAATGAAGGCATTAATTTATGAAAAAGAAGGCGAAGATGCTAAATCATTCTAAGAAAGCAGGCACAAACTTAAATGAACGAAGTCCCTTCCCAAATAAAAAGGGCGACTTAATGTCGCCCGAAAACTGTGGTAAGTGTGTGAATGTGTTTTTTAATTCCTCTATCTAAACTCCATTAG
>CACZSN010000027.1 GCA_902783835.1 uncultured bacterium
ATCTTGGAAATCCCCTTTTGACAAATACTCTGTTCTTTTAAGTTTGACTGTCACCCTGAACTGGTTTCAGGGTCTTTGACATACAGATTCTGAAACAAGTTCAGAATGACAAAAAATGCGTTTAAAATAGAGAAGAAGTAAAGAAGTAGGGTCGGCTTTAGTCGACCAACGAGACTGTCATTCTGAGCGGAACGAAGAATCTTGGAAAATGACTTGAGATATTTATGTGTTAAAATTTTCGTATGGAAAATCAATTTTTGCGAACGAAAATGTTAATAGGAAAAGATGCTCTTGAAAAGTTGCAAAAATCAAGAGTTGCCGTATTCGGTGTTGGCGGTGTCGGTGGTTATGTTGTAGAAGCACTTGCCCGTGCCGGAGTCGGAAACATAGATATTATCGATAATGACACTATTAGTGTTAGCAATTTAAACAGACAGATTATAGCATTAACTTCGACAGTCGGCAAAAATAAAGTTGACGTTTCAAAAGCCCGATTGCTCGACATCAATCCGAACATAAAAGTTGAAACGTACAAATGTTTTTTCACCCGAGACACGGAATTTGATTTTTCAAAATACGACTATGTTGTCGATGCTATCGACACTGTTGTTGGCAAATTGGAGTTGATAACCCGTGCAAAATCATCAAATGTTCCGATTATTTGCTCGATGGGAACAGGCAACAAAATGAACCCGACTATGTTTGAAGTTGCCGATATCTCAAAAACCTCTGTCTGCCCGCTTGCGAAGGTCATTCGCCAAGAACTCAAAAAGCGTAGAATTAAAAAAGTTAAAGTAGTTTATTCAAAAGAAATCCCCTTAAAGCAAATAGTCACTGACGATATGGACGTTGAGACAAAAGGTGGAAGAATCGCTCCAGCGAGCAACTCGTTTTGTCCAGCCGTTGCCGGTTTAATCATCGCTTCTGAAGTCATAAAAGATTTAATTGACTACGAAAAATAATGTGAAAAACTTCACGACGGGTTATTGTCATTCCGAGCGGAGCGAAGAATCTTGGAAAGAACCTCGTTAAAAATAGATACTTCGGATTACATCCTTTTAAGTTTGACTGGCACCCTGAACTGGTTTCAGGGTCTTTGACATACAGATTCTGAAACAAGTTCAGAATGACAAAAAATGCGTTTAAAATAGAGAAGTAGAGTCGGCTTTAGTCGACTAACAAAACTGTCATTCCGAGCGGAGTTAAAATCTCGATATTATCAAGATATACAGTGGATTTTATTCTCAATAGGTTAAAAATAATTACTTAGTCTATTTTAAAGCGATTTTTTAAAAACTCAAGCGATTTTGTATATGCAATATAAAGCACACAGCCGAGCAAATAAGCCCCGATAACGTCTGTCGGGTTATGAACACCTATCCATATTCTGCTGAAGCCTACAAAAAGCGTCCAGACGATTGCTATTGTCAAAACACTTTTTTTGAAAACAACTGATTTGGAATATTTATATACCAAATATGTAACAAATGCCCACAGGCAGAGAGTTACAAGTGAGTGGCTCGAGACGTAGCTAAAACTGTCGGGGTGCGTTACTGCTTGGAGTTCAAATGGCGGTCTCGGACGTTGAATAGTGTGTTTTACGACGCAATTTAACAAAAACGTGATAAGCGGAATTGACCACAAATAAACCGTTTCGAGGTATTTTTTGTTTTTAACTCCCCACAAACCGCCCGATATTAACGGGATTGCAATCATTATTGAGTACAATGAAAAATCAGGTAACATTGGGATTGTGTAAGGCAAAAACGAAAGTTTATTTTGCACCAAAACTATAAAAGCCCTGTCCCATTGGGTTACAGTGGGACAGTGTTTTATAATTACAGAAAATACAACAAATAGTGCTATTAAAAATATTGTCTTTTTCATAATCTTAGTGGCAGCCGCAACAATTACCTGTGCAAGCGTTTTCGGGTTTTTCTTTTGAGCAAAATCTATCGCGGTCTACGTAATATTCACCTTCGAGCGGGAAGATTGTCATCCAAAGATTTTCTCTCCAGTCAACGTCAAGGATTTCCTTAACGTCGCTTGAATATTTGTCGATTTGAGCTTTAATTTCAGGGTTTGTGAGGTAATCAGCCGCACCTTTGTGGGTTTCGTACGGTTTGAATTGTTCATAATAGCCTCTCAAAACATCTGGTCTGTCAACAATCATGCACGGTCTGAGTAAGTTTCCGTCTTCATATGGAATTCCGTTTCTGATTGCAGACATAAAAGGTGATGCAAGTGCTTCAGTTAAGGTGCAATTTTTGAGGTTATCCGTTGCAAGGTGAACAAATGTACAAGGTTCAACGTCTCCTCTCGGGTTAACGTGAACGTATTGTCTGCCGCCGGCGATGCAGCCCATCATTTCCGGGCCGTCGCCCCAGAAATCAACTGTCATCATCGGCAAAGTGTTTCTTGCATTATAAACTGCTTTAAGAATTTGTTGACGTTGTTGTGCATTCGGAACGAGGGTAACGTCAGGGTTTGCACCGACCGGAACATAGTGGAAGAACCAAGTCCACAAAGAACCTTTATCTGAAAGCATTTTCATAAAGTCATCCGATGTTACTTCATCGCAATTTTGGCTTGTTGTGCAAATGCTTGCTCCAAAGAATATACCTGCTTTTTTGAGCATGTCCATTTTTTGCATAATCATTTCAAAACAGCCGTCACCTCTGACTGCATCGGTATTTTCTTTCAGTCCGCTTAAAGAAAACATCGGGAAAACATTACCCAATTTTTGCAATTTTTTTACAGTTTCTTCGGTAATCAATGAGCCGTTTGTGAAGGTAATAAACGCACAATCGCTGAATTCTTCTGCAAGTTCGAGGAATTCTTTTCTTGCAAAAGGTTCGCCGCCTACAATCGGCATAATATGTATGCCCATTACGTCGCGAGCTTCCGTAAAAATTTCTCTCCATTTATCTTTTGACAAATCTTCTTCAACCGTGTATTCGTGTGCCCAGCAGCCTTGGCAATTGAAATTACAACGCTTTGTAATGCTTGCGAGCAATACTGTCGGCGGGAAAAATCCGTGTTTTTCATTAAAAACATTTCTTTTTCTCAAGTTATCGCCGTAATAACCGTTTACGAAGAAGTTTTTAATCCATTTATTTCTGCAATTCGGGTGCAATTCCGTTAAGATTTTTTTCCACCAATAAAGGTGTGGATGTTCTGATTGGAAAAGCCATTGCATTCTTCTTGCGTGGTTAATTCCGCCTTTAGAGCCTGCAATTTTTTCAAATATTTTTGCAAGGCTGATAAGCTTTTCTTTGCTGAAATTGTGAGAAAGATAGCTCAAAAGGCAATCTATCATTATATCATTCATTTTTAATTTTATTTTGTCAAACTTACCCATTGAGTTAGCTTGCCAAACTGTTGATTGTTTTTCGACTCTCATAAATTTTCCTTATCTTACATATTCGATAAGTCAATTATAAACACTAAAGCAGGCTATTCAAGTTAATTTTCGTTGAATATTGAGAAGATTAATATTATAATGTTTTCATGAAAAAGATTTTAGTTGTTGAAAATTTTAATGCCGGCAAAAAATCTGCTCGTTTTGCCGACAAAATTATTGAAGATTTTTTCAACGAAAAAGATGCCGTCTGCAAAATCGTAGGTATTGAAGGTGTTTCGGATGAAAATACCTCTGAGGCTGACGTTATTATCACGGTTGGCGGAGACGGCACGGTGAACAAAGTTGTCCCATTTGCTATGAAATTTGATAAGCCGATTGGTATAATTCCTTGCGGGACAGCCAATTTGCTTTCTGCAAAGTTAAAAATTCCGACTGATATACAAAAGGCTTTAGAAGTCATAGACAAAGGAAAGAAGCTAAAAATAGACGTTTTAAAAGTCAATGACGATTATTCCGTTTTGCGAACAGGTTTTGGCTATGATTCGGATATTATCTGCAAAACTCCTCAATCTTTAAAAAACAAATTCGGATATTTTTCTTATTTTGTTGCCGGAGTGCTTTTTGCCCTGAGGTTAAAACAACATGTCTATCATTTAACAGTTGATAATGACAAAAAGTTGTCCGTTCTTGCAACTTGTTTAATTGTCGCAAATGCAGGTAATATGTATAAAAACCTGGTTTCGATTTCTAAAAATTGCAGACTTGATGACGGAAAATTTGATGTTTTCATTTTAAAAGTCAAAAATCCGATATTGTTTTTTATTGAATTTTTACAAATTATTTTTGATAAAAAATCATCAAATTCAAAGGCTATGTACTTTCAAACCTCATGTATTTCGATGAAAAATGATTATTGCGTCTGTCACATTGACGGTGAAAAGCAAAAAATAAGGGATAATATCAAAATTGAAACTATCCCTTGTGCTGTTAATGTTTTTTGTAATTTTTAAATTACCATTTGTGAATACCAAATGCCATAATGAACATTGAACCTAAGCCTTGTAATGTATTACAAATTGGGGCAATCCAATCATTTCCGGCAATTTTACGCGGTACGATGATTGTATCTCCCGGTTCAATTTGTGCCAATCTGCCGATTTTTTTCGCTCTGCCGTTGACACCGATTTTATAAATTCTGAACTTGTTAGCGTTAGGAGTATATCCGCCTACTTTTTTGATATAGTATTTAGCCTTAGTTCCTTTTTTATAAACAAACGCTTGTTCGTTGTAAACTTCGCCCATAACGGTAACGTGGTTTGAAATTCTTGGAATATAAATGTCATCGCCGTCTTGAACATATAAATTATCTATGTCTGAAATTGCATTGATATCATTTTTTTCAATATTTAGTGCAATTTGACCGGTGTAATTTTTTGCAATTGTTTCTTGATCTTGTTCAAGCATATCAATTAATTCAAGCTTTGTTTGTTTGTCTTTTTCTTCTTGTTTGATACCGCTTGCAATTCTTCCTTGAAGCAATTTTATGTCTTTTTCGTTGTTTTTAATAGCGATATTAACTTGTTTGTTTCTCAAGCTTGCTCTTGTGAATACAATACCGCGAAGTTCCGCATCAGGTGACAAACCTCCGGCTGTTTGAATCATATCCGTCAATCGTTTGCCTTCAACGAAGCTGTAAACTCCGGGATGTTTTACAAAACCCGAAATTTTAACGGTTTTCATAACTTCGTTACCTCTTAACGTTCTGAAGAAAATTTTATCTTCGGGATTAATTTTGATGAATTTAATTCTGTCAGAATTAATCATAATGTCGTAAAGATAATAAAGTTGAGTATTTCCGTTTGTATCTGTAATTTCAACAGCTACATCTTCCGTTGGAATTAATTTATTAACATTTTGAGTTGCTACATTTAATCTTCGTGGGGGGGGTATGTGCCATCCACACTTACACTGCCTTTTTGAAGGCTTTCCGTATAACTTACGGGACTTTCATTTGAGTTATCATTTTGTGATGTTACATCCGATTCCATAAACTGAATATCGGTCATTACATCTTTTAATGTCATATTTTCTTTGTAAGTCAAGTGTTTTGGAATATTTACGCAACCATATACATCAACAAATTGAGAATTAGTATTTTTATAAATAGAAATGACGTCTTTTGGTTGAAGTACAGGGTCATTCATTCCTGAGAAAAATTCTTTTAAAAATACCGGAATTGTTTCGATTTGGTTATCCGGTCCCGAAACACGTCTGATAACCGCTTGATTTACAAAAGTTTCTTCAAGAAGTTCATCTTCGCTTCTTAAAATATCCGACAACCTCATACCTTCTTTGTACGCAAATGTTGCGGGGTGTTTGATGTTACCTTGAATTGTAACAATATTGTCGGCATTATTATATAACTTTCGAAATTCAATGATGTCACCGCTGTGAAGCTCTGTGCCCGTGGCATTAGTGAGATTAACATTTATTGCGGTTCTTTCATTTGTATCTTTGTCTAACCTTGTCAGAGTAACGGAATTAGTTTGCGTTACGGGGAGCAATCCTCCTGCGTATTTTACAAGCTTATCCAATGATTCTTTGTTGTTGACTTCGTAAATCCCGGGAACGGTTACACCGTTTTTAAATGCTACGACTTTTCCTATTGAGCCGACGAAAATTTTATCATTTGCTTTAAGTACAATATTTCCGTCATTACCTGCAAAAATCGCTTTATAAAGGTCAACCGTGCGGGTCTTTCCGTTATCAACGTATTGAATATTTCTTAAAGTACCTGTTTTTTTAACTCCGCCTGCCGCACTTAATGCATCCAATATTGATGAATTGTTGCCGACAAGAACTTTTCCGGGGCGGTTAACTTGACCGTATACAAAAACTGAAAATTCATTACCGGTGCTTACTGTCAATTTTACTTTCAAACTTTTGTATTTTCTGCTTGCAAGAGAATTGATAGCATTTTCAACTTCACTGACGGTACGGTTTTCAGCCTTAACAACACCGATACCTTGAACAAAAATATCACCTTTTGAATCAACTTCGGTTTTAGTCATCGGATTTAGGAGATTTGCTCCCGAAATAGCCATAATATCAACGGAATCACCGTATAAATAAACGTTAACTTTTTCACCGACATTCAACTTATATGAATTACCGAATTTTCCTGTTGAACCTTGGTTTGAACCGCTTATTGTCGAAAAAATATCATAACCTACCTGTTTTAAGATATTTCCTGACTTTTCGGCATCTTTTCCGTTAAATAATTCTTCTATTTGGCTTAAAGATTTATCAACTTTGTTTTCGGATGTAACTGTTTGATAATTGTTATCAAAAACCGCATCTTGTTCACTTATGATTATCGGTTCCGCACAAACAGTCTGACCAAAAATGGCTGTTGACATAATTAATGCTAATAATATTTTTTTCATTTGTTATACCTGTTATGTTATGGCAATTTCCATGAGTGATTTGATTGCAGGCCATTCCAACTTCCAAAGACCTGAAGCATCGAGTGCGTAATTGCCCACGCACGCCAATTTACAATCCTTACATTTGTTAACCGTTTCAATGAAAACAGGATCTTTGATAACGTCTTTCAAAGGTCTGTTCCTTACGCTGATAAAGGGTTTTCTGTCATAACATCTGAGCATATCGCCGTTTGAGTATATAACGGTCGCAATTCTCGGCCAATGACATTCATAGTAATTTTTCTTATCGATAATGTAATCCATAAAATAATATGAATTTCTTATCGGATAACCTTGTTTTTTTAGTTCCTTGATTTTGACGAAAATTTCTGATAATTGGTCAGTTTCAAGTTCCGTATCTTTAACGTTTTGAGCTTCTTCAAGAGCTTGATTTGACTTGTTTACCGTAAAGTACAAAAGAATATCCGCATCTTTGCAATATTGTGCAACTTCTTTGATTTGGTCAAAATCAGTTTGTGCCGAAACCGTGCAGCAGATGTAAATTCTCATTTTCGGTGAGTGGATTTTGTGATATTCAATACCGCTCATAACTTTGTCACAAATTCCGGGCATGTGTCTGATATCATCGTGTGCCTTTCCGATTGCATCGAGCGATACGAACGACAAATCAGTGTATTTTGCAAAATCAGAATTTGATTCTAAAAACCAACCGTTTGTGGCGATTTTTGTGTAAAGTCCGGCATCGTGAGAAGTCTTACAAATTTCCGCAAAATCTTCTCTCAAAAGCGGTTCGCCGCCCCATAAAATACTGTCCATATATCCGATTTGACCTGCTTCTCGGATTAATCTTTGAATTTCATTTAGCGGCATATCTTCCTTGTCGCTGTTGTGTTTCCAAAAACAAAAATCACAATTGCAATTGCATTGTGAAGTTACCATCAATGAAAAACACAGCGGTTTCGGATTTTTTGACAATCTGCTCAAAATACATTCAATTGCCCCGCCACCTAAGTGTTTATAATATTTAAGACGTTCAAACGTCATTTTATTTCTTGATTTATTTTCCATATTGCCAACATTTCGTTTACTATTTTCCTAATATTTTATCACGGTAAAAATGATTTTAAAAATTTATTTTACTTTTTTTAATCTTTTTCTTTTTTTAATCTTTTTCTTTTTATCAAATCAACGAATGCTTCAATTCTCGTTATGTATCCTGCTTTACCTGTTTGTTCGTCCAAAACAAGAGAAAGCACCGGAATATCTTCGTTTTTTGAAACTTTGGGCAAAATATTTTGTGCAACAATTTCCGGCATACACGAAAACGGTGAAATATGTATAACTCCGTCAACTCCGTGTTTTGCGGCATAAACAACATCGCCGATTGTCTCAATGCACTCGCCGCCGATTGCACGCTTCATATAATCTTTTGCGTACCGAACAGAACGCTCACGATGAGATTCCTTATGATAAAAAAGAGAAGGCTTCAAAACGTGCTCAAGCCAGTCGCTGAACATAATTTGACGTTGCACTTCTATCCCCATTTCACCAAGCTCTTTCTCTATATTTTGATTTGTGTACGGGTCTAATAAAACAAAAAATTCCCCAATCAAATATATAATCGGTACGTCCTTATTTTTGTCCGTCGGAATTTTGTTGAAATCTTTTATAATTTTGTTCTTTAATCTGTGACAAGCAAAAACACTATTAGTGTTATCGATTATGTCGAGCCATTTTTCATAGCATTTTTCTGCATCACCTTTATGAATTTCTCTCGGGCGAATTTTAAATAACATTTTTTCCGCCGTGTCAATCGCAAAAAATTTGTTAAATCCGAGACTGAAAGCTTTATAATATTTCCAAGGGTTCATGCACCTTGTAACGTGCCAAAATGCGTGCAGTGTTTGCTTCATCTTGCTTTTGTACATATCAAAGATTACAAGGTCAAATTCATAACCCATTGATTTTAGCGTCTTTTGAGCCATTTTCGTGTAATTTCCGAGACGACA
>CACZSN010000028.1 GCA_902783835.1 uncultured bacterium
TATGAAAATTCACTTTACAATCAAAGAAGATGACCCGAGAAACCCCGGTGTTATCGCTGACTGTACAGGTGACAACGCAGGCGACTCTATCGGACCTACGGCTGACGGTTTTGAAACTTACGGTGTAACAGGTGTTGCTCTTGTTTCATTCATCTTGTTGGCAGTTGCCGGCGAAGCTAACCAAGTAATTTTGTTAACTTGGATTTTCGTTATGAGATTCTTGATGATTCTCACATCTGTTATCGCTTATGGCGTAAACAACATTTTGTCTAATGCAATTTACAAAGACAAAGACGACTTAGATTTCGAAGCACCTTTAACAAACCTTGTTTGGATTACATCAATCCTTTCAATGGCTATGACATTTGGTGTCAGCCACTATATGTTGGCAAACGTTGAAGGTTTCGGTAACTTGTGGTTAGTTTTGGCAATCATCATTTCTTGCGGTACATTAGGTGCTGCTTTGATTCCTGAAGCTACAAAAGTATTCACAAGCCCGAAAGCAAAACATACTGAAGAAGTTGTTACCGCATCAAGAGAAGGCGGTGCTTCATTGACAATCCTTTCAGGTATTGTTGCAGGTAACTTCTCAGGCTTCTGGATTGGTGCCGTTATCATCTTCTTGATGGCTATGGCATATTTTGCAAGCGTTCACATTCCTGCTGAAATTATGCAATACTCATCAGTATTCGCATTTGGTTTGGTAGCATTCGGTTTCTTGGGAATGGGTCCTGTTACAATCGCTGTTGACTCATACGGTCCTGTAACGGATAACGCTCAATCAGTTTACGAACTTTCTTTGATTGAAGAAGTTCCGAATGTTGCTGAAGATATCGAAAAGAACTTCGGTTTCAAACCGAACTTCGATGTTGCTAAGAAATACCTCGAAGCTAACGACGGTGCAGGTAACACATTCAAAGCAACTTCAAAACCCGTACTTATCGGTACAGCAGTAGTTGGTGCAACAACAATGATTTTCTCATTGATTTTGGTAATCAAAAATACGTTGCTTGTTGAACCCGAAACAATCTTGAACTTGCTCAATCCGTTCACATTACTTGGTTTGCTCGCAGGTGGTGCGGTAATTTACTGGTTCTCAGGTGCATCAATGCAAGCAGTTACAACCGGTGCTTACAGAGCGGTTGAATACATCAAGAGAAACATCAAACTTGACGAAAATGCTGAAAAACGTGCAGACGTTGCAAACTCTAAAGAAGTTGTTAGAATTTGTACTGAATACGCACAAAAAGGTATGGTAAATATCTTCGCAGCATTGTTCGCATTCGCTTTGGCACTTGCTTGCTTATCAGCTCCTGCTGAAGGTAACTTGTTGCCTGTATCATTCTTTGTATCTTACTTAATCGCAATCGCAACATTCGGTTTGTTCCAAGCTGTATTTATGGCTAACGCAGGCGGATGCTGGGATAACGCTAAGAAAATCGTAGAAGTTGACCTCGCTGAAAAGGGTACACCTCTTCACGAAGCAACAGTCGTCGGCGATACAGTCGGTGACCCGTTCAAAGATACTTCATCAGTTGCTATGAACCCGATTATCAAATTTACAACTTTGTTCGGCTTGTTGGCAATGGAAATCGCACTCAGCGAATCTTTCAGAGCAATGGCTCCTAAAGTTGGCGTAGTCCTCTTGATTATCGCAATCGTGTTTGTAATTCGTTCATTCTACGCAATGAGAATTCCGACCGAAAAATAATCGGCAGATACGAAATTGAAAGTAAGGCGGTTTGAAAAAACCGCCTTATTTTTTTGATTATTAGACGAAAATATTACTTCTTTGGAATAGATATTTCGCTACTCTCAATATGACATTGAACCCATTACGTCATTTTGAGCTTTCAGGAGAAAAATCTTTGAAAAATAATTGCGAAATAAATTTTTCGGGATAAATCCCTCAGACGTAGGCTCGACTTTAGTTGACCTGAATTTTACGAATCTTTTTGATAAATATCATTTACACAAAAATATAAAAAGTTTATAATAAAAAACAGGGATAGTACAAGGTTATGACAGAGGAAGCTGAATGAAAAAAATTAATGAGGTTTATTTTAACATATTAAACAATAAATTTGGGATTGCGATATTGGCAATTTTGCCATTTCTATTTTTCAAAAGCAAACCACAAATGAGTTAATTTTTGAATTCATTGTCGTTTTAGTTGCGACAATCGTGACCGGCAAATTATACAACAAGAAAGAGTGTTTAAAATTTTCATTATTTTACTCAATTTGTTTCTTTATTGTTGAGATGGCAGCATTTTGTATGGGATTATTAAAAACGTCTTTAGCTTTATTGACACTTATTTTCTATATAGTGACAATAGTTTTATCTTTCTCCGTAAAATTTATTTTATGGTTTATTGTCGGAGGATTGATTTTTTATCTGACAAATTTAATAACATTCAAAATTGTAAAAAATGAAAAATTAGATAAATTTTGCACTCCCATAAAAAGATTTTTAGCAAATCCTATTATATTTTTTAGTTCCGTAATAGTGGTTTTCGCTGTTTGGGTAATGTTTACGGGACAATTTGTCGTCGTTAAAAAATTACCGAAACTTGATAAACCGGAAATTAATGTTTTATCGGTTTTAGATGATGAAAAACTATTGTTATTATTAAATAATAGAACTAAATTGGGAATTTACGATTCAAAAAATGATGTTTTATCCGAAAATAATGCAACACTCTCTTCAATACCTGAAGGTTTTAAGCCAAATGACGATGCCTATTCATTTTCTAAAATGAAAAACGGAAATATTTTTTTCAGAAGATTTTTTGTTAATAAAAATGACAGAAGAGACAAAAAAACTATTGCAACCATATATTCTCCGGAAAAAATGCAATTTTATCAGAATTTGAATTGCCGGAAGAAATATCATATTTTTATAGTTCCGTAACTTTTATAGATGATGAAAATGCTCTTTTTGTGGGAAATGACGATAATAACAAAACGTACATTTTCAATGTTAACGATAAATCTTTGAAAGAAAAAGCCGAAACCGTTAGAAATCGCAGGTTCTCAAAATCCATACTTCTGAATAACGGAAAGGTGTTTATTTGGAACGGGTCCGGAAAATACAACAGTGCAGAATTGTACGATATAAAGAACGATAAATATACGGAAATACCTGTCAATATTAATTTGTATGGATCTTTTTTTAAAGATGATTTGCAACTTTTGGACAACGGCAATGTATTTATTAAGACCACCAAGTTAGAGGATAAAAAGGAAAACGGTATAGGCTCTTATGTTAGCGGGGTATTAGCTACCGGTTATCCCATTCCTTATTACTTAATTTTTAATCCGAATGATAATTCATTCCAAGGAATAAATTTCAATAAAAATCGAAAAGCGAAACTTAACGGATATGCCTCAACATCCGTAACAAAAGACGGGAAAATACTACTTGCGGGCGGAATAGTGGTTCGTAACCATAAAGGAGCAGAAAATAATCAAAAAATTTATTTTTATAATACAAAAAACGGCAAAATCAAAGAAACATATTTTTATAAATTCAATGATTCTTATGATTCTCAAATTTTTATTTTAAATAATAACGAAGCGATTATTTTCTTCCATCCTATTTTAGGTAGCAAAGAAATTAAATGTAATTATTTAAAAATTAAATTTTAGGTTTATCTGATGAAAAATGTCAAAACAATAGTTTTAATATTTATAACACTATTAGGATTATTATGCGTTGACGTGTTTTTCATCGAACCGAATATTCTTTTAACAAAATCGCAAAAACTCGAAATTCCAAACTGGAATAAGGATTTAAACGGCTTTAAAATAGCACTTGTGACAGATATTCATCTCGGTACAAGGTTTGTTGACCTGAAAAAACTCGACAAAATTGTTAAAACGATTAACGCTAAAAATTCCGACTTGATTGTGATTGGTGGTGATTTAGATGCAAAATCAATCGCAAACAAAAAATATTCAACTGCTCAAATTGCCAATATTTTAAAAAATTTAAAATCAAAACATGGTGTTATTGCCGTAATGGGAAATCACGATTACGTTCCGAGGAAAATTATTAAAGAAATTTATGCCAAATCAGGCATCAAGGTATTGGAACAAGAAGATTTTTTCATAAACCATAACGGAAAATTGATTAGATTAGTCGGTTTTAAAGACTTATGGCATTTGAAAAGCAATCCTTCCGAAGTTGTCGGCACAATGTACAAAACAATACCTACGGTTGTTTTGACACACAATCCGGATTCTTTTTCTCAAATGCCAAATTTTGTAAGTTTGACTTTAAGCGGTCACACTCACGGAGGAGAAATTGTCTTTCCTTTTATAGGTTCGTTTTTTATTCCGTCAGAATACGGTCAGCGTTACAGAAACGGTTATATCATTGAAAATAACAAACATCTTTTTGTCAGCCGTGGTGTTGCAACCTTAAGCGGCGGAAGATTTTTAGACCCTCCGAAAATAAATATTTTAACTTTATATTCTCAAAAAAAAATTTCCCCAAATACAAAAGTTATAAAAGGAATAAAATCAAATTTTGCTCCTCAAACAATGAGAATACTAAAAAAGCACCTGTAAAAATCACAGGTGCTTTAAAATTTAGAAAAAGTTGTTTAATAATCTTGGTTTACCGGATCTTCTTCGTCTTGGAGCGAAGATAAGTCTCTCGTTGAAGATGTATCAAAATCTTCAGGCAACATATCATCGTCAGGCCAAATTGTTGTATCATCGTATCTTGATGCAGAAAGATTTTCTGATGCGGATAAATCCGAATCGGTCAAATCAGCTTCCGTTAAAACACATCCGACCATATCTGAATCCGTAAAGTTGCAATAATTTAATACCGCAAAATTAAAGTTTGTGCCGTTTAATAAAGCTCCCGAAAAATCACATTCAACAACATTTGCTCTTGTAAAATCTACCGATTCCAAATTTGCATCCGTAAAATTTACAAGTGAAAGAGTTGTATCGGCAAAAGTTGAACCTGACAAATCGCAGTTAGTAAAATCAACACTTTCTAAAGTTGCGTTTGAAAAATCCAATTCAGTTAAATCAACTTCTTCATCTGATTTTGCTCTGAAAGAATTAAATGCGTCAACGTCGTGTAAAATCATATCAGATAGCTGGTCTTTTGTGTACATGCCTTTATTTCTCCTTTTTGTCATGCCATGCATGTGATGTTCATAATTATTTTAACCGATTTTATTTAAAATACAAATACTTTTTATATAATATTATTACTTATTGCTTTAATTGCCGCTTGCGTTCGGTCATCTACTTCCAATTTTTGCATAATACTGCTTACATGAGCTTTGACCGTATTTATGCTCAAATGCAGTTTTTTCGCTATTTCCGTGTTTGTATAACCGCTTTTTACGTACGAAAGAACTTGCATTTCTCTTTTCGTTAAATTGTAATCGGAATTTTCACTAATGTTAACTTTTTCCGTATCTTTTCTTATAATATCCAAAATAAATCCCGCAACACTCGGGTCAAACCAGATTGCCCCTTGCAAAACGGAACGCAAAATCAATGCAATATCACAAGGATTAATTTCTTTCGAACAATATGCACTTGCACCCGCTTTTATTGATTTGATAACTTCTTCCTTTGTTTTATGAGATGTCAGTATCAAAATTTTTATATTGGGATTAATTTGTTTTATTGCTTCTGTTGCTTCAATTCCGTTCATACCGGGAAGCCCCAAATCCATTATGACGGCATCGATTTGATTATTTTTGACAATATCTATTGCAGTTTGAGAATCGGCTGCTTCAAAAATTTTGTCGACGGTTTCCATTGAACTCATCGCTGTTTTTAATCCAAATCGAATAAGTGCATGATCTTCCGTAATCAAAACGTTAAATTTGTTCATTTCCTTCTCCGTCTTGCTCAATGATTATCTGTTTAGCTCTGTTGATATCTGTCAAAGCTTCATCATAATTTTTATTTGCCGTATCTAATAAACTTTTGTAATAAAAATATCTTGGCGAATTTTTTGTAATATATGCTGCTGTATTTATGTATTCTTCCGCCGATTTCGTATCGTTTAAATCCAGTGCATCTCTCGCCATATCAAGCCATCCTTCGGGGTAAAAAACATTCTTTTCCAATGAATTGAGAAGGTTTTGTTTACCGAAGTCTTTTTGGATTTGTGATGATAAATAAAGTACTTTATAATTGTCACCGTAAGCTTTTTGAGCTTTTGCAAGATATTTGTAAGCTTGTCTGTATTCTTTTGTCTTGAATGATGTTACGCAGAGTGCAATAAGCGTTTCAACATCTTTTCCGAGACCTTTTTCGGCAAGTTTATATTCCGCAAGAGCCTCTTTAAATTTTTCTCTGTGAAGCAAAATATCGCCCATTCCCTTATGTGCGTAATATGCTTTTTTGTCGTTTGAAAGGACCTTTTCATAAAGTTTTTCGGCATCTCTGTAATTTCCGGTCAAAAGATAAATTTGTCCGAGTAAATTGGGTGAATTTTTATATTCACCTTTCAAAAGAAGCATGTTTAATTCACTGATTGCACGGGGATAATCTCTGTTTAAATAAAAATAATATGCAAGATAATATTTTTGTAAAAGTTCGTCTTTTGTGCTTTCTGAGAGTGAATAATATTTGATTTTATCAAGGTCTTTGACCATCATAATAAAAGGAATTTCTTCCGCAAGTAACGGTTTAAGACAATTTAGAGCTTCTTTTGTGCGGCCGTCCGCTGTTAAAATTTCAGCCTTAAATCTTTTGTAATTTACGTTATCCGAGTTCGAAGAAATCGCTCGATTTATTTCTGATAATGCTTCTTTATACTTTTTTTGTTCGTAGTATGCTCTCGAACGTAAATAGCTTGCATAGTCTGATTTAACAATTACATTACCGCTTTTTTCAAGTTTTTCCAAACTTTCATCGGTCAAATTATTATAAACAATATCCGAATATAAACCCGCTAAAAAAACTTCTTCGGGTACTTTTAAGTGAATTGACGGGAAAAAATATTTTCTTATTGCATTTATATGTTTTCCCCAAATTTCACGGTTTTGAACTTTTGACATCGCAAGGTATGCAAGTGAAAAATAACCCAATTGCGAAAGTCTGTATGCAGATGTCATGTAATAAAAATCATTGGGTTCCATTTTATTTAAAATATTTCGGTATTCATAATACGCAACCGAAACGTTTGACTGTTCAACGAGTTTTTCCGCACCCTCAAATTCTTTTACTAACTGTCTGATTTTGGGATTATACTGAAGTTTTTTGTCATAATAAACATCATATCCCGAAAAAAACACCAATTCAGAAAGGTTTGAGTGCCTGAGATAAGATAATTCATGTTGTTTTGTTTGAATTTCTTTTAAATCAGTAGAAAAAGCCACATTTCCCGTTGAAAACAATGTGAAAACAAATAATATTACGAATAATATTTTTTTTATTTTCAATTTTTATCCTTTATCGATTGATGAATGTAGTAATGATTGAATAAATCAATAAATTGTTGTTCTTCTTCCGTTTTTTCTTCTTTGTTAATCATAATTTCGAGTTCAAAGAGTTGATGTTGTTCAAGAGTTTGTCTTGAATTTGCATCCAAAGCGGTATCGCTGTCGGAAAGAATTACATCAATAATTCTGTCGCAGGAAAGAGAAAGGAATAAATCGGTAATATGTTCATCGAAATGAGTACCTGCACCTTCTCTGATGATTTTAACAGCATCTTGAATGGGCATTCTGTCACGATAATGTCTTATTGAAGTAATTGCATCGAAAACGTCGGCAACGGCAAGAATTCTTCCTCCCAAAGGAATATCCGTTCCTCCTTTGTGTCTGAAATAACCTTTCCCGTCAAATTTTTCGTGGTGAGAAGATGCAATTTCCACAACGTCTTTGAAAGATTCTGATTTGTCTGCAATTTTGCTCAAAATATCGTGAGTAATTCTTACGTGGTCTTGAATATGATGATATTCTTCATCCGTAAGTTTTCCTTTTTTCTGCAAAACGGAATCTCTGATACCTATTTTCCCGATGTCGTGAAGCATCGCAGCTTGAGCAATAACTTCTGATTTTTCTTTATCCATTCCGACTTTTTGGCACAAAAGAGATGAATAAAGAGTAACTCTCATTGAATGACCTGCCGTGATTTTATCTCTTGCATCGATAGATGCGGCAAGTGTATCAATAAATCCGTTGAATAATCTTTTTTGTTCTATCAACATTTTTTGTTGAGTTTCAAAAAGTCTGTTATTTTCAAGAGCAATACCTGCACTTGCACCGATTGTAATCAGTAAATCTTCATCAGATTCCGTAAAACTTCCGTCAAATTTGTTTATAACCTGAAAAACTCCGATTACTTCATATTTCAAGTTTCTAATCGGCATACACAAAATACTTTGAGTTTTATATCCTGTCTGAACATCGATTTCTTGGTTAAAACGTTCGTCATTGTATGCATTTTGGATATTAATGGTTTTGCCCGTCATCGCAACGTGACCGGCAAGTCCTTTTTCCATCGGGAAACGAATTTCTTTATGCTCCAAACCGAGAGCAACTTTTGACCAAAGTTCTTTTTTGTCTCTGTCAATCAAAAATACGGTACATCTGTCTGCTTTTAGAGCAAATTTTGTTTGTTCCGCAATCGTTTTTAACAGTCTGTCGAGGTCAATTTCCGCACTGATTGTTCTTGCGATTTTAAGAAGTGCAATCAGCGGATCGCTCGGAATGTCGGCATCTTTAGGTCGTTGAATTTTTTTCAATGATTCATTGAAAACCGCTTCACTTGATTCATTCAAGTCTTTATTTATGCCTGTAATTCTTTTGTATGCTTGGTTATAACCGCCGTTTTCGGCAAGTTCTTTAGCTTTTGCGGTACATTCATAAGCTCTTTCGTAATTTTTTATTTTTAAATTACAAAAAGCGAGAGATTCATATATTCTCATCAAAATGTACGGATATTCCGTAACCATATATGCCGCACGGTTCAAGTACATTGAGGCTTCATTATAGTTGTGTTCGTGCATTGAAATTTGAGCAAATGCCCATTTGCTGATACCCCAGGCATTTTCTCCGCAAACATCTTGTGCCAAAAATCTTGCATCTTCAAGTAATAAAAGACTGCTTTTGTATGTTTCGGGATCGCAAAGATATTTCATTAACCCTATAAATGTTAAGCAAATTGAAATTTTTTCGGTTTTATTAGCCTGCAAATAAATTCTGTGAGCAACATTTACTTTTTCCGAACAATCCTTGTATTCTCCGTTTTCATAGGCATTTAGGGCTTCTTCAAATAAGTTGTCAGCTAATCTTAAACTTTCATTCAAATCCAAATCGGAATTATTTATTAAAATTGTCATACAAAAGAACCTTATTTTTGGTACAATACGATTATACAATAATTTGAGAAAAGTCGGCAACTCTTGAAACGACAATGTTACACACGGAAAGGGAATTTATGAAAAAAGTCAGTATCTTAATACCTGTTTATAACGAAATTAACTCTCTTGAACAATTATTGCAAAAGGTTGAAGAAGCACCGTTTGCGGGACTTGAGAAGGAAATTATTTTGGTTGATGATTGTTCAACGGACGGAACAAAAGAGATTTTGAAAAATCTTGAAGGTAAATATAAAGTTTTATATCACAACGTAAACCAAGGTAAAGGAGCTGCTTTAAGAACCGGTTTTGAGGCTGTAACCGGAGATATAGCGGTAATTCAGGATGCTGATTTGGAATATGATCCGAAAGATTATGACGGAGTTTTAAAATTAATTTTAGACGGAGAAGCTGATGTAGCTTACGGTTCGAGATTTATGGACTTGACTCAAAGTGAAACGGTTGTTAAAGTGAATTTCCTTGCGAATAAAATGTTGACATTAATGACCAATATTCTTTTCGGTGCGAAACTTACGGATATGGAAACTTGTTACAAGGCTTTCAAAACGGAATTTATCAAAGGAATTAAAATTAAATCCAACAGATTTGACTTCGAGCCTGAAATTACCGCAAAAGTTTTAAAGAGAAAGGCAAGATTAAAAGAAGCACCGATTTCTTATCACGGAAGAACTTTTGAAGAAGGTAAGAAAATTACAATGAAAGACGGTATTCACGCTGTTATCGCTCTTATTAAATTTAGATTTTCGGATTAATTTTTGAGGACAAAATGGATTTACAAGGTGTTCAAATTCAAAATTATATTTATCATTTTTTCAAATCTGTTTCGTCGGATTACCCGTTTAACGGCAAACATGTAATGTTTTTGCATAACAGTTCGTTTAACCTTGATAATGTAAGAGCATTGTTGAAACTTGGGGCAAGTAAGGTTACTTTTGTAACTTGTGAAACGGATTATGAAGTTTTATCCGATGAAAATATTACGCTTGTTGACATTGAACAACTTGAACAATTAAGTCATATTGAAGATAATTCCGTAGATATTGCTATTGGATTGGAAATTCTTGAGCATATTTTTGATATTAAATGCTTGGGAGAAAATTTGCGACGCGTTCTCAAAAATGGCGGAGTGGCGGTATTGCACGGTTATCCGATGTGGACAAGCAGATTTGGACATCATCTTTGGGTTGAGGATAAATTTTATTTTAACGATAATTCAAATCCTTTGAAACCATGGGAACATTTGACTTTTGAAAAAGCGGAAGATGCCGTTATTGCCATGAAAAATAACGGATATTCCGAAGAAGACGGAAAAATCGTTGCTGATTGGATTTTTGGCGGGGAAGAAATTAACGGATTTTCTCTTAAAGAAATTTTTGAGGGTATAACGAACATTTCGTACGAAGATGAGAAATTCGGACATAAAAACACTTCCTGTTCCAAAGTTGACATATATCAAACCGAAGAATTTTCTTATTATTTTGAGAAAAAATTATCAAATGAAAATCATAATTCCTTTTATGAAAAAGCACTTTTGAAGTATTCCGATTTGGATACGGAAGAATGTATTTTGACGATTTGCAAAAATCGGCAGGGTGAAAAAAATGATACGGAAGATGAGCAATTCCCTGAATTGCCTTATTTTAGACGGGTTGTTTTTGAACAATTTTTCAAAAAATATAACCTTAAAAATGCAAATGTTTTAAATCTTTCATATTATGACAATAATTATTTTTCGAAAATACTGAAAAATCACGGAGCAAAGACTGTTGTCGGTGTTTCTCCGAGATTGAAATTTGAGAATGTTGAAGAAATTTGCGGAATAAAAAATTACGAGACAAAGTTTGAAGATTTGTCGATAAATGCCGAAAAGTTTGATATAATTATCGGTTTTGACGTTATCCAAAAAATCAAAAATTTTGATAAGTTTTGTCAAAATTTGAAAAAATATTCAAACTTGTCCACCGCGGTTCATATTGACGGATATATGCCGTATACTTCGGCTTGCGGGCATGCTTTTTGTTCGGAAAATCATAAATTTTATGATGAAACAAATCCGCTTGATTATTGGGAACATTTGACGTTGAACGGTGAACGGGATTTTCGTGACGCACTGAAAAAACATAACATTTCTCAAGATGAAATTGATGGAATTATTTATGAATTCAATGATGATGATTTCGCGTTAAGATTATCCCCAAGTGAAATTGAAGAAAAAATATCTAAGAAATTTATTCTTGATGTCCGAAAAATTTATAAATTTTATCCGAAAAATGAGTTTTATTACAAAGCTTTGAATAAATATTCCGAAGATGATTTAAACGTCGAAAGACTGATTATTACGTCGGATATACCTCATTTGCTCTGGCTCAATGATTTGCATATGGATAAAAATTATGAACTCAGCGTGTCTGATATAAATTCAAAATACAGATTGCCCAAAAAACGCGTGTTGAGTATATCTCCGCATTATTGTAATTATGAGATTACGGACGGACTTGAAGCTTTGAGAGCGGAAGAAGTTGTCTCTTTGGGTGCGTATTATTCAGGATACGAACTTCGTTGCGGGACTAACGTTAAAATGGTTAATCAAAATTACGAAGATGTTGCAAATTTGTGCGGAAAATTTGATATAATTTACGGTATTGAAATTTTGGAACATATTAAGGATTTAAAGAAATTTTTTGAAAATTTGAAAAATCTTTTGGCGGATAAAGGGGTAATGTGCTTGCAGGGACGACCGCTTTGGACGAGTGATGAAGGTCACAATTGCCCGATTTGGTTGAATTCCGGATTTTTGCAAACCGGAGAAGAAAACCATAAAATTTCTCCGTGGCAACATATTGCTTTTGATAATAAAGAAGATTTTAAAAAATCTTTGTTGAAAAAAGCATTCAGTGACGAAGAGGCTGAAAAAATTTCGGATTTCGTCTTTAATTCCGATGAAGTAAACAGACATTCTTATGCGGAAATATTGGATATTTTAAATCAAGTTGAAGGACTTTGTTACGGGACAAAAAAAGTTTTGTCTTATTCTGAAGAAAATGAATTCTATGAAATGGGAAGCAAAAAATATACCCACGAAGAATTGAGAACAAAGGAACTTAACCTCTCGGTAAGAAAAAAATTGCAGTAACATTGGATAAATCAAAATAGATTCTTCGGGCGTTGCCCTCAAAATGACAGAAATTGAACAACGTTCTTTATATAGCCGTCATTCTGTGCGAAGCGAAGAATCTTTTCCAACAAAAATTTCTCTGTTCACAGAAATAAAAAGCCGAAAAATTCTTTAGTAGTAAAACGATTATTTTTATAATAAAATCAGAATAAAAATTAATCATACTAAAGGAAATTTTATGGAAGTTATAAATTCAATATTGGCAAGCGTAATAGCTTGGATACAAAGTACAATTACGGCGATGGGACCGTGGGGAATTGCTCTTTTGATGGCAATTGAATCGTGCAATATTCCTCTTCCGAGTGAGGCAATTTTGCCGTTTGCCGGATATTTGGTAAGCCAAGGGGTATTTTCAATTCATACGGCTGCTTTTTTCGGTGCAATCGGATGTGTTTTAGGTTCTTTACCGTCATATTTGCTCGGAAGTATCGGAGGCAGACCGTTTATTGAAAAGTACGGAAAATATTTTTTAATCAGTAAACACGACCTTGATACCGCTGATAAATGGCAGAAAAAATGGGGAGATTGGGCATTTTTCATTTGCAGAATGCTGCCTGTTGTGAGAACGTTTATTTCTCTTCCCGCGGGCATATTGAAGGCGAACTTGCCGAAATTTTTGGCATTCACATTTTTAGGTTCGTTAATCTGGAGTTATTTCCTCGTTTATGTCGGTGTTAAATTGGGTGAAAATTTGGAAGTTTTAAAACATATTTGGCACAAACTTGATGCCGTAATTATTCTTGCTTGCGTAGTTTTGTTTGTATTATACTTACGTCATCACTTCAAACATTTAAAAGAATCATAAGGAGAATTTTAATGAAAGTAAAAGTCTTAGCAAAAACAGGCGATAACCTTAATGCGGTTGCAGCTGAAGCAGTAAAAGAAGTTAAACAAAGAGCGGGAAAAGCAGGTCAATTCCTTAACTGGATTAAAGTCCTTCCTGAAAACCAATTGAAAAACTTGGATAATCTTTATGAAATGGCACAAAAGGCTAAAGAAGGCGGATTTGAAGAACTTGCAATCCTCGGTATCGGCGGTTCAAGACATACAACTGAATCAATGATGACTATGCTCGGAATTAAAAATGTTCACTTCTTTTCATCAGTTGACCCTGTAAGTTTCAACAGATTTATTCAACCGTTAAACCTTGCAAGAACTAAGTTTATGGTTGTTTCAAAATCAGGCGGAACAATGGAAACAACAACGGCTTATAATAAAGTTGATGAAATTTTGCGTCATACTTTTAAAACAGACAACGTTGCAAACAGATTTGTTGCTATGACTGATGTTTCACCCGAAAAAAGTAAACTCAGAAAAATTGTTGACGAAGGTAAAATCGGTCTTTCGGGATTTGTTCATGATGATGTAGGCGGACGTTTCTCAATCTTCGATGATGCAACAATTTTTGCACTCGCATTTGCAGGTATTGCAAAAGACGATGTTAAGAAAATGCTTGAATCATCTTTGGCTGCACAAGAAGCATTCTTGAACGAAAATGTTGCTGAAAACCTTGCTTTGCAACTCGCAACTTTCAACGTAAACGCTTATAAAGCAGGTAAGAGAAAACATTTTGTTGAATACTTCTCAGATGCATTTATGGGTACAACTCTTTGGGAAAAACAACTTAAGAATGAAAGCTTGAAGGCAAGAATTTCAACAGATACAAACGTTGGTCCCGGATACCTTCACTACAACGCTGAAGCAGATCTTGACGAAGCAAACGTTGATTCATTCTTCACTTTTGTAAATTACGAAAACGATGACAAAGTTACAAATGCAATCTTGGAAGGAGTTGTTGCCGCATATTCAGCACAACACCCCGTTTCAAGAATTATTCTTGATGATTTGACTTTGGAAAGCATCGCTCAATTTATTGAACTTAAGCATTTTGAAACTATTTATACAGGTGACATTTTGAGACGTGAACTCAATCTTGTTACACCGATGGAAACAGCTATGCCTGAAGTTCTTCAACCGAACGTTGAAAAATATAAAGCTGAAGTCAGAAAGGCTATGGCAAAATAATTCTTTTAGATGTTAAAACTGAAAAAGACGGTAGAAATACCGTCTTTTTTTAATGTTAATAAGGAACTTTTTTATAAACCGAAAAATAACAATGATTTTTAAAATAGAGTTTCAAAACATAGCAGGTTTCGAGGTTCATCATTTCGACGTAAGATGACGGAGGCGGTTGTTTTCCGCTGTCTTTGAATATTCTTCGCCAAAAATGTTTCCAATTTTTTGCAATAGTTTGACCTCTTGTCAATTTCGGTTCCGGAACATATTTCTTGTAAAACATTTCTTCTACGAGTTCCCGTTTTACAACAGGGATAATGTATTTAACTTTTCCGCAAGTTTTAAAGAAAATATAATATTTTCCGTTCATTTTCCTTGGGGTAAGTTGATAATATCCGGAATCAATTCTCATATTTTTGTAATATAAAACGACACTTGTTCTGAAAAGAGGATAAGGGGTATATGCGTATTTGAAATTGTCCTCGTCCTCATAAGGGTCAATGTCGTGCATTAATTTTGTGCCGAATGGTTGTGAATTTTCATACAATTCTTCCCAATCAATTTCGGCAAAGCAAGGAACTTGTGCAAACAAAAACAATGATAAAATTATCAAAAATATTTTTTTCATAATATAGTTATAATGATTTTTTTAAGTAATTTCAATATTGTAAATTTAATTATTTAACGGTATTATAAAAAAGGAACATCTTAGAGGAATCATTAATGAACAATACCGCAAATCAATCAGTCAGACCAAAAACCTGTAACAGAAACAAAAACGGCATATTGGAAATTGGCGGTATAGAAATTCCGGAGTTGATAAAACAATTCGGTTCTCCTCTTTATATTTATGATTATGCTACAATCGACAGCATTACCAAGGATTTTAAAAAGGCATTTGAAGGTCGTGATATTCATATGATGTATGCGGCTAAAGCCTTTATGACAAAAGCAATTTGCAAAATTATGCAAAAAGAAAATTTCGGACTCGATTGTGTTTCTGCGGGCGAACTTTATACGGCTCACTCGGCTGATTTTGATATGAAGAATATTGTTTTTAACGGAAACAATAAAACTTGCGAAGAACTTCGTATTGCAATCGATTTCGGTGTTCAACTTTTTTCTGTGGATAATTTTACGGAAGCAAAAAATCTTGACAAAATAGCAAAAGAAAAAAATGTTACCGTTAATATTTTGCTTAGAATTACTCCGGGTATTGAATGTCATACGCATGAATACATTCAAACAGGAAATATTGATTCAAAATTCGGATTTGATTTGACTCAAATTGATGATATAGTTTCACTCGTCGTTAATGAATATAAAAACCTCAATTTAGTCGGACTTCATGCACATTTGGGTTCTCAAATCTTTGAAACTCAGGTTTATCACGATGCCGTGGAAGTTATGATGAGGGAAGCAAAGCTTATCAAGGATAAGTTCGGCTTAAGTCTAAATACCTTCAATATCGGCGGCGGAGCAGGTATTAAATATGTTGAATCGGATGAACCGATTTCGATTTATAAGATTGCGGATGTTATAAAAAAATCGTTCGATGAAAATTGTGAAAAATACGGAATTGAAAAACCTCATCTTTATATTGAACCCGGTCGCTGTATTGTAGGTACGGCAGGTATTACGGTCTATACGGCAGGAAGTTATAAACAAGTTCCGAACGGAAGAAAATATGTTGCGGTTGACGGCGGAATGGCTGATAATATCCGTCCTGCCCTTTATGATGCCGCATATACTGCGGAAAAAGTTTCCTATGCCGATGAGGAAAAAGAAATTGTGACTCTTGCCGGAAGATATTGCGAGTCCGGTGATATTTTGATAAAAGATGTTGAAATGCCAAAATTACAAGAAGGTGACTTGATTTGTTTATACGATACGGGTGCTTATTGTTATTCAATGTCGAGTAATTACAACAGAACCTTGAAACCTGCCGCCGTTATTGTAAAAGACGGTGTGGCTCAAATTATGGTAAGAAGACAATCTTTTGAAGAACTTGTTGAAAATGATGAAATTCCGGAGATGTTAAAGTAGTATGAAACATTTAACTCCTGATATTTTGTTTTCTTATGTTATGAACAATTTTCACCTTGATGCGGTGGATATTTTTCAACTTGCAATAATTCTTATTTTTGTCTTGTTTGTTTATAATCAATACATTAAAGGTACGCACTCTGAAACACTAGTAAAAGGTTTAATTGTCTTGATTATTGCTTGGGCGATAAGTGAACTTTTAGTGCATTTGAATTTGACAATTTTAGGATTTTTCGTAAAAACGGTAGTTACGATTATTGTTTTCAGTTTGGTTGTTGTTTTTCAACCCGAATTGCGTAAGTTCTTGGGTTATTTAGGACAAACAGGATTTTTGAGCAGAAACTTTTTCTCTGTCAAAAAAACAAGTGATTCCAATGTCAGAACCGTTAAGGAAATTTTGGAAGCCGTAAAGTATTGCAGTAAGACACACATCGGAGCGTTGATTGTTTTCGGAAAACAAGATAATGACTTTTTGTTTTCGGATGTTGGAACGAAGATAAATGCGGATGTTTCTTGTCAATTAATTTTGACAATATTTCACCCAAATACACCGTTGCATGACGGAGCGATGGTTATTGTGGATAATAAAATTACAGCGGCAGGCGTACTTTTGCCTTTGACGGAAGATCCGAAACTCAGTTGGAAATACGGTACGAGACACAGAGCTGCAATCGGTATGAGTGAAGCTTCGGATTGTGCTTGTCTTGTTGTTTCGGAAGAGACAGGCGATGTTTCTATTGCACTTGACGGAACTTTGAGAAAGTATGAAGACATTTCTGAATTAAGAGATGATTTAACAAAAATTTTAGGCTTTGAAAACGAAACAAATACTTCACTTTTAGGGTTTAATTTGTTTCCGTTCAATATCGGGAAAAAGGGGAGATAACGTAATATGAACGCTATTCAAAAAATTATAGACAAAAAAGCATATGGTGTAGTCAGAGTAAGTGACCCTGAAAGAGTTATTGAAATTGCAACATCACTTTGCAAAGCAGGTGTTGATTTAATCGAAATTATCATCCAAAATTCCGAAATTCTTGATGTTATTCATTATTTGAATTCAACGGAAAAAATGACGATTATGGCTGGCGGAATTATTACGCAAAGACAGGCTCAAACCGCAATTAACGCGGGTGCTTCGGGAATCGTTTCTCCTGTTTTTCAAATGAATTTGGTCAGAATTTGTCAAACTCATAAATTACCGTTGATTATGACGGCAACAACTCCCAATGAAGCTTATTCAGCTTGGAAAGCAAGAACACCGTTGATTAAAGTTTATCCGACAACTCCTATGGGCGGAGTAATGTATATTGAAGATATGCTTCGTTCGATGCCGTTTTTGAATGTAATTGCGACAGGTAATATCAAAATTGAAGATGTTTATGCTTATTTAAAAGCGGGTGCCGTTGCTGTCGGAATCGGCAGAGATTTGTACGACAACGAAGATGCAAGCGGTATTGAAGAAAAAGCAAGAGAATTAATTGCACAAGTTGAAAAATTCAGAGCGGAAGAAAAATAGTTTTTCTATTTTTTCAACAGAACAACGCAATCAACTCTGACTGCAAGTTTTTCGCCTACTGCATCAACACCTTCGGATGTTTTTGCTTTAACTGAAACTTTATCTGTATCTATGTCCAAAATTTCCGCTAAACTTTTTCTTATACTTTCAATGTGAGGACGAAGTTTTGGAGCTTCTGCATGGATAGTTGAATCAAGGTTATTGATTTCCCATCCTTTTCCACGAACAATGGAAATAGCTTCTCTTAAAAGGTTTCGGCTGTCTGCATTTTTGTATTTAGGATTATTGTCAGGAAAGTGTGCTCCGATATCTTCGAGACATAATGCACCGAAGAGAGAGTCAATAATTGCATGAATAAGGACATCTCCGTCGGAATGAGCTTTAAATCCTACTGAGTGCGGGATTTTTACCCCGCCCAAAATAAAATCACGATTTTCCGCTAAAACGTGCAAATCTGAACCTTGTCCGATTCTGTATTCTGTCATTATTCTGCTCCGTAAACAAATTTATTAATTGCTTTGACAACCCCGTCATTATTGACTGTATCAGTGATGTAGTCGGCATAACCTTTGAGTGTATCTGTCGCATTTCCCATCGCAACACCGATTCCGGCACAAGTTAAAAGTTCGATGTCATTGTTTTGGTCTCCGCAACCCATAATTTCATCTTGTTTAATACCGTACATGTCGGCGACGATTTTGACGGCATTTCCTTTGGAGATGCCGTCGGCACAAATTTCGCAGAATGTTGTCGTGGACATTCTTGAGTATATTTTGCCTGAATAACGTTCCTGTAAATTATTTGTTATCCATTTTACTTTTTCGGTATCATTGTCAATAACGAGAAGTTTGTTCATTGATTTAAAATCTTTTTTTGAAATGTCATCTACGATTGTGTAGGGAACTTTTTGAAAATCAGAGTATTTTTTGACGTAGCTTGTTTCTTTTTCGCAATACAATTTGTCGTCAATATAAATATTGGGATGGATGTCCATCGTCTTGAGGTAATTTAAGATATCAAGTGCAAGTTCTCTGTTAAGGCTTTTTTCGTAAATCAGTTTACCTTCGGGAGAATGAATGGTTGCACCTTGGTAACAGATTATCGGGGTATCAATGTGGAGAGGTGCCACTACTTGTTTTGCACCGCAATAAGTTCTTCCTGTTGCGATTACAAACTTTATACCGTCTTTTCTGATTTTATCTACGCAATCCAAAAGATTTTGCGTGAAAGCGACCCCGTTAAAAATCGTTCCGTCAATATCGCAAACTACCATTTTAATCATAATTTATATGCCCTCATTAATCCGCAAATCGTTTTTGCGTCACAAATTTCACCGTTTTTTACCATTTCAAAAACTTTTTCTTTCGGAAGTTCAATATACTCAACAATTTCACCATCATCGGGATGAGGTTTGCCGGCTGTCAAATTTTCCGCCAAGAAAAGATATATTTTTTCCGTACAAATTGCGGGTGTCGAAAAAATATGACCTAAAGAAGTCCATTTTTCTGCGTGATAGCCTGTTTCTTCTTCGAGTTCTCTTTTTGCTGCCGATAAAATATCTTCATTTCCGTGGTCGAGTTTTCCTGCGGGAATTTCGAGCATAATTTGTTGAGCACCGTATCTGAATTGTCTTACCAAAACAATTTTTCCTTCATGTTCGGCAACTATTGAAACACCGCCACTGTGAATAATTACTTCTCTGTGTTGCAAAGTCGGATTATCTCCAATGGTTGCTTCATCTGAGTGAATATCAAAGACTTTTCCCGAAAAAATCGTTTCTGTTTGTACTGTTTTTTCTTTTTGTATCATTTTTTCTCCGAAATACTAACAAACGACGGGAGTTTGCTCCCGCCGTTTTATTTAGAAATTAAAGTGATTTGATGATTTCTTCTTTTATCTTAATCAAAATTTCATCAAGTTTAGAAGAATCTTTACCGCCGCCTTGTGCGAAGTTAGGACGTCCGCCTCCTCTGCCGCCTGTGGCTTCCGCGATTGCTTTTACGATACTGCCTGCATTAACACCTGCTTTAACGTAATTATCCGAAACTTTAACACAAATTGAAATTTGTTCGGGGTTTTGTACTGAAGCAAGCACAATAATTGAATTGCCTAATTTTGAGCTTAATTTTTCGATTGCAGGTTTCATAAAGAGCGAAGGTATTGCATCGATTTTGGTTACGAAAAGTTTTCCGTCTTTCAAATCTTCCGCTCTGCTTACGAAAGATTGAATTTTTGAAACGGCCGATTCTTCTTTCAATGTATTGATTTCGGTTTGAAGATTTTTATTTTCTTCCGAAAGTTTTTCAACTTTTTCAACAACTTCTGTGTGCGGAATTTTGAAAAGGTGTGCAATTTGGTCAATTTCGTTTGCTTTTTCGGACAACCAATTAATTGCAGCTTTACCGCAGACAGCTTCGATACGTCTTGTACCTGCTGCGATTGCTGATTCAGAGACGATTTTTGTTAATCTGATTTCGCCTGTTGATTTTACGTGAGTACCGCCGCAAAGTTCTTTTGAAACATCACCGATTGCAACCATTCTGACTTTGTCTTCGTATTTTTCACCGAAAAGGGCGGTTGCTCCGGAGTTGATAGCATCTTGTACATCCATAACAGATGTATTTTGCTTATAATCAGCTCCAATCCAGTCGTTCATAATATCTTCGACTTTTTGAATTTCGTCGTGAGTCATCGCTCTTGAGAATGAAAAGTCAAATCTGGTTCTGTTTTCTTCAACTTGAGAACCTGCTTGTTTAACTTCATCGCCCAAAACTTTTACCAATGCAGCTTGCAAAAGGTGAGCATTCGAGTGGTGAATTGTGATATTGTGACGGCGTTCTTTGTCAATTACAGCCTTAACTGTATCGCCGATTGTAACTTCACCGTTAATAACTTTTACTCTGTGAACGGAAAGGTGATTTACTTTGAAAGTATTCAAAACGACAGCTTTAAGGTTATCGCTTTCGATTATGCCCGTATCTCCGATTTGACCGCCACATTCAGCATAAAACGGAGTTTTGTCTAAAATTATATCGGTAAATCCGCCTTCAACGTCTACTTTTTCAACGATTTTTGCATCGCTGCATTCAGTTTCTTCGTAGCCGATGAAGTTTGTGCTTCCGTATTTATTTTCAATGTTTACATAGACCAAATCGTCAGTAAGACTGATTTTTTGAGTTGCGGCTTTTGCTCTTTCTTTTTGTTCAGCCATAGCCTTGTTAAAACCGTCAACATCAACTTTTAAGCCTTTTTCCGCAACAATTTCAACCGTTAATTCAAGCGGGAAACCGTATGTATCGTATAATTTGAATGCATCTTCGCCTGAAATATCTTTGCCGTCTGCCATCAAGTCTTCAAGAAGTTTGTAACCTCTGTCCAAAGTTACCTTAAATCTTTCTTCTTCTTTTTTGATGGTGTCTTTAATTCTTTCGGCATTCTTTTCCAAATCAGGATATGCACCTTTGTAATTTTCGATTACGGTATCTACGATTTTGTAAAGGAACGGAAGTTCCGTGCCGAGGATTTTGCCGTGTCTCAATGCACGACGCAAAATCATTCTCAAAACGTAGCTTCTTCCTTCGTTTCCTGGAATTACACCGTCGTTAATCATAAATGTTACACAACGGGCATGGTCGGTGATAATTCTTATTGAAATATCTGTTTTTTCGTTTTCTTTATATTTTGCACCGGTAATTTCGCAAACTTTGTTAACTATCGGCATAAGAAGGTCTGTGTCGAATGTTGAACGTTTGCCTTGGCAAACCATTGCAATTCTTTCAAGTCCCATGCCCGTATCAACGTTTTTCTTTTCCAAAGGTGATTGATTGCCTTCTTCATCTTGGAAAAGTTCTGTAAATACCAAGTTCCAAATTTCGACCCAACGATCGCATTCACAGGTTGCGATGCCGCAATCATCGGAGCATTTGAGGTCTTCGCCAAGGTCATAGTGAATTTCCGAGCAAGGTCCGCAAGAACCCGTTGCCCCCGGAGGACCCCAGAAGTTATCTTTTTTACCTTTTCTGATTACTCTTTCCGGAGCTACTCCGACATCTTCAGTCCAAATTTTGAATGATTCATCATCATTTTCAAAAATCGTAATCCAAAGACGAGACGGGTCTAAGTGCAAATAATTTGTAACAAAATCCCAACTCCAAGGGATAATATCTTTTTTATAATAGTCTCCGAATGCAAAATTTCCGAGCATTTCGAAAAACGTGTGGTGGCGGGGTGTTCTGCCGACATTTTCAATATCGGAATCTTTTCCGCCCGCTCTTGCACATTTTTGGCAGCTTGTTGCTCTTGGCGGGTTAAACGGAGGTTTTTCCAAACCTAAGTAATAAGGCACAAATTGCAACATGCCCGCTGTTGTCAACAACACGGTCGGATTGTTCGGAATTAATGAAGAACTTTCAACAACAGTGTGTTGGTGTTTATCTTTAAAAAAGTCTATAAATGCTTGTCTTATCTGATTTCCAGTTAAAGTTTCCATTTCGGAGTCCTCTTGTCTAAATTTTTACAATAAAATTATACGACAAACATATTTATTTTTTTTAGAAAATATCATTATTGTTGATTTTCAATAGAGCTTCAATTTTGTTTTTCATAACTTTTTATGAGGTGTTATAATTGGAAAGAACAGTTGAGGATTAGAAGATGAATGACAAAAACTTTATTGAAAATAACAAAACATTATTAATATTGTTTGGATTTAGTGTGATTTTGCTGATGCTTTTTTCCGCAATTTCCGGACGGGGATTGTTCTTTGATATTCCGTCAATGTTTTTGGCTGTTTTACAAAAACAATCAAGCGGCAATTTCTATTATTTTTGCCACGTTATGGCTCCCGAAAATTTCAGCAACAGATTGCTTGCTTTGCCATACAACATTTTGACCCCGATTTTCAACGAAAGTATTTTGGATAAATTAAATTTGTATACTTTCTCTTGCTTACTGACTTCGTTTTTGGCAACAATGTTTAATTTCGTCGTTGCAAAAAGAACTCAAAAGTTTGAAATAGCTTCATTTGCACTGTTTTTCTACGCATTGTTTACAATTCCGATGTCTTGCTATCCGAAAGAAGCTACATTACTCGCAATTCCGATGTTCTTCATCCTTTTGCAATATTTTTGGACGGAAGAAAAAGTCTCAAAATTTGAATATTTATTCATTATTTTGCTCTCCGGATATATGTTTCAATCAAGTTCAAATATGATTATTCCCTGTATTTTGCTTGCTTTGACAGGTGCGATTTTATTTTTGAAAGGTCACGTTAAACATTGGAAAATAAAACTCTATATAACTTTGGCATCCTTGGGCTCGGCATTATATTTGATTTACAGAACATTTTTTGCCGTTGGCGAAGACGGCAGTACTTGTACTAATCTTCAAGTCGTCTTTTCTTCCTTCTGTGCTTCAATATCAAATGTTTTCTCTAACTTAATCTTATCTGATATTTTAATCTCCGTAATAGCTGTTTTCTTCTTCGCTTATGGATTTTTAAGAAAAAAAGATTTGGGTAAAAAAGAAGCCGTTGCCGCTACTATTGTGACACTTTTCACTCTCTATTCAATATATGAATTTACAAAATTTCAACTCAATCCGTTTTTAAATATTAATTATATCCCTTTAACGGTATTGTTGTTTGCGTTAATCGTTTTTGATATTAATTTGGTTTTTGCTTTAAATATAAAATATAATAAAGAAAAATTATGCAATAACTTGATTAAAACAGCTTGCGTTTGCGGTATCGTTCAATGCCTCATTCAGTACGGAAGTTGCATAAATGCTCTCGAATACAAAAATTTCCTGCTCGAAAAAATGCATAACGCAAACGGTCTCGTCTCAATTGCTCCCGCGGAATATAAAGACAAACCGTTCTTGCTCTTCGATAGCTGCGAACAATCAATGATACGCTCTTTAATGCTTTCGGATAAAAATGTTAAGGTGCTTATCGTTCCTAATAAAGACAGAATCAACGAAAATAAAAGTTGCTTGGGCTACAACGAAATTGACCATGCCTTTGATGAAGAAAATCCGTATATTATTGTCCAATCTCTCTATTTTCCTATGAATAATAAGTATTGGAATTTCAATGATATCGTACCTTTGTTAAATAATTTAAAATAATTTGAAAAAAAGACTGGAAATTATCTTTTTAGCATTTATAATTAAGTCACAAGTATTTGATTTCTTGAAAACCGTGAAATTGAATAACTTAAATAACTGAATAATTTAAAATCGGGACGTAACGCACTCGGCGAGTGAAACGGAGCCGGACTCCAATTAAAACCAAGCTGCGTGAAAGTTCCAAAATAACTGAATAATCTAAAA